>MERG01000403.1:0-12658 GCA_001771985.1 Betaproteobacteria bacterium RIFCSPLOWO2_12_FULL_62_13 | reverse complement strand
GCGCGATGCAGGAGACCGATGTGCGGATCGGCGCGCTGGATCACTTCTCCGTCGAGCTCCAGCACCAGGCGCAGCACGCCGTGGGCGGCGGGGTGCTGCGGCCCGAAGTTCATCGTATAGTTTCTGATTTCAGCCATAAGTCTTTGCCACAGAGAGCACATAGATCACAGAGGAAGAAACCGTTCCAGACCGCGTCTCATGAAGTGTTTCTCCGTGTCCTCTGTGGCTAGCCCTTTCTGAATCCTTCGTTATCCGCGTAATTCTCTTCGCGGACGATGCGCGGCGTGATCTCGCGCGGCTCGATGGTGACCGGCTGGTAGATCACGCGCTGCTGGTCCGGGTCATAGCGCATCTCCACGTTGCCGGAAACCGGAAAGTCCTTGCGGAACGGATGGCCTATGAATCCGTAGTCGGTAAGGAGGCGGCGCAGGTCGGGATGCCCCGTGAACACGATGCCGAAGAGATCGAATGCCTCGCGTTCGAACCAGTTCACGGAAGGCCACACTTCGATCAGGGAATCGAGCACCGGAAACTCACCGTCGGGGCAAAACGTGCGCAGGCGAACGCGCCAGTTGTGTCCGACCGAAAGCAAGTGCGCAACAACCGCAAAGCGGGGCCCGTCCCACCCACCGTCGCCATAGGCGCTATAGTCAACCCCGCAGAGGTCTATCAACTGCTCGAACTTCAGCTGCGGATGATCGCGCAGGAGTTGCGCCACGGCACGGTGATCGGGCGCCTTCACCTCCAGGGTCAGCTCCCCGAGCCGCTCGGTAAGCTTTGCGATCGCGCCGCCAAGCGCGCTTCGCAGCGCGTCGTGAAGACGCTGGAGCTTCGGTGTCATCTAGCGCGCAATCGTATTCGTGCGTTTGATCTTGTTCTGAAGCTGGATGATGCCGTAGAGCAGCGCTTCCGCGGTTGGCGGGCAGCCCGGGACGTAGATATCGACCGGAATGATCCGGTCGCACCCGCGAACTACCGAGTACGAGTAGTGGTAATAGCCGCCCCCGTTCGCGCATGAACCCATGGATATCACCCACCGGGGTTCGGCCATCTGGTCATACACCTTGCGCAGCGCGGGCGCCATCTTGTTGCACAGCGTGCCGGCGACGATCATGACGTCGGACTGGCGAGGGCTCGGGCGAAACACGATGCCGAAGCGGTCAAGGTCGTAGCGCGCGGCGCCCGCGTGCATCATTTCAATGGCGCAGCACGCAAGACCGAAGGTCATCGGCCACAGCGACCCGGTGCGGGTCCAGTTGACCAGCTTGTCGGCCGTGGTGGTGATGAAGCCTTTGTCAGCAAGATTCTCTGGAGCGCCCATACATCAACTCCCAGTCCAAGAGTGCAAGGTCGGAGACTGCCCACAACACCGGCCGCGGCGGTGTCGACCTACA
This sequence comes from Betaproteobacteria bacterium RIFCSPLOWO2_12_FULL_62_13, assembly GCA_001771985.1. GTDB lineage: Bacteria > Pseudomonadota > Gammaproteobacteria > Burkholderiales > SG8-41 > DSOT01. Next base: position 11,264 of record MERG01000403.1, on the reverse strand, counting down.
CCGGGAGAATGCATCACACCGACTCCGGGCCCGACCTGCATAAACGGCGGGTCAGGCAAATGGTCGTCGAGCATCGTCTCTGGATTCCCGATCCAGGATTCAGCCATTCCATCGGTGTTCCGGGTGAATGACCCACCCCCGGCGTGAGGTGCTTGCGAGCGCAGCATAGGCACACCACCGCCGGCGCCCCTGGAAGCCTGCCATACCTGCCACGACCGCCTTGAGCAAGGCGCGGTTCCCGGCCCGCCTGCCAAGGACTTTTTGGCGGCTGGCGGCGACACGCCGCACGGCGTTCGAGTTCCAAAAAACATTGAGATTTTACTCCACCGCTGACTGACCGGTCAACGAAAAAGGATTCCCAAGATCAAAAACTTGCGTGCTTGCGGCGGCGCACAAATGCGGCACCGCAAGAAATGTCCCGCGTACGCCGGGACGAGCTCAGCCGCAACCAGCAAGAGAAGGTCAAAGCGAAGGAAATGCACTTGCAGCCCTCAAGTAGTCGGAGTGGCGTGGTGGCGTCCGTCGCGCCGCGCCCGATACACCGCGCGTGCCAGTTCGCGCGCCAGGCGCCCGCCGGCATCCTCCATGATGCCAAACAGTCTCTGTGCCACGCGGTCCTGCACGGGCGCAAGCAGCGCCGGCAGGCGCACCGAGCGACTGAGCGCACGGGTTTCGATTGCATAGAGCCGCAGCATTTCATGCAGAATCCGTTCGAAGTCAGGCTCCGTGTAGGCCGCGCGCAGCGCAGCCCGCAGCCCGCTTTCCGCGCGCCACGCAGCAAGAATCCGGTACGCCGCTCCGAGGAGAAACTCGATGCGCCGCATGCGCACCGAAACAATTTCGTCGTAGCGGATAACAATACGCACGGGGAACGCGCCGACGCCCTCGAGGAATGCCCTGTCAATTGCCTTGGTTGCGTCGAGGAGCTGCTGCACCACTTCACGCCCGGGCGGCAAGCCGGCGGCGAGCGCCTCGGCGGCGCGCCGAATCACCAATGCGTCTTTGCGCACCTCCTTGTCGACGTTCAGGGCGAGAACGTTCTCCAGGTGCGGCAGCGCCAGCCGCAGCGGCAGTGATCCGCGTAACACTGCGACGGTGCGGTGGCTGTACGCCGCCAGGATCTTGCTGTTCAGGGCTGTGAGGGCATGTATCCGGTCCATAGGCGACAGCCGAAACGCGTCGGGCCGGTTCGAATGCCGTGCGCACCCGGCTCTCAGCCCGGCAGCGGTTTTGTTCCGCGGTGAAATCCGATCATGCCGGCGAGCAGCGTCTTCGCAGCGACCTCGCGGTAGCCCAGGTCACGCAACACGATCGACAATTCCTCGGCTGAGTAGAACATCTGGAGCGCGCTCAGGAAGTACTGCTTGCAGTTCAGAGCCGCCGGCCCGCTCCGGAATACGAACCCGGTGAACGCCAGGCAGAAACGCAGATACCCGTAGTACAGCTTTTCAACCAGCGGGTTAGCCGGTCGCAGCATGTCGCAGTGGTGGAAGCGCCCACCCGGCTTCAGCACCCGGTGGATTTCCCCGAAAACGCGCTTCACGCGCAGATGCCGTGAGGCCCATTGGATTGTCACGATGTCGAAATGGTTGTCAGGAAAAGGCAGCTCGTGCACGTCGCCGATCACGCCGTGGATCCGGAATCCCTTCGCTTGAGCGCGCTGCCGCCCGACCTCCTGCATGTCCCCGCTGCGGTCGATCGCGTGGACCTCGATAGCCGGTTCACGTTCGAGCAATGCAATCCCCACCGCATTGGTGCCGGCACAGACATCCAGCGCTCTCTGCCCGGGTCGCAGCTCGATGGTATTCAGGAAGCTGTCCAGGAACCACTTCCACAGCCCCAGGCTCGCGACGTGGTTCGCGCGGTCGTAATACGGAGCGACATCGGCGAAGACCCGGTTCAGCTCCTGCGTCCAGACCGTCCTGAAGCGCTCTTCGCGCGCAACTTCGCGCGTTGCCAGGGGCGGCGGGTTCATTTTCTGACATTCCTCCGTCTGATGTGTCTTGCCTTAAGCGCCGGGGCGAGCAGCGCCGGGTCGATGTACTTCAAGATAACGTTCCTGCCAGCCGCTATCAATCGGGACCGGTCAGATGCGCCAGAGGAACACGAACGATGCGACCGTGCCCAAGATCGCAACGGAGTAAACCGCGGTAGCAACCAGGGCGTCGCGGCGCACGCCGAAGTCGTAGAACGTAATGCGCAGGCGGTGCGCAGCGCTCCACAGGGACAGGAACACGACCGTGACGATGCCCAGCTTGCCAAGCCAGTGGGCCGCGAGAGCATGCAGCTTATCGTAGGCGAAAAGATCGGGCGCGTGGCCGATCGCGGCGAGCAGCGTGAGCAGGATCAGCACCGGCGTGAGGAAGGCGGTGAGCGTGCCGCCGGCCGCAAACGGTCCCCAGACGAGTGGTTTGTTCGACTTTGCCATCGTCAGAACGCCCCCGCCAGAACCAGCACCGCAAGTGACAGCAGCGCCCAGGCGCCGTAGTGCGCGCCGGAGATCACGCCGGCGGGGACGAACTCCTCGCCCACCTGCACGGGGAGCGCTTTCGGGGTGAGGTTGAACCAGGTGATACTGTGATAGAGGGCGAAGCCAAGCGCCAGCACATGGAACACGATGCTCCCGGGGCTTCTCAGTGATTCCAGGAACGCCTCATACGCCGCACGCCCCTCGGAAAGACTCTTCAACCCGACAACCATCAGCAACGTGTAGCCGCCAATGAACAGGCACGTAACCTCGCGCGCCATGTAGCGCAGATAACGCGGATGCCGGAAGAACCAGCGCAACCGCGGCACTTCACGATGGAACGGTTTGCGTCTCACTTCTTCAGCCATGGCATCAGGTGCTCCTTGTACCAGTCCACTGTACTTGCGATCTTTACCTGCTGCAGCGCGCTCGCCGGATCAACGTGCTCGGGACAGACCTCGGAGCAGGCACCCGTGAACGAGCATTCCCACACGCCCTCGGTCGCCGCGACCTCCTCCTGCCGCGCCTCGCGACCGCCGTCGCGCGAATCCTGGTTGTAGCGGTGCGCCAGCGAGATCGCCGCGGGACCGACGAACTTAGGGATCAAGCCGTATTCCGGACAGGCCGAGTAGCACAGCATGCAGTTGATGCACAGGGTGTACTGCTTGAATTTCTTCAGCTCGGCGGGCGTCTGGAGGTATTCGCCTTCGGCGACCGGTTTTGCCTGCTTCGGAATCAGATACGGCTTCACGCGCGCCAGCTTCGCCATGAAGTCGTCGATCACGGTCACCAGGTCGCGCTCGATCGGGAAATGCACCAGCGGCTCGACGCGGATCACGCCATCGTAATCGCGCAGGAAAGACTTGCACGCGAGCTTCGGCTCGCCGTTGATCATCATGCCGCAGCTGCCGCACACCGCCATATGGCAGGACCAGCGGTAACTCAGCGTCGCGTCGATGGTTTCCTTGACGTGGTTCAGGGCATCGAGAACGACCCATTCTTCCCTGCACGTGACCGAGTAGCGCTGGAAACGCGGCTTGCTGTCGGTTTCCGGGTTGTAGCGCAGCACCTCCAGCTCGACCAGGCGCTCGCTCATTCGTGACCTCCCGAGTAATCGCGAACGCCGGGCTGCGACTTGGTGATCACCACATCGCAATAATCCATCCGCGGAACCTCGGCACGATTGTAGTAGGCAAGAGAATGCTTCAGGTAATTCTTGTCGTCGCGCGACGGAAAATCGAGTCGCTGGTGGGCACCGCGCGACTCCCTGCGCGCCGCCGCGCTCGCCGCGACCGCCTGGGCGCAATCGAGCATGGACCCGAGCTCGAGCGCCTGCAGCAGGTCGGTGTTGTAGACATTGGTCTTGTCCTGCAGCTCCACTCTCGCGTAGCGGCGGCGCAGCTCGGCGAGCTTGTCGCACGCCGCGCCGAGGCCTTCGCCGGTCCGGTAAATGCCCGCATGCTGCTCCATCGTCTGCATCATCTCCTTGCGCAATCCGACGACCGACTCCTTGCCACCGCTTCTCTGGAACAGCGCGCGGACACGCGCCTGGGCGGCATTCGCAAGCGCACCGGTCGCGGCATCGCTGCCCGCATTCGGTCCGCTCTGGAGGTATTCCATCGCGCTCAACCCCGCGCGGCGCCCGAACACCAGCAACTCGGTGAGCGAATTCGAGCCGAGCCGGTTGGCGCCGTTGATGCTGACGCAGGCGCACTCGCCCGCCGCGAACAGCCCCGCGAGCCGTGTCGCGGCACGGATGTCGGTATGGATGCCCCCCATCATGTAGTGGGCCACCGGGCGCACGGGCACCGGGTCGGTGACCGGGTCCACGCCCATGTAGCTGATCGACATGTCGCGCACCAGCGGCAGCCGCTCGTTGATCGTCTTCTCCCCGAGGTGCCGCATATCGAGCAGCATGGCGTCGCCCCACTGGGTGGGCACCATGTTGCCCTTTTTCTGCTCGTGCCAGAAGGCCTGACTGACGCGGTCCCGCGGACCGAGCTCCATCGTCTTGAAGACCGGCTTACCGAGGGGCGTTTCCGGTCCCATACCGTAGTCCTGGAGGAAGCGCCGGCCGTTCTTGTTGAGAAGCACGCCGCCTTCGCCGCGGCAGGCTTCGGTCAGCAGCGTGCCGGTGCTCGGCAGCCCGGTCGGATGATACTGGACGAACTCCATGTCCTTGAGCGGCACACCCGCGCGGTAGGCGAGCGCCATGCCGTCACCGGTCTTGATCGCGCCGTTGGTGGTAAACGGAAAGATGCGTCCCGCCCCGCCGCCCGCGATGATCACCGCGCGCGCCTGGATCTGCCGCATCTGGCCGCTGCGCATCTCGATTGCGGTCAACCCCCGGCAGCGCCCGTCATCGACGATCAGCTCGGTTGCGTAGTACTCGTCGAAGCGATTGATCGAGGGAAATTGCAGCGAAGTCTGGAACAGCGTGTGCAGGATGTGAAAGCCCGACTTGTCGGCGGCAAACCAGGTGCGTTGTTTCTTCATGCCGCCGAACGGGCGCACTGCGACCGACCCATTCGGCTCGCGGCTCCACGGACAGCCCCAGTGCTCGAGCCGGATGAGTTCCTTGGGCGCTTCCTGCACCAGATACTCGACGGCGTCCTGATCGCACAGCCAGTCCCCGCCGCCGACGGTGTCATTGAAGTGGTGCTCGAGGCTGTCGTCCGCCTTGATGACACCCGCCGCACCGCCCTCCGCCGCGCAGGTGTGACTGCGCATCGGATAGACCTTCGAGATGAGCGCGATCTTGAGCTTCGGGTCGGCTTCGGCGAGCGCAATGGCGGCGCGCAGTCCCGCTCCTCCCGCGCCGATGATGGCTACATCCGCCTGAATCGTTTCCATCCTGTAGATTAAACCCTTCGCAAAGCGGGGCGCCGTGGCAACCGTTTGAGCATCGAATCGCGCCCCGCCTGCTTCGCGGCTACTCCCATTCCAGCGCGCCCTTCATCCACTCGTAGACAAAGCCCACGACCAGGATGGCGAGAAACACGACCATCGCCATGAAGCCGAAGAAACCGATGTCCCTCAGCACCACGGCCCACGGAAAAAGGAACGCGATTTCCAGATCGAAGATGATGAACAGGATCGCCACCAGGTAATAGCGCACGTCGAACTTCATGCGCGCGTCCTCGAACGCTTCGAAACCGCACTCGTAGGGCGAGAGCTTTTCGCTGTCCGGGCGGTGCACGCCAAGCAGCCGGCTCAAGCCGCCGCCCAGCATGATCGGCATCATGCCGACCACGAGGCCGACCACGATGAACATCAGGACGGGAAAATAATTTTCCAGCATGGCGCGTCTAGGATTGAGGATTGGGGATTGAGGATTGAGTCAAAAGCATGTCCGTTGCGCAATAGCTTCCGTATCTCCCGGTAAGGCGATTCACCGCTCTGCTGATCCTCAATCCTATTACCTCAACCCTCAATCCTGTACTTGGTGCCGACGGTGAGATTCGAACTCACACGGCTTGCGCCGCCACCCCCTCAAGATGGTGTGTCTACCAATTCCACCACGTCGGCATGTTAATGCAAGTGCTGAGGGTTCCGGTTTGAGCTAGATCAATTTAACGCGGATTACTTCGGTATTTCCCCTGCCTTCGACCCGCTTTCTGGCGGGGCGGGCTGCGTCGCCGGGACACTGGGCGCAGGTATTTGCTCCGGCAGCGACTGGCTTGGCGCGGGCTGGCTTGCCATCACGCCCTTGTCTTCCGTCTTGCGCGTCGAAAGATAGGTCAGCCCCAAGCTGCTCAGGAAAAACACTACGGCAAGTATCGCGGTCACGCGGCTCAGAAAGTTGGCGGAACCGGCGGCGCCGAACAGGCTGCCGGAAGCGCCGCCGCCGAAAGCGGCGCCGACGTCAGCCCCTTTGCCATGCTGCAGCAGCACCAGGCCAATGATGCCCAGCGCCGCGAATACGTGTATCACCAGAATCAGTATTTCCATCTCGCTCTTGCCTCAAGCCGCCGGCTGCGCGCAACGGCAAATCGCTATGAATTCGTCTGCGTTGAGTGATGCGCCACCGATCAGGCCGCCGTCGATGTCGGGCGCGCCGAACAGCTGTGCCGCGTTGCCGGCTCTTACACTGCCGCCGTAGAGAATCTGCAACCCCGCTGCTATTGCTTCATCCCCGGCCGCCACGCGACGGCGAATGAATGCATGGACTGCCTGCGCCTCACCCGGCGTTGCGGTTTTCCCGGTACCGATCGCCCACACCGGTTCGTATGCAATCACCGCATCGGCCAGCGCCGCCACTCCCGACTGCCCAATCACGGCGTCGAGCTGCCGGGCGATCACCGCTTCCGTTACACCGGCCTCGCGTTCGTCCAGCGTCTCGCCCACACACAATATCGGTATCAACCCGACCCTGAGCGCCTGGGAAAACTTCAGCGCCACAACCCCGTCGCTTTCGCCAAACACGCTGCGCCGCTCCGAATGGCCCACGATCACATATCGACAGCCAAAATCCGCGAGCATCGTCGCCGACACCGCTCCCGTATAGGGGCCGTTGTCGAACTGGCACAAGTCCTGCGCTCCCCACGCTATACCGGAGCCGCGCAACAACTGCTCGACCTGGGCAAGGTACGGGAAAGGCACGCAGACTGCGGATTTCGCACCGGAAATCGGGGATATCGCGGGAATCATGGCTTGAAGCAGCGCCTGGTTCGAGGCCAGGTTGCCATTCATCTTCCAGTTCCCCGTTACCAGCTTGCCCCGCATCACCGACCCGGCCGACCGAAACGCATGGATTCTACAGGCGAAGCTCGAGGGGGTCAACGCAGGAAAAACGCGACGCGCTGTTCAAGCGCTTTGATTGCCAAAACAATTCGCCCGATTTGCCGCGCGAAATCCGCACCAGGGAGAGGAACTAACCGAACCGGCCGGTTATGTAATCCTCGGTCTGCTTGTTCCTGGGTTTGATGAAGATGGTGTCGGTCGCGTCGAACTCGATCAACTCGCCGAGATACATGTAGGCAGTGTAATCCGATACCCGCGCCGCCTGCTGCATGTTGTGGGTGACGATCAGAATCGTCACCTTTTCCTTGAGGTCGGCGATAAGCTGCTCGATGCTGGCGGTAGCGATCGGGTCGAGCGCCGAGGTCGGCTCGTCGAACAGCAGGATCTCGGGGTCGGTCGCGAGCGCGCGCGCGATACACAGCCGCTGCTGCTGTCCGCCCGAAAGATTGAACGCAAGATCGTTCAGCCGATTCTTGACCTCATCCCACAGGGCAGCGCCGCGCAGCGCTTCTTCCACCTTGTCGTCCAGCAGCGATCGCTTGCGTTCACCCCGCACGCGCAGGCCGTAGGCCACGTTCTCGTAGAGTGACTTGGGAAACGGATTCGGCTTCTGGAACACCATGCTGATGCGCATCCTGACCTCGATTGGATCAACGTTGGGATTGAGCAGGTTGGTGTTGTCCGGGTAAAGCATGATCTGTCCTTCGTAGCGGTTGCCCGGATACAGATCGTGCATGCGGTTGAAGCAGCGCAAAAAGGTCGACTTGCCGCAGCCCGAGGGGCCGATCAGCGCCGTCACCTTCTTGTCGTAGATCGGCATACTGATGTTCTTCAAGGCCTGGAAGCCGCCGTAGTAAAAGCTCAGATTCTTCGACTCCGACTTTTTGTCGGGGGCTCGGCCCGCCGCCGCTGCCGGCGCGACGATTTCGGGAGCGGTCGCGCTTACCATTTGAGGTTCTTTCTCAATCGGTAGCGGAGATAGATCGCCAGGGCGTTCATCGAGAGCGTCATGACCACCAGAACAAGACCAGCCGCGGCCGCATTGCGGTGGAAGGCCGCCTCAGGGCGTGAAGTCCAGTTGAACATCTGGATCGGCATCACAGTGAACGGCGACATGATCCATTCAAACGACAAAAATGGAAACTCGGTCGTGACCGGCGCCGGCGGCAGAAAGGCGATGAAGGTCAGCGCCCCGATGGTGATCACCGGCGCGGTTTCGCCGATAGCACGTGACATGCCGATGATGACACCGGTGAGGATGCCGCCGCGCGCGTAGGGCAGGATGTGATCGGCCGTCGTCTGCCACTTGCTCGCGCCGAGGGCATACGCGCCTTCGCGGATCACCGCGGGAATCGAACGGATCGCCTCGCGGGTGGCGACGATCACGACCGGCAGAATCAGTAGCGCCAGCGTGAGCCCCGCAGTCAGGATGCTCTGGCCGAACCCGAACTCATAGACGAACAGCCCGAGCGCCAGCAGACCGTAAACGATCGACGGCACCCCGGCAAGGTTGGTCACGTTGATTTCGATAAGGTCGGTCATCCAGTTCTTGGGAGCGTATTCTTCGAGATAAACGCCGGCGCCGACGCCCAGCGGCACCGCGGCCGCCGCGGTCACGAGCATCACCAGTGTCGAGCCGACCCAGGCGGACAGGATGCCGGCTTGATCGGGCTTGCGCGACGGGAAGAAAGTGAAAAAATCCCAAGACAACCGCGGCGCGCCGTCAATTACCATCTGTATGAACAGCGTAACGAAGGTCAGGACCCCGACCATCAGCGCCAACAGCCCGACGATGCCGAACACGATGTCCCAGCGCTTGTGCGCGGCGATCAGCGCGCGTATTTCCTGAACACGGACAACGGCATCGCTCATATCAATACGCCTGGCGGTAACGTTTACGCAGCAAATGACCGAGCACGTTGAAGAACAGGGTGAGTAGCGCCAGCGTCAGGCCGGCCGCAAAAATGGTCTGATAGCCGATGCTGCCGTGGGGCAGATCGCCGAGCGCCACCTGCACGATGAAAGCGGTGATCGTCGCCGCCGGCTCAAGCGGGTTCCAGGTAAGATTGGGCTGCATCCCGGCGGCAACCGCGAGAATCATGGTCTCGCCCACCGCGCGCGAGATGCCGAGAATGTAAGCTGCGGCAATGCCGGAAAACGCCGCCGGCGTCACTACCCGGATCGCCGTCTGGAACCGTGTCGCGCCCATCGCATAGGAGCCCTCCCGCAGCGCCATCGGCACCGCGCGCATCGCGTCCTCGGAGACCGAGCTCACGTAGGGAATGATCATGACGCCCATAACGAGGCCGGCGGAAAGGAGGTTGAATCCCGAGAGCCCGGGAATAATTTTCTGCAGCAGCGGCGTGACGAATAGCAGCGCGAAATAACCGTAGACGATGGTCGGGATGCCGCCCAGGAGTTCCAGGAACGGCTTCGCCACCTCGCGCGTCGAGAACGGCGCGAATTCGGACAGATAGATCGCGATAATGGTGCCCAGCGGAATCGCCACCAGGAGCGCTACGGCCGAACTTAGGAGTGTACCCGACAGCAGCGGCATAATGCCGTAATGCGCGTCGGCGAACAGGGGCGTCCATTGCGTATCGGTCAGAAAATCCCATAAGGACACGACCTGGAAAAAGACGAATGATTCCTTGAGCAGGATTACCACGATGCCGACCGTTGTCACGACCGACACCGAGGCGGCGAGGAACAGGATGAACTCGATGATGCGCTCTTCGACGTGGCGCAGCTTGCGTCGCGCGAGTCTGTCGCTGACGAAATGTTCCGGCACCGCTTCTATCCTGTGGGCGTGGAAAAGAGAGGTCATTCGAGTTGTTGTGGGCGGTAATTATTGCAGGTTGAGCGCGGCTCAACCACTGCTCAAAAAACGGGAAGGGTGATATCACCCATCCCGTGTGCTAACTTGCTGAAAATTAGAGCTTGGCTTCCATTTTCATCAGATCTTCTATGGTGAGACCGACCTTGTTCCCGCCGCCGAACTTTGTGCCGAGCCGCATCTTGCCGAGCGTCTCGAGATTGTGGGTATAAGCCCTGGCCGGCAGCGGCACGTATTTCACTTCCTTCACCAGCTTGTCGGCATGCTTGTTGTAGAACTGCACGAACTCCTTCACTTCGGGCTTCTGAGCCGACTTCGCATTAATGTAGATAAGAATCGGGCGCGACAGCGGCTGATATGTGCCGTTCACCACGGTTTCCATCGACGGCGGCACCGCTTTGCCAGCCGGGGAGACGATGGATACTGCCGTGAGCTTGTTCAGATTCTCAATATAGTAGGCATAACCGAAGTAGCCAAGGCCGTTGACGTCACGGCTCACGCCCTGGACCAGCACGTTATCATCCTCACTCGCTGTGAAATCGCCGCGACTTGCTTTGGACTTGCCGACGACTGCCTCCGTGAAGTACTCGAACGTCCCGGAATCCGCGCCGGGGCCGAAAAGTTTGATCGGGGCATTGGGCCACGCGGGATTGACCTCATTCCACTTGGTAATCTTGCCTTGCGCCGCAGGTTCCCACATCCTCTTGAGTTCCGTCACGGTCATGCTCTTAGCCCAAGTGTTCTTGGGATTGATCACGACCGTCAGTGCGTCGTAAGCGACCGGCATTTCCAGATAGGCGACGCCCGCTGCCTTGCAATCCTCCATTTCCTTCTTCGTTATGGGGCGCGACGCATCCGAAATGTCCGTTTCTCCCCGACAGAATTTCTTGAAGCCGCCGCCGGTTCCGGAGATGCCGACCGTCACCCTGACCTTGCCTTTCTTGGCTTTCTGGAATTCCTCCGCCACCGCTTCGGTGATCGGATACACCGTGCTCGACCCGTCGATCTTTACGATTTGCGCTTGACCGGCTGCTGAGATGCCGCCGAACGCTGCAGCAATCGTCGCCACCACGCTTAACGTCTTGACTTTACTTGACTTAATCATGCCCTTTCTCCTGTTGTCATGTCACCATGTTCTTGCCACTGCAGCATGGTAATGGCCGCGCGTTACAGCTTTATGACAGTCGTGACATGAGACCGCTCATAAACGTGCACTCC
>MERG01000402.1:27206-28043 GCA_001771985.1 Betaproteobacteria bacterium RIFCSPLOWO2_12_FULL_62_13 | reverse complement strand
CCCCCGTGAATGAGCTTGCTGCTGGCGGAACTGGTGGCCGCAGCGAGGTCGTCCTGCTCGACCAACAGCACCTTGAGACCACGGCCTGCGGCATCGCGCGCGATCCCCGCGCCGTTGATGCCACCGCCGACGACGAGAAGGTCGTAGCTTTCCATGAACGTAAAAGGGCAGCTTAAGCTGCCTTCAAAGGAAATTCTGATTAACCTGTTCTGGCCCACGACATCGCAAGGACGGGTGCGTCGCAGGGCGGAATAGGGGCCCCTCTGGGGATGCGCCCCGGACTCGGTCTCTCGAAGAGTGGTGCGGGACGGGGCGCATAAGGCCGCATAAGGTGTGGTGTCGCCGGGTCGCTTCTCGGCCGCTCCGCCCCAAGCTTACGCCCGCCGGGAGCGGCCGCACCCCGAAGACGCGCCCCCGCTCGCCCGAGCTGTGCTCGCCCGCGACAGAAATCGCGGTTTTTCAGAGTATCCCTGACTTGCCCCCGCGAGTTGAACGGCGCTTTGCGTCCGCTCCAACTCGCAGAGATAAACCGGCGCCGTCAGGCGTCCGGGTTTATCTTTTCTTCTGCCGCAGCCGCCGGATCGCGGCAAGCTGGGCCGCGAGCGTGGCGAGTTCGGCCTCTACTGCGGCTACCTCCTGCTTGTCACGCGCCTTCGCCCGCGCTTCCTCAGCACGCCTCTGCGCTTCCAGCGCTTTCGCCTCGTCGAGGTCGTGGCCGCGGATCGCAGTGTCGGCGAGGACCGTCACGACTTTCGGCTGCACCTCGAGAATACCGCCCGCGACGAAGATCAACTCTTCGTCTCCGCCGCCGGCGGGCTTGATGCGTACGGCCCCGGG
>MERG01000402.1:0-27196 GCA_001771985.1 Betaproteobacteria bacterium RIFCSPLOWO2_12_FULL_62_13 | reverse complement strand
GCCTCGCCGGGCAGCACCACGAATTCCACCTCGCCGGAGTAGATGTTCTCTTCGGCGCTGACCACATCCACGTGTAGGGTGTTTGCCATTTCAGTCCTTGGTGATGAGTGATGGGTGATGAGTGATGAGTGGCTTACCCATTACCCATTGCCCATTACCCATTACTGAAGTTTCTTCCCTTTCGCAAACGCTTCTTCGATCGTGCCGACCATGTAGAACGCCTGCTCGGGCAGGCTGTCGCACTCGCCGTTGACGATCATCTTGAACCCCTTGATGGTGTCCTTGAGCGGGACGTACTTGCCCGCTGAGCCGGTGAACACCTCGGCGACGTGAAACGGCTGCGACAGAAAGCGCTGAATCTTGCGCGCGCGCGCCACGGCGAGCTTGTCCTCAGGCGAAAGCTCGTCCATGCCGAGAATCGCGATAATGTCCCGCAGCTCCTTGTAGCGCTGCAGCGTGGCCTGCACCGAGCGCGTGGTGTTGTAGTGCTCCTCGCCGATCACGTTGGGATCGACTTGGCGCGAAGTCGAATCGAGCGGGTCCACCGCGGGGTAGATGCCGAGCGCTGCGATGTCGCGCGAGAGCACCACGGTCGCGTCCAGGTGCGCGAAGGTCGTTGCCGGCGAAGGGTCCGTAAGGTCATCCGCAGGCACGTAAATCGCTTGGACCGAGGTGATCGAACCGACCTTGGTGGAGACGATGCGCTCTTGCAGCCGGCCCATTTCCTCGGCGAGTGTGGGCTGGTAGCCCACCGCCGAGGGCATGCGCCCGAGCAGCGCCGATACTTCCACACCCGCGAGCGTGTAGCGGTAAATGTTGTCGATGAACATCAGGATGTCCCGGCCCTCGTCGCGGAAGCTCTCGGCCATGGTGAGCCCGGTCAACCCAACGCGCAGGCGGTTGCCGGGCGGCTCGTTCATCTGTCCGAACACCATCGCCACCTTGTCGAGCACCTTTGACTCTTTCATCTCGTGGTAGAAGTCATTGCCTTCGCGAGTGCGCTCGCCGACGCCCGCGAATACCGATAGTCCCGCGTGCTGCTTGGCGATGTTGTTGATCAGTTCCATCATGTTCACGGTTTTGCCGACACCGGCACCGCCGAACAGCCCGATCTTGCCGCCCTTGGCGAACGGGCAGATGAGATCGATCACCTTGATGCCGGTCTCGAGCAGTTCCACCGAAGGCGAGAGCTCATCGAACTTGGGCGCGGCCTGATGAATGCTGCGCCGCTCTTGGGCCTCAATCGGACCCGCCTCGTCGATCGGGCGCCCGAGCACGTCCATGATGCGGCCGAGGGTGCCGTGCCCGACCGGAACCGAGATCGGCGCGCCGGTGCTCTTTACCTTCATGCCCCGGCGCAGCCCGTCTGTGGAGCCAAGCGCGATACAGCGCACGACGCCGTCACCCAACTGCTGCTCCACTTCGAAAGTGAGTCCTTGCTCCACCAGCGAGCTTCCGGTGTCCTCCAGCACGAGTGCGTCATAGACCTTCGGCATCCCCTCGCGTGCAAACTCGATGTCGGTCACTGCGCCGATGCATTGAACTATCGTTCCTTGACTCATGGTCATTCCCTTTAAACGCAAGAACTCACCACAGAGGCACGGAGGCGCAGAGGAGGCAGTTCGTCATAAGCATCTTCTCTCGGTGCCTCTGCGGCTCTGTGGTTCAAATGTTTTTTCAGACGGCTGCCGCGCCACCGACGATTTCAGCGATCTCCTTGGTGATCGCCGCCTGGCGGTTCTTGTTGTAGACCAGCGTCAGCTCGTCAATGACGGTGGCGGCGTTGTCCGAGGCCGACTTCATCGCCACCATCCGCGCCGATTGTTCGGAGGCCATGTTTTCCGCCACAGCCTGGTAGATCAGCGTCTCGATGTAGCGCGTGAGCACCTGCTCGAGCACGGTCTTCGCTTCCGGTTCGTAGATATAGTCCCAGGCGGTTTCGGGCGCGCCGAGACGCTCGCCCGCGAGCGGCAGGAGCTGCTCCATCACCGGCTCCTGCTTCATGGTATTGATGAACCTCGTGTAGAACAACATCAGCCGGTCGAAGCGGTCCCGCGTGTAGCCGTCAAGCATGACCTTGATCGTGCCGATCAGCTTTTCCATCTGTGGCCGGTCGCCCAGCCCCGTTACCTGCGACACGATATCGGCGCCGAGACGCTGCATGAAGCCGAGCCCCTTGTTGCCGATGCAGCACACGTCGATGCTCTCGCCTTGTGCTTCCCACTCCTTCAACCTGCTCAATGCAAGGCGCAGTATGTTGGCGTTGAGCGCCCCGCACAGGCCCTTGTCGGTGGTGATCACGATGATGCCGATGCGCTGCACCGTGTCACGGTGAACCAGGAACGGATGGCGGTACTCGGGATTGGCGTGGCTGATGTGCGCGGCGACGTTGCGAATCTTCTCGCCATAGGGGCGCGCGGTGCGCATACGTTCCTGCGCTTTACGCATCTTGGAGGCGGCAACCATCTCCATCGCCTTGGTGATTTTCCGGGTGTTCTGCACGCTCCGGATTTTTGTCCTGATCTCCTTTGTGCCTGGCATGCTGGTGCCTCTGTGGTTCCGCGGGCGACGCCGGGAGCGCCCGTCAATAACTCCCGTTCTTCTTCCAGTCCTTCACCCCCTCGTGCAGCGCGGCTTCGTCATCGGCCGTCAATTCCTTGGTATCTTCGATCCGCGTCAAGAGTTCCCCGTACTTGTCCTTGATGTAATCGCGCATCGAGCGCTCCGCGGCGAGCGCGCGCTTGACGTCAATGTCGTCGAAATAGCCGTTGTTCACCGCGAACAGCGTGAGCGCCATTTCCCACACCTGCAGCGGCTGATACTGGGACTGCTTCATCAGCTCGGTCACCATGCGGCCGCGTTCGAGCTGCTTGCGGGTGGCCTCATCGAGATCGGAAGCGAATTGGGCGAATGCGGCGAGTTCGCGATACTGCGCCAGCGCGAGCCGCACGCCGCCACCCAGCTTCTTGATCACCTTGGTCTGCGCAGCACCCCCGACCCGCGACACCGAGATGCCGGCGTTAATCGCGGGACGGATACCGGCGTTGAAAAGATCGGTCTCGAGGAAGATCTGGCCGTCGGTGATCGAAATGACGTTGGTCGGCACGAAGGCGGTTACGTCCCCGGCCTGGGTCTCGATGATCGGCAGCGCAGTAAGCGACCCGGTCTTGCCCTTGATCTCTCCTTTGGTGAAACGCTCTACATACTCTTTACTCACGCGCGCGGCGCGCTCCAGGAGCCGCGAGTGCAGATAGAAAACGTCGCCGGGATAGGCTTCGCGTCCCGGCGGCCGGCGCAGCAGCAGCGAGATCTGGCGGTAGGCCCACGCCTGCTTGGTCAAGTCATCATAGATGATCAGCGCGTCCTGGCCGCGATCGCGGAAGTATTCGCCCATGGTGCAGCCGCAGTAAGGCGCGATGTACTGCATCGCCGCCGACTCCGAAGCGGAGGCCGCGACGACGATGGTGTAGCCCATGGCGCCGTGCTGCTCGAGCTTGCGCACCACGTTCGCGATCGTCGAGGCCTTCTGGCCGATCGCGACGTAGATGCAAATGAGGTCCTTGCCTTTCTGGTTGATGATGGTGTCGATGGCGACCGCCGTCTTCCCCGTTTGCCGGTCGCCGATGATCAGTTCGCGCTGTCCGCGCCCGATCGGCACCATCGAGTCGATCGCCTTCAAGCCGGTCTGCACCGGCTGCGATACCGATTGACGCCAGATCACGCCAGGGGCAACCTTTTCGATCACGTCGCTCGTCTTCGCCTGGATCGGCCCCTTGCCGTCGATCGGCTGACCGAGCGAGTTCACGACGCGGCCCAGCAGCTCCGGCCCGACCGGAACCTCGAGAATCCGGCTGGTACACTTGACGATGTCGCCCTCGGTGATATGCTCGTAGTCGCCCAGCACCACCGTGCCGACCGAGTCGCGTTCGAGGTTGAGCGCCAGACCGAACGTGTTGCGCGGGAACTCGAGCATCTCGCCCTGCATCACGTCGGACAGGCCGTGAATACGGCAGATGCCGTCGGTTACCGACACCACCGTGCCCTGAGTACGGATGTCCGCCGCCAGCGCAAGACTCTGGATCCTGCTGCGGATCAGGTCACTGATCTCGGAGGGTTTCAGCTGTTGCATAGTTGTTTCCTCGGGTATCTAACGCTTCAAAGCCGCAGCCATCGCGCCGAGCTTGCCTCGCATCGTGCCGTCGATGACCTCGTCGCCCACCTGCACCCGCACGCCGCCAATGAGCTCCTTGTCGACGCCCACCTGTGGACTGACCTTGCGCTTGAAGCGCTTCTCCAAATCCGCCACCAGCGACGCGAGCTGCGCATCATCGAGGGGGAAAGCGGCCATGATATGCGCCTCCACCACGCCCTCGCGTTCGTTCTTGAGCTCCTCGTAGGTGTCGCGGATTTCCGGCAACAGCGCGAGCCGCCCGTTTGCGATCAGCACGCGCACGAAGTTCTGCACTTGCGCAGTCAGCACGTCGCCGCACAGCGACGCGAACAGCCCATAGAGCTGATCTGCCGTTATATTCGGGTTGCCGATTGCCGCCCGCATTTCGGGATGCGCCGCGACGCTCGCCATCGTCGCGAGCGCCTGCGACCATTTGGCGCGCGTGCCGCCGGTGTCGGCGACCTGAAACGCCGCCTCAGCGTAGGGCCGCGCGATCGTGATGTCCTCGGCCATGACCCTAGCGAAGCTCCAGCCGCAGCTCGTCGAGCAATTCGGCATGCGCCTTGGCATCGACCTCGCGGCGCAGTATCTTCTCTGCGCCGGCCACGGCAAGCGTGGCCACCTGCTCGCGCAGCGTTTCCTTGGCTTGCGCGATCTGCTGCTCGATCTCAGCCCGTGCGGCGGCCTTTTCCCGGTTGCCCTCCTCCTTCGCCTCAGTGCGCGCTTCCTCGATCATCTGGGCAGCTCGTTTTTCGGCCTGGGCGATGACTTCCGACGCGCGCCTGCGCGCTTCTCTGAGCGCCTCTTCCGCGCGTTTCGAAGCGGATTCCAGCTCCGCGCGGCCACGTTCCGCGGCAGCGAGGCCGTCGGCGATGTGCTTCTGGCGCTGCTCAATGGCGCGCATCAGCGGCGGCCACACGAATCTGATCGTGAACCAGATGAAGAGCGCGAAGGTAAGCGCCTGCGCCAGGAGTGACAAGTTGATGTTCATGGCTGCTCCCCAGCGGAATTGTGCCGCTGCATCGCGGTCAGGCCTGGATCACGGCGAGCAGCGGGTTACCGAACGCGAACAACATGGCAAGACCTACACCGATGATGAACGAGGCGTCGATCAGGCCCAGCAGCAGGAACACCTTCACTTGCAGCTGCGGCATCAACTCCGGCTGGCGCGCCGCGCCCTCCAGGAATCGACCGGCCATGATGCCAATGCCGATGCACGCGCCGGCGGCGCCCAGTCCGATCATGAGGCCGATGCCGATCCCGGTATACGCCTGGACCATCGCCAACAACTGGAGTTTTTCCATGTTCACTTCCTTTCTGGGTTGATTACGGTGTTATAGCCTTCCAGGACATCAGTGGCTTTCGTGCGCCATTGAGATGTAGACGACTGTCAGCATCATGAAGATGTAGGCCTGGAGCACGACGATCAGGATATGGAAGATGGCCCAGCCCAGGCCCAGCACCGTCGCGAAGATGGTACCTGCCAGGCTGGTCGCCGCCCACACCCACAGCAGCAGAAAAATGATCTCGCCGGCATACATGTTGCCGAACAGCCGCAGCGAGTGCGACAGCGGTTTCGATACGTACTCGACGGCGTTGAAGAGCAGGTTGGCTGGCCACAGAAGAGGGTTCCTGCCAAACGGTGCGCAGAACAGTTCGTGCACCCACCCGCGCACGCCTTTGACCTTCATGTTGAAGAAGATCATGAGCAGCCATACCGACAGCGCGAGCGCGAATGTCGTGTTGACGTCGGCGGTGGGCACCGGGCGCCAGTAGTGCACGTGCAGCAATTTCTCGAAAAAGATTGTGGCCACCCAATCAATGGGCAGGAAGTCCATCGCGTTCATGAGCAGCACCCACATGAACACGGTGAGCGCCGCGGGGGCGATGAACTTGTGGCGATCGCCGTGCAGGAAAATGCTCTTCACCTGCGTGTCGACAAATTCGACACACAACTCGACGAAAGCCTGGCGCTTGTTCGGCACGCCAGCGGTGGCGCCGCGCACGACCCACCACATGAAGCCGAGCGCGAGGATACCGAGGACCGTCGCCGTAACCACCGAGTCGACATGCAGCGTCCAGAACCCCCCTTCACCCACGGATTGGGCGTTGAAAGTCAGGTGGTGGCTGATGTATTGGGCGGGAGTCAGTTCCTGGGCGGCCATGAGAGTATGTTCGTCGACCTATCGCTCGCGGACAAAAAATACCATGCTGAATAAAACCACGGTCAGAAAAAACGTTCCAAAAAAAGGCGCCAGCAGGATCTGCTTGTAGTTCGCCAACACCACCCATAGCTGGACGACGATCAGCGCAACTTTGCTGGCCTCAGCCCTGAACAGGGCCCGTAGAGTCTCCCCTGCCGTCTTCTTGCTGCTCCGCGTGACAACCCATCCAAACACCGCCCCTGCGATAAGATTGATGAAGCCGCCCAACAGTGCCGAGACGGCTCCGTGGTGGCCCTGCCAAAAACCGGCGATCAGCACCGCTACGACGGTGGCGTAAGCGAGCCACCGAAGAACGGTACGGATAGCCTTGCCCTCGATGAGGAGAGCCACGCGAGTCACTCGCGGAACAAAGCAGAAAATTATAAGCCGTCGCGGGCATTCGCGTCAAAATGAAGCGCCACCGTAAAGCATTTCCCGCCACTACGCGACAGGCGTTAGCCGCGCGAGCAGCGCGTCGAGTTGATCGAGACTGCGATAGCTGATGATGAGCCGGCCGCTGCCTTGTTTCGCCCCGACCCTGATTTGAACCGTGGTGCCGAGACGGTCCGACAAATCCTCTTCGAGCCGGGCGATGTCGCGGTCCACATGCGCACGCCGCGCCGGTGGGGCCTGTTTCAGAGCAGCGCTCGCGCGTCGTTCGACATCGCGCACCGAAAGCTGCTTCGCCACCGCCTCGCGGGCGAGCGCGACCTGCCGGGCAACGGGCAACGTCAGCAACGCGCGGGCGTGCCCCATGTCGAGCCGGCCCTGGGCCAGCAGCTCGCGCACCGGCGGGGCGAGATCGAGCAGGCGCAGCAAATTTGTGACACCCGAACGCGAGCGGCCCAGCGCCTGCGCGGCTTCCGCATGCGTCATGCCGAACTCCTGGATCAAGCGCTGGATGCCGGTCGCTTCCTCCAGTGGATTGAGGTTTTCGCGCTGAATGTTCTCGATTAATGACACTGCCAGCGCCTGCCTGTCCGGCACGTCCCGCACCAGCGCCGGTACCGTGCCGAGGCCCGCGATACGCGCCGCTCGCCAGCGCCGCTCGCCAGCGATGATCTCGTAACGCCCATCCACCAACGGCCGCACCAGGATCGGCTGCATGATGCCCTGCGCCCTGATTGACTCCGCGAGCTCGCCGAGCGCCTCCTGATCCATGCGCGTGCGCGGCTGATACTTGCCCGGCTGCACAGAATCGATCGGCAGGCTCCTGAGCTGTTCCTCGGCCGCGACGCGCTCGTCATCGCCGCCGAGCAATGC
Organism: Betaproteobacteria bacterium RIFCSPLOWO2_12_FULL_62_13; assembly: GCA_001771985.1. Classification (GTDB taxonomy): domain Bacteria; phylum Pseudomonadota; class Gammaproteobacteria; order Burkholderiales; family SG8-41; genus DSOT01. The sequence continues at coordinate 19,558 of MERG01000402.1, read as the reverse complement.
GTCGAGCCCCCGTCCCAACCCTCTCATTTTGACCATAACCTTCGCCTTCCTACGCCGCCTGCGCGTTGCGGTTCAGCATTTCCCCGGCGAGCGCCAGGTACGCCTGTGCGCCTTTCGAGTTCTGGTCGAAATTCAGCGCCGGCACCCCGAAGCTCGGCGCTTCCGCCAGCCGCACGTTGCGCGGAATCACGGTGCGGTAAACCTTGTCGCCGAAATGCTCGATCAGTTGAGCCGACACCTGCCGGGCGAGCGTGTTGCGCGGGTCATACATCGTGCGCAGCAGGCCTTCAATCTGCAATTCGGGATTCAGGTGCTGGCGCACCTTCTTGATGGTCGCCACCAGATCGCTCAGACCTTCCAGCGCATAGTACTCGCACTGCATCGGGATCATCACCGCGTGAGCGGCAGTGAGGCCATTGACGGTAAGCAGATTGAGCGCGGGCGGACAGTCGATCAAGATAAAATCATACTCGCTCGCTATTTGCGCAAGCGCTTCCCTGAGCCTCGTTTCGCGCCGCTCGATGTCGACCATCTCGACCTCCGCGCCGGCGAGTTCGCGATTGGCGGGGATAAGATCGTAATCGCCGCTGGCCGAGCGCGCGCGCACCTCGGTAATCGCGCGCACGCCAAGCAGCACCTGGTAGACGGTCGCGGCGAGGCCGCGTTTGTCGATCCCGCTGCCCATCGTCGCGTTGCCCTGCGGATCAAGATCGACAAGCAACACGCGTTGTTTGGCCGCAGCCAGACTTGCGGCGAGATTAACACTGGTGGTCGTCTTGCCGACGCCGCCCTTCTGATTGGTGATCGCCAGTATCTTCGCCACGAGTTCGGCTCACGCCGGCTGCATCAGCACCAGGTGGCGCGCGGCGCGCAGGCCCGGCACCTTGAGTGCGACGACGCTCTTCACCCTGAACGCTTCCGGCAACCGGGCCAGTTCCTGGTGGGGATAAACGCCCTTCATCGCCGCGACTACGCCAGATTTTTCGCATAAATGCCCGGCGAGCCCGAGAAGCTCGTGCAAATCGGAAAATGCGCGGGAGATCACGAGTTCGAATTTGTGCTGCGGTCGCCAGCTCTCGACCCGTTCGCACACGACCGAAGCGTTCTCAAGCCCGAGCTCGATCACCGCCTGCTTCAGAAACGCCGCTTTCTTGTGGCTGCTGTCGAGGAGCGTGACGCGAGCCTGCGGCAGCGCCAGCGCAAGGGGAACGCCAGGCAGGCCCGCACCGCTTCCCACGTCGAGAATCGTCTGTGCCGAAACATGCGGCAGCACGGCGAGGCAATCGAGCAGGTGATGGCTTAACATGCTTTGCGTCTCGCGCACCGCCGTGAGGTTGTAGGTCTTGTTCCATTTCTGGATCAGCGCGACATAATCGATGAGCCGCTGTTCGGCGTACGCCGGCAGCCCGAGGCGCAGCTCGGCCACGCCTTGCGCAAGCTTCCCGGCAAGGGTCATGCGCTTTTCTTGAATTGTGCGAACCCGCGCTTCACGTGCACCAGCAGCACCGAAATCGCCGCCGGCGTCACCCCAGAAATGCGCGCCGCCTGACCGATCGTCTCCGGGCGGACTTTGTTCAGCTTCTGCTGCACCTCGACCGAGAGCCCGCTAACCTTCGTGTAATCCAGATCCGCTGGTAGCCGCGTATTTTCATGCTGCTCGTTGCGCTCGATCTCTTCCTGCTGGCGTTCAATGTACCCGTGATATTTCGCCTGAATTTCGATCTGCTCGACGACCTGCGGGTCATCCACCGCGGGGCCAGCCCCTGGCAGCGTCATCAGCGCCGTGTAGGTTACCCCTGGACGGCGCAGCAAGTCAGTAAGCGCATACTCGCGCTCGAGCGCCTGGCCGACAACGCGTTCAGCCTCCGCCTGCGGCACCAGTTTCGGATTGACCCAGGTTGACTTAAGGCGCTCTTGCTCGCGCGCGATCGCTTCGCGCTTGCGACAGAACGCCGCCCAGTGGCCGTCGTCAACCGCCCCCAACCGGCGCCCGATCGCGGTGAGACGCAAATCGGCGTTGTCCTCGCGCAGACTCAAACGGTACTCCGCGCGACTCGTGAACATGCGGTACGGCTCCGACACGCCCCGCGTAATCAGGTCGTCGACCAGAACACCGAGGTACGCCTGGTCGCGGCGCGGGCACCACGATTCGCGTTCCTGCACGGCGAGTGCGGCATTCATGCCGGCAAGCAGCCCTTGCGCGGCGGCTTCTTCGTAACCGGTAGTGCCGTTGATCTGGCCGGCGAAAAATAAGCGCCCGATCGCCTTGGTTTCCAGCGAACTCTTCAATCCGCGCGGATCGAAGTAGTCGTACTCGATCGCGTAACCGGGGCGCGTGAGGTAGGCGCGCTCCAGGCCCCTGATCGAGCGCACCAGCGCGTACTGCACGTCAAACGGCAAGCTGGTCGATATGCCATTAGGATAAAATTCGTTGACCGTGAGTCCCTCGGGCTCGAGGAAAATCTGGTGCGAGTCCTTCGCGGCAAAACGGTGGATCTTGTCCTCGATCGATGGGCAGTAGCGCGGCCCGACGCCTTCGATAACCCCGCTGAACATCGGCGAGCGGTCGAGCCCTCCGCGAATGATGGCGTGCGTGCGAGCGTTGGTATGCGTGATCCAGCATGGCACCTGGGCGGGGTGTTGCTCGCGTGTGCCGAGAAACGAGAACGCCGGTGTCGGCTCATCGCCGGGCTGCTCGGCCAGCACCGAGAAATCGACGCTGCGGCCGTCAATGCGCGGCGGCGTCCCCGTTTTCAGCCGCCCGACCGGCAGCTTGAGGGCACGCAACCGCTGCGCAAGACTCGCTGCGGGCGGATCGCCGGCGCGTCCCGCCTGGTAGTGCTGCAAACCGACGTGAATCAGTCCCGAGAGAAATGTGCCCGTCGTAAGCACCACGGCGCGCGCGCTAAATCGGATGCCGATGTGGGTGACTACGCCGGTGACGCAATCGCCTTCCAGCGTCAGATCGTCGACCGCTTGCTGGAAGACCCGCAGCTTGGGCTGATTCTCCAGCCGGCCGCGAATGGCTTTCTTGTAAAGCAGACGATCCGCCTGCGCGCGCGTGGCGCGCACGGCGGGACCCTTGCGCGAGTTGAGGATGCGAAACTGGATACCGGCCTCGTCGGTGGCCGCCGCCATGGCGCCTCCCAGCGCGTCTACCTCCTTCACCAAGTGACCCTTGCCGATGCCGCCGATCGAAGGATTGCATGACATCTGCCCCAGCGTTTCGATATTGTGTGTGAGCAGCAAGATGTTGCAGCCCATGCGCGCGCCAGCCAAGGCCGCTTCGGTGCCGGCGTGACCGCCGCCAACCACAATAACATCAAAATTTTCAGGATATTGCGTCATTTTTCCGGCCTCGCATCGCAGCCTGCATGATACCTGACTTTAAGCGGAAAATGAACAGGCTAGAAGCACAACCGGGGCCGTGTTCCACGTGAAACTTGCGCGTTTCTTGGGTAAACGAGCCCGCCAAAACCGAACACCTACCCGAGCGAGCGGGGCCCAATGGGCCGATGTCTATCGATGGCGCGAGCTGATCAACCAACTTGGTGGTTTTAGATAGCCATGCTTGCTGCCTGCTTCACGGTTTCACGTGAAACCACAAAAAAAGGGGGGGTCGCGCCGAGCTCGCCCTGTCTCCCAAACCGGGGGCGTCGGAGGCCCACCGCAACCCTCCCCCGGGCGGTCACTTGCCTATGCAGAAGTGCGAGAAGATTTCGCCCAGAAGGTCATTGGGAGTGAATTCTCCCGTGATGCTTGACAACGCTTCTTGCGCCAAGCGTAGCTCCTCCGCCAGGAGCTCGAGCTCGCACCCAAACGCTCCCGCTTGTTTGAGATGGCCGCGAGCACGGTTCAACGCCTGCACGTGGCGCGCCCGCGCCAGAAACAAACCCTCCCCCGTACTATGCCAGCCGACAGCCTCCAGCAGCGTCGCGCGCAGCAAGTCGACCCCTTCGCCCGTCTTGGCGGACAGCCAGACAACGGCCGCACCGTCGCGCTGCTCAACCGCCGCAGGGCGCGGCATGAGATCGATCTTGTTCATGACACGGATGCAGGGCAGCGCGCTTGGTAGTCGCGCCAGTATCTCCCGATCCGCCCCGGCTTCGCCCCGCGTTGCATCGACCAAGAGCAGCACGAGATCCGCTTTTTCGATCGCCGCCCACGTGCGGGCGATACCGATTTTTTCCACTGGATCCTCAGATTCGCGCAGCCCCGCGGTATCGATGATGTGCGCGGGCACGCCGCTCAAGTTGATCACTTGGCGGATCGCGTCGCGCGTGGTGCCGGGAATGTCGGTCACGATTGCAACCTCCTCCCCGGCCATACGATTGAGCAGACTGGACTTGCCCACGTTCGGCCGGCCCGCCAGCACGATATGCATCCCTTCACGCAGCAGGCTGCCTTGGCGCGATGCTTCCAAAACGGCGCCAACCTGGGTTTGCAGCTCTTTCAGGCTCTCTTTTGCATCGGACTGTTTAAGGAAGTCAATTTCTTCGTCAGGAAAGTCCAAGGTCGCTTCAACGAGCATGCGCAAAGTGATGAGCTTAGTCCTAAGCTCTTGAATTTCTGAAGAAAACTCCCCGCTTAGCGAGCGTACGGCACCGCGCGCGGCCTGTGCCGTCGCGGCATCGATCAAATCGATCACGCTTTCGGCTTGAGCGAGGTCGAGCTTGTTGTTGAGAAAGGCCCGTTTGGTGAACTCGCCCGGTTCGGCAACGCGCGCCCCTAGTTCCAAGCAACGCTTCAGGAGCAGTTGTAGCACGACGGGGCCACCGTGCCCTTGCAGCTCGAGCACGTCCTCGCCGGTGTAGGATCGCGGCGACGGAAAATACAGTGCGACGCCTTGATCTATCGCGGCGCCCTGTGCATCACGGAATTGTGCCAGGACCGCGCGCCTCGGCGGCAGCGGTTTGCCCACGATGGGCTCGATGATGCAGTCGAGCCGGGGGCCGGAGACGCGAACGATGCCGATGCCGCTACGGCCGGGTGCGGTCGCCAGCGCAGCGATAATGTCGTTGGATGCCATCGGGCCCTAGCGTGCCCGCGTGCGGGGCCTACGCCTTGCTCGACGGCTTGAGGTTCGCGCGCTCGAGTACCCGGTTGATGTGCCACTGCTGGGCGATTGACAACACGTTGTTGACGAGCCAGTAGAGCACCAGTCCCGCCGGGAAGAAGAAGAAGAACACGCTGAAGGCGATCGGCATGATTTTCATCACCTTGGCCTGCACGGGGTCAGGCGGTTCGGGGTTGAGCTTGGTCTGGATGATCATGGTGGCGCCCATGACGATCGGCAGAATAAACCACGGGTCCGGCGAAGCAAGGTCGTCAATCCATAACATGAACGGCGCATGGCGCAGCTCGACGCTCGCCAAGAGCACCCAATAGAGGGCGATAAACACCGGGATCTGCACCACGATCGGAAGGCAGCCGCCCAGAGGATTGATCTTCTCCGTCTTGTAAATCTCCATCATTGCCTGCTGCATGCGCTGCCGGTCGTCACCATATTGCTCCTTGATCTTCTGCAGCCTGGGCGCAAGCACCCGCATCCTCGCCATCGAGCGGTAGCTCGCTTCCGACAGGGGGTAAAACAGAAGCTTGATGATCACGGTCAGCAGAATAATTGCGATCCCCCAGTTGCCTACCCACTGGTTGATCCATGCCAGCACCCAGAACAGCGGAACGGCAATAATCGTCAGCCAGCCGTAATCGACGGTAAGGTCCAGCCCGGGCGCGAGCTTGTCGAGCTTGTCCTGCTCCTGCGGCCCGGCGTAGAGGGGCACCGCGAGCATTGTGCTTTTGCCCGGTTCTATGCTGCCGGCCGGCACGATCACCCCCGCCGCGTACAGACCGCCGTCCAGTCGCCGCATGTAGAACTCCCGCGGTGTTCCGTTCTTGGGCAGCCAGGCGCTGAAGAAGTAATGCTGGAGTATCGCGATCCAGCCATCGTTACTGTTTTTCGGATAGGGCGCCTTGCCCTTATCGATGTCGGCAAACGCAACTTTCTGGAATTTTTCCTTGTCGGTATAAACTGCGGCCCCGGTATACGTCGGCAACATCGCCGAATCTCCGGCGGGCGGCTTGCTGTCGCGCAACAACTGAAAATATGCGAAGGGCTGGATGGCGGCTGCGCTGTGATTGAAGATTTCATACCCCACATCGACGACGTAACTTGCGCGATGGAAGCGATACACCTTCGCCACCTTGATGCCGTTCACCTCCGGTGCGTCCAGCCTCAGCTCTACGATCTTCGCGCCTTCGGCGAGCCTATACCCCCCCGCGCGAGCGGCGAAAACAGTGCGATGGTTCGGCAGGGCATTTCCGAGCAGCCCTGATTGTGCAACATACACCTGATCCGGCTGATCCTGGAAAAGCTCGAAGTTCTTGCTCTTCTCCAAGGTGTCCCGGTGCCGCTTCAACTCGAGCCGCCGCAGATCCCCTCCTTGCGTGCTGATTTCGGCGCGCAGGAAATCAGTCTCCACCTTGATCGTCTGGCCGGGCGCGAGCACCGCCGAACCCTCCGGCGGCTTTGCGGCCTGACTCGCGACCAGCTTCTCGCTCGGGCGCGGTAGCGCGGGCTGTTCGCCTTTCTGGGTAGTCTGCGGCGTTGGCGCGGGCTCAGAACGTTGATCGCGCTGCCACGCGTCGAGTAGCAGGAACACCGAAAACGAGAACACAAAAAACAGAATCAGCCGTTGCGAATCCATGGATGCTGTCGACTTCTGCTAACGCCAGAACTACCGCGCTCTACCTATCGAGCACCGGCTCCGGTCCTTACCGAACACCGCTAGGAGCCTCGCTAGTTCCCGCCGTGCCGCGGATTTCTGCTGCCTCGGCACCGGTCCGCGGCATAACACCACCAAGTCCACTGCCGCGAGGTTTCCCTGCATGAGACGAAACATCTCGCGCACGATGCGCTTGCAGTAATTGCGGTCTACCGCTCGCGGAATTGCACGACGGCCGGCGACGATGCCAAGTCGTGCCTGCATCATGCTGTTCGGCTTGGCGCGAACCACGAAGAGACGCCCGGCTGCCGCGGGTTCATCCCGAAGGACTGCTTCAAACTGTTCATGCCGCAGCAGCCGCTTGATTCCGCTTTGGCCTGCCAGAGGAGCCCCGTTCCGCTCGAAAATCAGATGCCTAGCCGCGCGCGGCCTTTCGCCCGACGGGCGCGGATGACTGCTCGGCCACCGCGTGTCTTCATGCGCACGCGAAACCCGTGTGTGCGCTTACGCCGCGTCTTAGAGGGTTGATAGGTTCGTTTCATAGGTTGCCATGCTTCGCCTGAGGTGGAAAATTGATTATTAAAACCTTTCCGGACTGCGGCTGTCAAATCGCCGCTTCTTGCCAAGATTGGCTCGCACATACGTTGATAGTTGTGGATAACTGCAGCCGAAGCGGCTAAAATTTACTCTTGTCTTGGCTCTCTCCCGCGGGCTTTACAATAACTCCTATATCGCTCGAAATGAACAGCTTCTGGGACTACTGTCTTTCGCATTTTGAGAAAGAACTCCCCGCCCAACAGTTCCGAACCTGGATTAAGCCTCTGCAGTTCCACGCGGACGGCAACGTGCTGACATTGGTTGCCCCGAACCGCTTCGTGCTCCAATGGATCAGAGACAAGTTTATGTCGCGCATTCAAGCTTTTGCGACCGCGCGGTTCGAACAGCCGATCGAGATTCGGCTCCTGCTCGCCGAAAAAGAGACCCTTCCGGTTCCCCTCCCGCCCGCGCCTGCCGCGGCAGTTGGCGATACGTCGCCCTCCAGACCGAGCTCGCGGGAAATTTCACGCCTCAATCCTGCTTTCACCTTCGAGACCTTCGTTACCGGGAAAGCGAATGAACTGGCGCGCGCAGCGGCTACCCAGATAGCGGAGCGCCCCGGCACGGCATACAATCCGCTTTTCATTTATGGTGGTGTCGGTCTTGGCAAGACTCATCTTATCCAAGCCATTGGCAACGCTCTGCACGCGCGTGTTCCGGAGAGCAAGATCCGCTACATTCATGCAGAACAATACGTCTCGGACGTGGTGCGCGCGTATCAGCATAAAGCCTTTGATGACTTCAAGCGCTACTACCACTCGCTGGACCTTCTCCTTATTGACGATATCCAGTTCTTCAGCGGGAAGAGCCGCACACAGGAAGAGTTTTTCTACGCCTTCAACGCGCTGATCGAATCGCACAAACAGCTTGTTATCACCTGCGACACCTACCCCAAGGAAATATCCGGGATCGAAAACCGCTTAATCTCGCGCTTCGGCTGGGGCCTCACCGTTGCAGTGGAGCCGCCTGAGCTTGAAATGCGCGTCGCCATTCTCCTCAAGAAAGCCGAAGTCGAAGGGATCATTCTTGACCAAACGGTGGCCTTCTTCCTGGCGAAGCATATTCAGTCCAATGTGCGCGAACTGGAGGGCGGCCTGAAACGCGTCCTCGCCTATGCACGATTCTCCGGGCAAGAAATTTCCGCAGACCTCTGCCGCGACGCTCTACGTGACCTCCTCGCGATACAGAATCGTCAGGTATCCATAGAAAACATACAGAAGACGGTTGCCGATTACTACAAGATCAAAGTGTCGGAAATGTATTCCAAGAAGCGCAGCCGTAACGTTGCCCGTCCGCGCCAAGTTGCCATGGCGCTCGCCAAGGAACTTACCCAACTCAGTCTTCCGGACATCGGTGACGCTTTCGGCGGGCGGGACCATACCACCGTTCTGCACGCCTGCCGTAAAATCGCGCTTCTGCGAACCACCAATAGCGACATCACGCGTGATATTAATTCCCTGCTCAAAGTTCTGCACAGTTGATGACACAGGGACTGCTTGTGAATATCAGCCTCTTTCTCGCCGCTCGCGGCTTTTCTTCACAAATGATCAACACGAAACCACTCGTCTGCCCACATCTTGTCACAACGCTATCGTCATGACGGATAACCTTTTCAATTGTTATCCACAGCGGATGGCCGGACTTATTAGTCTTATTATCTACTACCATCTCTTATGAAAATTCTTCAAACAAAGCGCGATATTCTCCTCAAGCCTTTGCAGGCAGTCACCGGCATTGTTGAAAGACGGCATACGCTGCCTATTCTTTCAAACGTGCTGATCAGACGTCAGCAGGACCGGATCTCTCTTATTGCGACCGATCTTGAAATTCAAGTGTCGACGATATGCGAAGATGAAAACAAAGGTGCCGAGGATCTCAGCCTAACGGTATCGGCGCGCAAGCTGCAGGATATTCTTCGTGCTTTACCGGACGATGCAGAAGCCTTGCTCGATGTGCAGAATAACCGCCTCCAGGTACGGGCCGGCAGGAGTCGCTTTAATCTGCAGACTTTGCCGGCAGCGGATTTCCCGATGCTCGCCGATCCCGGAGTCAGGCAGGCGCATATCCGGATCACGCAAAAGCAACTGAGAGAACTCTTGCTTCTGGTGCAATACTCGATGGCACAGCAGGATATCCGGTATTACCTGAACGGCCTGCTGCTGGTCCTTGAAGGCGAGCATATGCGCGTGGTGGCGACGGATGGTCACCGTCTGAGCTACGCCGCCGGAACAGTCTCGGTGCAACCGGAAAAAAGAGAAGTGATCCTGCCCCGCAAGGCGATCCAGGAGCTCTCCAAGCTGCTTGAAGACAGCGATGAGGAACTCGAGCTCGAGATCTACGCGGCGCAGGTGAAGTTCCGCTTCGCCGCGATCGAACTCATCACGAAAATCATTGATGGGAAGTTTCCCGACTATGGCCGGGTCATCCCGACAAACTATCAGAACCACATTTCCCTTGATCGGGTTACCCTTCTCCAAGCGCTTCAGCGCGCGGTGATCCTTTCGAATGAAAAATTCCGCGGTGTGCGATGGATGCTGACCGCCAATAGCCTGCGCATATCGTGCACCAACAATGAACAGGAAGAAGCACAGGAAGAACTCGAGGTGGACTACAACGGTGAACCGCTCGATGTAGGATTCAATATCACCTACCTTCTGGACGTCCTCAACAATGTGCAGGCAGCGACTGTCCGATGTGCGTTCGGCGACGCGAACAGCAGTATGCTGATCACGGTCCCGGAGCGCGACGAGTTCAAGTACGTAGTGATGCCGATGCGCATTTAACCGCAACCCACATTCATCGACGATGATAATAGATAAGGAACGAGAGCAAAACAGCGCGGACGATTACGATGCCAGCAGCATCAAGGTGCTGAAGGGCCTTGATGCGGTGCGCAAGCGCCCCGGAATGTATATCGGCGACACGAGTGACGGAACGGGGCTGCACCACATGGTGTTCGAGGTCGTTGACAACGCTGTCGATGAGGCGTTGGCAGGATACTGCAATGAGATCACGATCACCATCCACCCGGACAACTCCATCAGTGTGCTGGACAACGGCCGCGGAATCCCGGCCGAACTCTACCCGGAGGACGAACAAGGACGCTCCACTGCAGAGGTGGTGATGACCGAGTTGCACGCCGGGGGAAAGTTCGACAATAACTCGTACAAGATTTCCGGCGGCTTGCACGGCGTCGGGGTATCGGTGGTGAATGCGTTGTCCGAATGGCTTCGACTTAGCATTCGCCGAGAGGGCAAACTTCACCAGATGGAGTTTCACCTGGGCGAAGCGGTGGCGCCTCTGAAACCTATTGGCAAGACCGAGAAACGCGGCACCGAGGTGCACTTCCTCGCGAGTAAAGAGATCTTCGGCAATGTCGAGTATCACTATGACATTCTTGCGAAACGGCTGCGTGAACTGTCATTCCTCAATCATGGTGTCAAGATCATGCTCATCGACCAGCGCACCGGAAAGGAGGAAAGGTTCGCGTTCAGCGGCGGGGTGAAAGGGTTTGTCCAGTACATGAGCCGCGCGAAAAACGTTCTCCATCCGAACATCTTCTACGCACTGGCAGAGAAGGAGGGCATCACCGTCGAGGTGGCGATGCAGTGGAATGACTCGTACCAAGAGTCGATGCAGTGCTTTACCAACAACATCCCCCAGCGCGACGGCGGCACTCACCTTACGGGGCTGCGGGCGGCGATGACGCGGACCCTGAACCAGTATATAGAAGCGAATGACCTGGCAAGGAAAGCGAAGGTTGAAACGACGGGCGATGACATGAAAGAGGGGCTTACCGCGGTTCTTTCCGTCAAGGTGCCGGAACCAAAGTTCTCCTCGCAGACGAAGGAGAAACTGGTTTCCTCCGAGGTTCGCCCCGTGGTGGAGGAAATCGTCGGACAGAAGCTGATGGAGTTCCTCCTCGAGAAGCCTGCTGACGCGAAGATCATCTGCGGCAAGATCATTGACGCCGCGCGCGCGCGCGACGCCGCGCGCAAGGCGCGCGAGTTGACTCGGCGCAAGGGAATCCTCGACTCGTTCGGGCTCTCAGGCAAACTCGCCGACTGCCAGGAGCGCGATCCGGCGCAGTGCGAGCTCTATATCGTGGAGGGAGACTCGGCCGGCGGCTCGGCTAAGCAGGGACGGGACCGAAAATTCCAGGCGATTCTCCCACTACGCGGCAAGATCCTCAACGTCGAGAAGGCTCGTTTTGACAAGCTCCTGTCCTCACAGGAGATCACCACTCTGATCAGCGTGCTCGGCACCGGTATTGGCAAAGACGAATACGCACCGGACAAGCTCCGCTACCATCGCATCATCATTATGACCGACGCCGATGTCGACGGTTCGCATATCCGCACGCTGCTGCTCACGTTCTTCTATCGGCAGATGCCGGAACTGGTGGAACGCGGCCACATCTTCATCGCCCAGCCTCCACTCTACAAGACCAAACACGGCAAGACCGAGCGCTATCTAAAGGACGAGCATGAACTGAAACACTTTCTCCTGAAGCTCGCGCTGTCTGAGGCGGAACTTTACGCAACGGCTCATTCGCAGCCGCTCACCAAGGACGCGCTGGAGCAGGTGGCGAAGCAGTATCTGCTGGCGGAAGCCGTGATCGAACGCGTGAGCAAGCTGATCGACGCCGAAGTATTGCACGCGCTGCTCAAGCAGCCGACGGCGCTGGACCTCACTGAAGAAAAAACCGCGCACAAGAGCGCTAAGGCAGTATCCGCCCTGCTCGGCGAGCGGGATATCGACGTTGCGGCCAAGTTTGACGAGAAAACCGAGCGCTACGTTCTCGCGATCAGCAAGACCCAGCATGGCATCGTGCATCATAGCTACATCGACGGCGATTTCGTGCAAAGCGGCGACTATGCGCAGATCAAGCGCACCGCGCAGGTTCTGCAGGGGCTGCTGGGCGAGGGGGCGTATATCAAGCGCGGCGAGCAGAAGCACCCGGTCACGGAATTCCGCGACGCGATCGAATGGGTGCTAGGTGAAGTACAACGCGGCGTGAGCATCCAGCGCTACAAGGGGCTGGGTGAAATGAACCCCGAGCAGCTTTGGGAGACCACCATGGATCCCAAAACCCGGCGTCTCCTGCGCGCGCAGATCGAGGATGCGATCAGTGCCGACGAAATCTTCACTACGCTCATGGGCGACGCGGTCGAGCCGCGCCGCATTTTCATTGAGAGCAACGCTCTCGGTGTGCGCAACCTCGATATCTAGGCGACTTTGCGGCGCGGTTTGACGGAAGGCTTGGTGCGGGGGCCGCGGCCCGCTGGCGAGGGACGCTTTCCGGGCTTGGCCGGTGCGGCGCTCTCGGTTTTATGCGCGTCCCGCGCGAGGCCACGGCGCGTAGTGCTCGTGGGCGTTTTGGCAGCGAACTCGAAATTCACTTTTCCGTCGGACCGCGCGACCAGAAAGGCCTTGAACCTCCTCCCGTTGCGGCGGGAGATAAAACCGGCCAACAAGTCGGTTCGCCCCGTCGCAAGGAGTTTTCGCATCTGTTCGCGCTCGATCGGCTGCTGCAGGATGAGCCTGCCCGAACGGAAGTCGCAGCCGCGTTCGGCGCTGCCGGTTTTCTCGCAGACATAAGCGCTGCCATGCTCGAAAACACGCGCGCCGCACTTCGGGCACGCGCCGAGTGGTTCCTGGGAACTGAAATCGGGAGCCTCGCCCCCGTCACCCGATGGCGCTCCGCGCCCGAAGTCGAATTCGATCCGGAAGTCTTGCGACAGTCGAACGCCTGCGGAAAACGGTTTGCCAACGCGGCTGCGGAATCCGGTGAGCGGGCCGAAAAAGCGCTGGGTAACGAGCTCACCAACCTCCTCCGGCGCCCATTCGCGCCCCGAGAGAACCCTCCAAAGGGAGAAGTCGCATTTCTGGCACTGGAACTTGCGATAGTTTTCCTGGATCGTGCCTCCGCACTTCGGGCACGGTGCGGGGACGGTGGCGAACGCGGCGTCCGGGATGTCACCGTTCTTGATCCGCTCGACGAGGTCGCGGGTCACTGACTCGATGTGCTCCATGAATTCCTGGCGGTCGAGCCGTCCCGCCTCCATGAGTTTCAGCTTGTGTTCCCAGTCGCCGGTGAGTTCCGGGGAGGTGATCTCGGTGACACCGAACTGCCTGAGCGCAAAGAACAGCGAGAATGCCTTCGGCGTCGCAACCAGCTCCTTGCCGTTGCGATGAACGTATTCTTCCTGGATGAGTCCCTCGATGATCGCTGCGCGCGTGGCCGGTGTGCCTAGTCCCTTCGCCTCCATGGCTGCGCGCAGTTCGTCGTCCTCCACGAGCTTGCCCGCGCCTTCCATGGCCGAAAGCAGCGTTGCCTCGCTGTAGCGCGCCGGCGGCTTGGTCTGGTCCGCGAACACATTCATCTCCAGCGCCGCGACTTTTTCATTGGGCGCCACCGGCGCGAGGCTTTGGTTTTCTTCTTGCGCGGACTTGCCGTATACCGCGAGCCAGCCGGGTTGTCGAAGCAGGCGACCCTCGGTCTTGAACTGGTGCTCGTCTATCCTGGTAATACGCGTTGTCTGAAGGAATTCGGCCGCCGGGTAGAACACGGCGAGGAAGCGCCGCACCACGAGGTCGTAGAGCCTGCTTTCCGCCTCGTTGAGAGGTTTCGGCGGCTGCAGCGTCGGAATGATGGCGAAGTGGTCGGACACCTTGGCGTTGTTGAAGATGCGCTTGTTGGGCCGCACCCAGTCCTGTTTCAGGATATTGGCGGCAAGCGCAGAGTAAGGCGAGCCCCGCTGCACCCCGAGCGTTTTCTTGACCGTGGCCACATAGTCCTCCGGCAGCGCACGCGCGTCGGTGCGCGGGTAGGTAAGCACCTTGTGGCGCTCGTAGAGCGCCTGCGCGAGCGAAAGCGTGGTCTTGGCCGAGAAGCCGAAGCGGCTGTTCGCTTCGCGCTGCAGGCTGGTAAGGTCGAACAAGAGCGGAGAGAGCTGCGTCGTGGGTCTGGTCTCTTCGCTGACAACCCCGGTCCTGTCGCGGCAGGCGGCAGCGACGAGGGCGGCCTCCTGCGCGCTCCACAGGCGTTCCGCCTTCTTTTCCGGGTCGTCGGCTTTCCTGAATGCGGGATCGAACCAGCGGCCAGCATATTCCCCGGCTTTCGCGCCGAAGCACGCGTGCACCTCCCAATAGTCGCGCGATTTGAAGTTGCGGATACGCTCTTCACGCTCGAGAAGGATTGCCAGCGTCGGGGTCTGCACCCGGCCGACCGTCGTCAGATAGAACCCGCCTTCCTTGGAATTGAACGCCGTCATCGCGCGCGTACCGTTGATCCCGACCAGCCAGTCGGCTTCCGAGCGGCACTTGGCGGCGTCGGCAAGCGCGAGCATTTCGCGGTCGGCGCGCAGCCGCTCGAAGCCCTCGCGAATGGCGGCGGGCGTCATCGACTGCAGCCACAGCCGCTCGATCGGCTTTCTGGTCTTGGCGTGCTGCACGATATAGCGAAAAATCAATTCCCCTTCGCGGCCCGCGTCGCAGGCGTTGATGAGACCGGTCACGTCTTTGCGCTTGATGAGCTTGAGCAGCACGTTCAATTGCGAGGCGCCCTTGCTGTCGATGGGGGCCAACTCAAAGCGCGGCGGGATCACCGGCAGGTGCCGGAAAGTCCAGCGGCCGCGTTTCGGATCGAACTCCTCGGGAACCGCCAACTCGAGCAGGTGGCCGACCGCATAAGACAGCACGTATTGATCGCTCTCATAGTAGTTGCCGTGGCGCGTGAAGCCGCCGAGAGCGCGCGCGATATCGCCGGCAACCGAGGGTTTTTCCGCGATGATCAGGTGTTTTCCCATTGCGCCCGCCGGAACTCCGTGTAGCAGCAGACCGCGCGCTCTTTTGCAAAACGCGAGGCGCGCGAAAAAAGAGCGCCAGATGATAAGAACAAAAGGGGGTTAGCGCAAGCTCGAAAACGGAAAGCGCAAAAACTCTCGCCGCACGAAAGAGGTGCGCTCGCCGGCACGGCGGCGAGCGCGCTCAGCGCAGGCGCTGGTATTTCCCGCCGGGAACAGCGGCCACGAGGCCGTCGAGCTCGAGCTGCGTGAGCAGGGAGGCGACGGCCTCGCTCGCAAGTCCGCTGCGCGCAGCGAGCGTATCGATGTCGCATGGCCGGAAACCGAGATGGTCGAGCAGCGCCAGCGCGCGCGCCTCCGCGCAAGGAGGCTCAGCGCGCGACACGTCCGCCGGCGCCCGCATTCCAAGTTCCTCGATCACGTCTTGCGCGGTTTCGACCAGCTTTGCGCCTTGTTTGATGAGCAGGTGGCAGCCTCTTGCAAGCGGTGAGTGGATAGAGCCCGGCACCGCGAAGACCTCCCTGCCCTGTTCGTTGGCAAGCCGGGCGGTGATGAGCGATCCGCTTTGCGGCGCGGCCTCGACGATCAGACAGCCGCGCGCAAGCCCGCTGATCAAGCGATTGCGACGCGGAAAGTTCGTCCCGATCGCCGGCGTCCCGAGCGCGAACTCGGAGACAAGCGCGCCCTGCGCCGCGAGCGCGTGCGCCAGCGCGCGATTACGCGCCGGATAGACGACGTCAAGACCGGTGCCGACAACCGCGATGCTGGATGCCCTGCCGGACAGTCCGCCGCGATGCGCGGCGGCATCAATGCCAAGCGCCAGACCGCTGATGATGGTCAAGCCGGCGTCGCTGAGCGCCGTGGCGAACGATTCGGAAGTTGCCACGCCTTGCGGCGTAGCGTTGCGGCTGCCGACGATTGCAAGCGCCGGCCGATCGAGGAGGTCGACGCGACCTTTGACATAGAGCAGGGGCGGCGGGTCGGGGATCTGCAGCAGCGCCCGCGGATAATGCCCGTCGGCAAGCGTGACGACGCGGTTGGCGGGGTCGTCGAGCCAGTCTGAGACCTCGGTCAAGCCATCGCGCGCACCGCCGCCACAGATGGCGTTCGCCAAAGGCGCCGGGACGACGCCACGAAGCGCGGCGTGGCTCGCGCCCAGTACCTGCTCGGGGGAGCCGAAAGCGAACAGCAGCCGCCGGAATGAGGCGTCGCCGAGACCCGGAAGCAAGCTCAGCCGCAGCCATTGCTCGAGGTCTTTATCGAGCGCCATGTGACACGACGGGAGACGCCCTTCGCGCTGGCGCGCGGGCGCCGGCAAAGAGCGCGCTTAGGGATTGGTGACCACGTCGGTGATCGTGACCTGACGCGAAGCTTCCATCACCAGCCCGAACGCCGTGCGGTCGAAGGTACGGAACACCATCACCAAGCCATAGCGTTCGCTGGGCAGGCGGGCCAGATCGCCCTCGTTGACCGGCCTCTGCGCCGGGTAGAGCGAGGCGTCGCGAGGCGTGAGCTCCTCGCTGTAGTACGGACGCGGGCTGTCGTCACCGCTCGGGCCACTGCGGCCCCAGAGCGGGGAGGTGCGCAATGCGTAGCGGGCAACACGCTGGTTCGGGTAGATTGCAAGGACGTGGCCCACTTCGAGACCATCTTTGCTGCCTTTCGACAAGGCGACGATCGACTTCGGCCCGGTCTCCTGTAGACTCCCGTAGGTGGATACGATGTGTCCCCTGATGCTCTTCTGCGGCGCGCGCGGGACATAGGCGAATGTGGGCAACTCCCTGGAGGCCGGCAGCAGGCGATCCTCGCGGTAGATTTCCTGGGTGGATCGGATGATTTCAATCGTGCTCACGTCGCCCAATTGGCGCACGCGTGCTTCACCCAGGTATATCGCTTCGAACCCGAGTGTTTCTCCGCTCTCCGGGTCGATCAGCGGGTCGCCGCGCCGGAAGATCTGCCAGGCGGGGCCTTGGTCCTTGCTTAAGCCTTCGGCGTACGCGACGTCACCCGCACCGAGCGCGACCCGGTTGTCCGGGGTGGCGACGATGCGCGCAGCGGAGGCGAGTTCATCCTGACCGACGACCAGCGGCTTGGACAGGAAAGGCTCTATCACGGCCGGAGAGATGGTGGGAACCGGTTTCGCCGCGAGCGGCTCGACGCGCACTTTGGGAGAGAGCCTCACGGTTTCGAGCTGCGCGAGGCGCAGCCGAACCTCCCGCGCCGAGCGATCGAGCACGACGACATCGCCCGGGTAGATGAGATGCGGGTTCTTGATCTGGTCCTGGTTCATCTTCCACAGCTCGGGCCAGCGCCATGGCTGCTTGAGAAAGCGTCCGGAAATACTCCACAAGGTATCGCCTTTCACAACGGTGTAAATATCCGGGGCGCTTTCTTGCAAATCCCCGCTGCTGGCGGCAAGCAGCGGCGCCCCCGGAGTCAGCAGCAAAATCAGCGATATAATCAGCTTTCCCATGGAGCCCCCCATATCAGGCCTCAAAGTATATTGTTACGTATTGGTTTAAATTCTGCATCTAGTTGATTAAATTGGCAAGCTTTTTATGGCCATTCTGCGAATCTTGCGTTACCCCGACCCGCGGCTTCACAAGGTGGCAGCCAAGGTCGCGCGCGTCGACAATGAAGTTCGCAAGTTAATCAAAGACATGGCACAAACCATGTACTCGGCGCCAGGCATCGGCTTAGCCGCCACCCAAGTCGATGTGCACAAGCGCGTCATCGTAATCGATATTTCCGAAACGCGCGACCAGCTTCGCGCATTCATCAATCCGGAGATTCTCGAGGCAAGCGGCGAGGCCGACTGCGAAGAAGGCTGTCTGTCGGTGCCGGGAATCTACGAAAAAGTGCGGCGGGCTGAGCGCGTGCGAGTGCGCGCGCTCGATTTAGAAGGAAAGCCGTTTACGCTCGAGGCGGAAGGGTTGATTGCGGCGTGTATCCAGCACGAGATAGACCATCTAGAGGGAAAGGTGTTCGTCGAGTATCTGTCGCGGCTCAAGCAGCAGCGCATCCTCGCCAAACTGAAAAAGCAGATGCGGCAGGCGATGTAGGGCGCGGACTCGGTCTCGCGCAGCGTGGTGCGGGAAGCGCCCAGGCGGCCGACACATCAGTGCGAAGAGCTCGCGAAGATCCTGCAGAGGCCGCACGCAGACTCGGTCTCGCGTCGACGACTCAACGAGCGGCACATCGTTTTGAGGTTGTCCGTCAGACCGCGTCCGGGTGACCAGCCAACAAGAAGGCTTCGATGAACATTGTTTTTGCCGGCACGCCGGAGTTCGCCGGCGTTGCGCTCGACGCCCTGATCGGCGCCGGACATGTCTTGAGCTTGGTGCTGACGCAGCCCGACCGGCCGGCGGGCCGTGGCCGCAAGCCGAGGCCGTCCGCGGTCAAGCTTCTGGCCGAAAAGCGCCGCCTGCCAGTGCTGCAGCCCTCATCGTTGAAGGATGAGCGTGTTGCGACGGCGATCGCCGCGCACCAACCGGATGTCATGGTCGTGGCCGCCTACGGTCTGATCGTGCCCGGGACGGTGCTGGCCCTGCCGCGCCTGGGGTGCCTCAACATCCATGCCTCCCTTCTGCCACGCTGGCGCGGCGCGGCGCCGATTCAACGCGCACTGCTTGCCGGCGACGCGACCACCGGAATCACCATCATGCAGATGAACGAGGGTCTCGACACCGGGGCGATCCTGCTGCAGGAGGCAATACCGATAAGCGACACAGATACCGCGCAGACGCTCCACGATCGGCTCGCCGTTCTCGGCGGCGGGCTCATTGTGCGGGCGCTTGCAGCGCCGTTCGTGCCGCGACCGCAGGACGAGACGCTTGCTACGTACGCGCGCAAGATCGACAAACAGGAAGCCCATATCGACTGGACTGAGAGCGCCGCGTCGGTAGAACGCAGGATACGCGCGTTCAATCCAGCCCCCGGCGCTTATGCCCTGCTTGACGGGGAAACGCTGAAGATCTGGCGGGCAGACGTGGAACGCGGCGTAAGTGCAACGCCCGGTGAAATAGTCGAAAGCAGTGCGGCGGCCCTCATTGTCGCCTGCGGCGCAGACGCGTTGCGGCTCATTGAAATACAGCGTGCCGGCGGCAAACGGCTGCCGGCGCGCGCGTTTCTCGCGGGGCGCGGACTCGCGCGCGGGGCGCGCCTGGGCTAGGAATTTGTCGGACCCCGGATCGGAGTCCGGGGCAAGCTTGGGGTCGGACAAATTCCTAATGGAAAACCGGCGCCAAGAAAATTGCAAGAAATAATGACAGAAATGCGGATTCACCCCCACTTTTGTTCACGTTCCCTGCCTGCCGGAAGGCAGGGGCCGCGTCGGGCGGGGTTTCTTCCAATCGCTGAGCGGGGTTTGCTTTTACCAGCCTGTACCGACTGTTAGGTCCGACAGGCCGCGAGGGTCTTTATGCAGGA
>MERG01000401.1:3258-6618 GCA_001771985.1 Betaproteobacteria bacterium RIFCSPLOWO2_12_FULL_62_13 | reverse complement strand
CAAGGTAATATTGTCGCAGAGCAACCTGAGGTCCGGTCATTTTTTAACAAGACGAGCATTCCCCTGCATCGTCTAAACTGAGGAAGCGATATGGAAAAGCCAGTTGACGGAACGAACACCCCCAGCGAAGTCGGCCAGCGCGTGATCGACAAGCCCGAACTTCCGACACAGGGAATATCCACTGACAATGAGGTCTACACCGAAGTGGTCGCGGGCGAGATGCACCTCAAGCGCGGCACGGTCGGCAAGTTCGAGGTCTTCAGCGACGAAGCGCCGCGGATTGGCGGAACCGACAAGTTCCCGTCCCCGATGTCCTACATGGCGATGGCTACCGGCTTCTGACTGCTGACCCAGGTTGCGCGGTACGCGCACATGATGAAGATTTCGGTGACGAAGGCGAGCGCAAGAGTCCGCTTCCGGAAGTTCCTCGGAGGCTCCGTGCTCAAGGGAACGGTGTACACCAGGTGGGACGGGGTGGACACCCACCTCGCGATCGAGAGCGACGCCCCTGCCGAGAAGCTCGCCCACTTGATCCGCAATGCCAAGAACGGTTGCTTCGCCGAGGGCCTGATTGTCCAGTCCGTTCCGCTTGACAGCACCGTCGAGGTGAACGGCAAGCCCTTTCAGATCGAAGGTATCACCAAGAACTGACGGAACGCGTGTGTGCCCCAAAAGCCACGCTCGCGCATTTGAACTCGAACCCTCAAAGGCAGCCCCGACATGAGCATCATCAGCCCGTGGTACCAGCTCGGCTATGTCATTCCTCACCTCTATACCGACCTCGATGCCTACCAGTTCTACCGCGTCGCCCCCGAGGGCGCGATGCTGGTGACGACGGGTCTCAACCTCAAGGATTACACCGTTGCGGCGGTCGAGCAGGAGCTGCCCACCCTGTGGCAGCGCTTCGATCTGCTCGCCGCAAAAAAGGTGGATCGGATCTCGTTGAGCGGCGTGCCGGTCGCCTCGGCCCTCGGGCGGACCAAGATGCGGGAGATCCTTGCCGAAGGCGAGGCGCGGACCGGGCTGCCGTGCGACACGGATCTGGAGGCGCACATCGCGGCGCTGCAGCACTTGGGCGCGACCCGGATTGCGCTGGCTACCCGCTGGCCTGAGCGCGTGAACGCCGCGCTGACGCGCTACCTCGCCGAGGCCGGCATCGAAGTCATCGCCTGCCGCTCGCGCGCGCGCTCGCTCGAGGAGAACAAGCATGCCAGGGCGGCCGACGACCATCTGCTCGCGCTCGAGCTGGGCGGGGAGGTCCTGCGCGAGACACCGGATGCCCAGGCGCTCCTGATGCCGGGCGGTTTGTGGTTCGCCATCCATGCCGTGCCTCTGCTCGAGGCCCAGTACGGCCGGCCGGTGCTGCTCAACATCCTCTCCACGATCTGGGCCGCGCTTCACGCGGCGGGAAAGCGCATGCTGCACCGTCCCGATCCGCGCTGGGGCAAGGTCCTCGCCAGCCTGTAACCACTACTCCACCTTCTCGAAGTCGATGCGCTCGTACACGGGCAGGTCCTGGAGATAGCGGCGCAGGCAGTCGAGGCCCATTTCCACCGCGCCGAGGCGCACCCAGTCCCGGCCGCCGACGATGCGGCTGCGCCGTGAGGCAACGTCGTGCTCGGTTGCGATCGCGAGGCAGACGGTGCCCGCGAACTCGAGCCGGTCCGCGCCTTCATCGAGGTCGATCAGGACCGCCAGCGCATGCGTCGCGCCGGTATGGCGTTGCGCGCTGCGCGCCACGGCTTCGGCAGTATCACGCGTGATGCCGGCCGCAATCGACCCGCCATCGAGGCCGACGGCGGCGTACACTTCGCCCATGCCGCGCGCCACGATGCCCCGGCGGATGATTTTCTCCGCCCCCGGAAGATGCGCGATGCGCGCAGTGATCTGTCCGCTCGTGAACGTCTCCACGAGGGTGAGCGAGGCATCGCGACTCGCAAGCGCTGCAAGGACGACCCCCTCGAGCGTTTGATCGTCCTCCGCCAGGATGAAGTTGCCGAGCCGTTTGCGCACTTCCTGCTCGACCGGCGCAAGCTTCCTGCGTATGTCATCCATGTCGGCGCCGTGCACCGTGAGCTTGGTCTCGAGCTGCGGGTAATGCGCGCGGAACCCGAGCTTCACGCTGCGGTCGGGCGCAAGCTCCGCCACGCCCGCGAGCAGCGAATCGGCGTGCGATTCGCCGATCCCGTAGGAATGGAAGCGCTTCAGGTAGATCGCCGTCTGCATGCCGCTCCTGGCCAGGAGCCGCGGAATGATCTGCTCTTCGACCATGCGCCGCATTTCGCGCGGCACCCCCGGCGTAAAAAAGAAACGCGCCTTGCCGATGTCCAGAGTGAAGCCGCAGGCGGTGCCGACGGGGTTGTCGATCACCTCGGCGCCGGCGGGCAGCATGGCCTGCTTGCGGTTGCTGGGCGGCATCGGGCGGCTGCGCCGCTGGAAGTAGGTTTGCATCCGGGCTAGCCACTCCTCGCTCAGGACCAAGTCGACGCCGGCGGCCTGAGCTGCAATTTCCTGGGACAGGTCGTCGACCGTGGGCCCGAGCCCGCCGTTGACGATGACCGCGTCGGCGCGCTGCCCGGCGAGCCGGAACGCAAGCAACAGGTTTTCCCGATCGTCTCCGACCGTGGTTTCCCATCTTACCGAGAGCCCGAAGTCCTCCAGCTTCTGGCTGATAAAGCTGAAGTTGGTGTTGACGATCTTGCCGGTGAGAACCTCGTCACCCGTGCATATGACTTCGATACGCATGTTCGCTCGTTCAGTGTCACCTGTAATGCACCGGCTGGGCGGGTAGTTCCGCAAGCTCGATGAGACAGTTCTCGATACGCTTGATCTTCATCATTTCCTCCCTTAAAACCGCTCCAACAGAATAGTTAAGGTAATATTGTCGCAGAGTTCGGAACCGAATGTCGTCCCCGGACATACACCAAACACCAAAGGACACGAAATGATGTTTGCAGAGGGCAGCAAGGAAGCGCGTCTTCCGCTTTCCGGAGTATTGGTTCTCGACCTGACGCTGGCGCGGGCCGGTCCCACGTGCGTGCGCCACCTCGCGGATTGGGGCGCCGATGTGATCCGCATCGAGCCGCCGGAACCGGCAGGGGAGGACGTGATCGGCCGGCGCCATGGACCGGATTTTCAGAATCTTCACCGCAACAAGAAGATGATGCAGCTCGACCTCAAGTCCGAGCGGGGATACGCCGTGTTCCTGCGCCTCGTCGAACGCGCCGACGTGCTGGTGGAAAACATGCGCGCTCCGGTCAAGGATCGGCTCAAGATCAGTTGGGAGCACGTGAAGAAAATCAACGCGCGCCTGGTATACGGCAGCATCAGCGGATTCGGGCAGACCGGCCCGTACCGTGA
>MERG01000401.1:0-3245 GCA_001771985.1 Betaproteobacteria bacterium RIFCSPLOWO2_12_FULL_62_13 | reverse complement strand
CAGCGGATTCGGGCAGACCGGCCCGTACCGTGAGCGCGGCGGGGTGGATCAGATCGCGCAGGGCCTGGGCGGCCTCATGTCCGTCACCGGGCTCCCCGGGCAAGGCCCGGTGCGCGTGGGCATTCCGATTACCGATCTGACTGCCGGAAACCTGCTGGCATTCGGCATCGCCATGGCGCTTTTCGATCGCAGCCGCACGGGCGTTGGCCGCTGGGTGCACACGAGTCTCCTCGAATCGCAGATCTTCATGCTTGACTTCCAGGCGGCGCGGTATCTCATGAAAGGCGAAGTCGCGGGACAGGCGGGCAACGACCACCCCACGTTCGCTCCGACCGGCGTCTTCCCGACCAGCGACGGACATATGAACATCGCGGCCAGTTCAACGCGTCTGTGGGAGCGGCTGTGTGATGTGCTCGGCAAGCCGGAATGGAAGAACGATCCGAAGTGGAGGACAGGGGTCGGACGAATGCGGCACCGCGCCGCCATCAACCAGGCGATCTCGGATGTGACCCGGCATAAACCGTCGGCCCACTGGGTGGAGATATTCGAAGCGGCAGGCATACCCGCCGGTCCCATCAACACCATCGACAAGGTGTTCGACGATCCGCAGGTGCAGCATCTCGGGATTGCCACCCCGATCAGCACCCCGCTCTATGGCGACACCCGCATGGTTGCATCGCCCCTTAACCTGGCCGGCTTGCCGAGAGACATTCGAAGCCCCACGGCGGAGCCCGGCGCGCACACCGAGGAGATCCTGGGTTGGCTCGGCTATTCCCGGGATGAGATGGAGCAGTTGCGCTCGGCGGGCGTTACCCGACCCGCCAGCAGCCCCGCGCGCACAGAGCAGGCAGCCGAACAGGTAATTAATGAATAGGAGTGCCTGAGAAAAGGCTGCCGGTCAGGCGGGCGTGAACGCTTGCACGCCCCCTTCATCTTATTTGACAATACCCATGTAGGTCATCACGCGCTTCCACTGGGCATAGTCGTCCTCCATGAATTTGCGCGCCTCCGCTGCGCCCCTGAATGTGACGTCCCACTGGTGCTTCTCGGCGATCTTGCGGAATTCCTCGCTCTCCACGACACGCCGCATCACGCCCTCCCAGAACGCGATCTGCGCGGGGGTGAGACCCTTGGGCGCAATCACGGCGCGCCAGGTTTCAGTCGCAGCATCTTTGTAACCGAGTTCCACCCACGTCGGCACCGCAGCGAGTTTGCCCCCCAGCCGTTTGGGCCCGCTCACCGCGATCGCGCGCAGATGACCGCTGTCGATGAGCGATAAAGCCTGCCCTGGAGCCGCCACACCGACGTCCACATGGCCCCCGGCAACAGTGAGGGAGGTCTTGGCCCCGGAGATCGTAACGATTCTGACGCGCTTGACATCCGCGTTGGCCGCGAGCAATACCTTTCCGATCGCCATGCGCTGAGGCAGGTTGCCCCCCGCGAGGGAAACGGAATCCGGCCGCTGCGCCACCGCCTCGACCAGGTCCTTCGCGGTCTTGATCGGCGAATCCCCGCGAACCACGAAGAGATAGTATTCGGACATGAGGATTGCGATCGGCGTCACGTCGGTATAGGTGAGCGGCAGGACGCCCGAGATGTGATTGGCGAGCAGCACCGGAGAAGTCGTCGAGAGAAAATGCGGATCGCCCGCCCGCTGGTTGATGTAGTTGTACGCTATCGCGTGCTCGCCGCCCGCGCGATTGACCACACCGGTGCTGACCGGCACCAGCTTGTGGTCGCGCGCCAGTTGCTCCACGGTTCGCGTAAAGGTGTCCATCGCGCCGCCCACCCCGGCCGGGACAATGAACTCGACATGACGTTCAGGCACCCACCCCTGCGCCGCGGCAGCATGCGCCAAGGCGATTCCCGCGGTGAAACACAGGGGCAGCATCCATCCCAGCGTCCTTGTTTTCTCCATCATCATTTCCTCCTGTCCATGTTCAAAACCACAATCAAGAAAGCACCCACGAATTTTCCGCTCCTCAATGAACCAGAACCAGACCGCCTGACGTTCCACCCGCTGATCGCCGAAAGCGCAGCCGGCATTTCTCAGGCCGCCCTGGCGAACGCGTCCTGCACCTGCTTGTCGTGGGCGAGCACCTTCTGCACGCTCGGGCGCAGCTTCATGCGCTCGAAATGGGCGGCGCAGTTGCTGAACGCCGAGACGTCGAGCTTGAACGACATCGCGCGCCGGAAACACCAGAAGAAGTACGCATCGACGGCAGTGAAGTGATCGAAGAACCACTCGCGGCCGGCGAGCAGCCGGTCGGCGATTGCGAAATCCTCGAACAGCAGCTTGTTGGCAACGCGTTTTACGCTTTCCGCCGAACCGGGAAGATCGCAGTAATTCTGCGGCCGGGCATTGGGCGTCAGGTGCGGGTGGATCCCCGAGGCGCACCACGCCATGAGCGAAATCGCCTTGATCTCCGCACCGGGTTGCGCCGGCAGGAGCCTCGCGCCGGGAAACTGGCGCGCAATCCAGATCTGGATGGCGACGTTCTCCGTCAGCGGCTCGCCGTCGATCAGGAGTACGGGGACCTTGTGCTTGGGATTGAGCGCCAGGAACTCGGGAGTCCTGTTCTGGCCCGCGCGCGTGTTGATGTTCTGAACATCGAAATCGGCGCCGGCCTCGGTGAGTGCGACATAGGGCACGAGCGCGCAGGTCGTGGGGGCGTAGTAGAGCGTGAGCTTCATTTCTCGATCTCCTGAATGGGGCATACTCTCATGGTCGCCGTTATCGCGCCACGCCCGCCGGCTTCACGGCCGCGCGTCAGCGCTTTCCCTGCTGCGCCGCCTGCATCGCGTGCCACAGCTTCGAGGGCGTCAGCGGCATGTCGAGATGCCGAATGCCGAGCGGCCGCAGCGCATCGATGACCGCGTTGACGAGCACCGGCAGCGAAGCGGTGCAGCCGGATTCTCCCATGCCCTTGACGCCGAGCGGGCTCACCTTGCTCGGCGTGGGATGCTCCTCTCCGCGCAGGCTCGGCAGCAGCCCGGCGCGCGGCATGACGTAGTCCAGGAAACTCGCGGTAAGCGGCTGCCCGGTCTCGCGGTCGTACATCACGTGCTCGCCGAATACCTGGCCCGCGCCCTGCACGACGCCGCCGTGCAACTGGCCCTCGACGATCGCGTGGTTGATTACTTTGCCGCAATCGTCGACGGCGCAGTACGAAACTATTTGTGTCGCGCCGGTTTCGGGATCGACCTCGACCTCGGCGATGTGGCAGCCGTTGGGGAAGGTGGAG
>MERG01000400.1:24039-29813 GCA_001771985.1 Betaproteobacteria bacterium RIFCSPLOWO2_12_FULL_62_13 | reverse complement strand
GACCGGCTGATCGAGCCGCTGCGCGCTCACCTTGTGCGCGTGCGTACCCTGCATACGCTTGATCTTCGCGAGGGTTATGGCGAAGTCCATCTACCCTACGCGCTTGGGAGAAAGTACCCGAGGGCCGGGCGGGAATGGTGCTGGCAATACGTATTTCCGTCGAAAAACCGGTCTCGCGACCCGGATGACGGCGTGGAGGATAATTAGGGTCAGTGCAACTTTTCTTTCCCCTTTCAGTGCACGCGCCACGGAAAAGTTACCCTGTTTATCGAGAAAACCAGGTCCGAGGTTGACGGGCTGCTGACGCGGGTCGACAAAATGCTGTACGCACTATACCAATCGAAAAAGCCCACCGCACAAACAAAATAAGGGCTTGGCTTACGCGCTCTCATGCTCTCACGCCCTCCCGCCCTCACGCCCTCCCGCTCTCACGCCCTCACGATTTCACGTACTTCAGCTTAAAGTAGTAGGCCGCCGCCCGATTTCATTTTCCGTTTCCATGGATCGATTTAATCGCGGCATTCGCACTGCCATTACGACGTGAGGCGCGAGGAATGAGTGAGGCGTGACACGAAAGGCCTGAAGCGGGGCTCAACAAAACGGGAATTGTCCAGGAGTTTATCGCACTTGGGTCGGACAAACTCCTAATGCAAAACCGCCTGCACGAAAACGCAAGCAAAATCTGGTAAGAACCTTGTTTCTGGTATGCTTAGCCGTCTTTGGAAGGCCAAGAGCGGTTGTTAATCTGCGCTTCATTCAAGATCCAGGCGGTTTTGCTGTTAGCAGTGTGTCGGACCGCTAAGCTTGCCCCGGACTTGATCCGGGGTCCGACAGGCTGCCGGCGATTGCTGCTATGTTGAATCGTTGCGCGGCGCACTCGTGCAGCGGGCATTTCTCGGGAGAATAACTATGCGAACCTCAGCGCGAATCATCCTTTTCACCTCTCTGATCGGCATCCCTTTAGCGGGATTCGCCCAACCGTTTCCCAGCAAACCCATACGCCTGATCGTACCGTTCTCTACCGGCGGCAGCGCAGACACCCTGGCGCGCACGACGCAGACTCCTCTGTCCGAGGTCCTGGGGCAGCCGATCGTGATCGACAATCGGGGCGGCGCGAGCGGCACGATCGGCACGGATCTCGCCGCGAAGGCCCAACCGGACGGCCATACCATCCTGTTGGTCACGACCACTTACACGGTGATTCCGAGCCTGATGAAGAAACTGCCGTACGACCCGCGGAAGGACCTTGCGCCGGTATCGCTGGTGGTCTCGCAGCCGAACATTCTCGCCGTCCATCCGTCGGTCCCGGCGAAGACCGTGAAGGAGCTGGTAGCGCTTGCCAAGGCGAAGCCCAACACGCTTAACTTCGCCGGCGGCGGCAACGGGAGTTCGCCGCATCTGTCCGGGGAGCTGCTGAAGATCGTCGCGGGCGTGCAGATCACTCACGTGCCCTACAAGGGTTCGGGACCGGCAGTCACCGATCTCATCGGCGGGCATGTCCACATGATGTTCGCCGGGCCACTCGCGTTCGAGCAGCACATCAAGGCGGGCCGGTTGCGCGCGCTTGCCGTGGCGGCCAACAAGCGCTCACCTATCCTGCCGCAGGTGCCGACCATGGCCGAGGCCGGTTATCCCGGCATCGAAACCGGCACCTGGTTTGCAATTCTCGCGCCCGCCAACACACCGAAGGCGGTAATCAACACCTTGCACCAGGCCGTGTTCAAGGTGGTGCATGACCCGAATCTCGCCTCCCGGTTCGCGAAACTGGGGGTCGATGTCGTAGGCAGCGGCCCTGCGGAACTTGGCCGCCACATGGAGGCGGAGATGACCAAGTGGGCCAAGCTCGTTCGCCAGGCTGGCATTACTCTGGATTAGGAGACAATATTGAAATGCCGCGTGTCGAGATGAAAACCAGCGATGCGGTACGAATCGCTTATTACATCGACGATTTCACCGACCCTTGGACAAAGCCACAGACGCTGTTCATGCTGCATTCGGCGATGAGCAGCGCGCGGCGACTTTATGCGATGGTCCCGCACCTTGCCAGGAGGTATCGCGTGGTGCGGATGGACCTGCGCGGCCACGGCAATTCGGAAGTCCCGCCGCCTGCTCTACCGCTTACGCTCGAGCGACTCACGCAGGATCTGCTGGAGTTATTGAACCACCTTCACGTCGAAAAGGCGCATTTTCTCGGTGCGGCCGGGGGAGGCTATCTGTCCCAGCAGGTTGCCATACACCACCCGGAGCGGGTATTGAGCATCCTGTTATTCGCTTCCAGGCCGGGGTTCAAACACGGCCAGGGGAGAAGCTGGATCCCCGAAATTGAACGCAAAGGCTTGCGTGCATTCCTGGCGGAAACGATCAGCGACCGCTTCCCGCCGGAGCATAGGGATCAAGGGCGGATCGACTGGTTCCTGAACGAGATGTCGCGCAATGATACGGCGTTCCTCAAACGCTTCATTCTGCACATGAGCGACCGTTACTGGATGGACGATATCGCCAGGATCAGGTGCCCGACCCTGATCGTTGCACCGGGTGCCGAATCTATCGGCAACGCGTTGGCGTACGAGGAAATGCACCGGCTGATCCCATCGAGCGAGCTCCTGGTTTATGAGGGCGGCCGTCACAACATCTGCGATTATCTGGCCGACCGGTGTGCGGCAGATGCCATGGATTTCCTGCGCCGCAAATTTCCAGAATCGCGGCTCGCTACTTCTTGAGCATGCGCTTTGACAGCAGAGGTTTCGTTACGCCTTCGACTCCTACCAGAGCAAGCACCGTCAGAAGGTCCCGTTGCGGTCCGAGATAAGCATCATTCGGGTCGAACCATTCGCCAAGCGAGTGCGTGTTCCCGCTCGCACCACCGCGCGCAAGGGTCACAGCCGGGATTCCCAGGCTGATCGGCAGATTCGAGTCGGTACTACTCGCTTCTTCCAACATCGGCTCTAAACCGACCGCGCGCGTGGCCAGCAACGCTGCCTGCACGATAGGCGCATCTGGCGGCTGCACGCCCGCAGGACGATCGCCAACGAGTCTGATATCTGCGCTGATCTCCTCGCGGCCCCACCGCACGTTCTCCTCGCCGACTGCTTCCTCGATCGCTTTCAGTATCTCCGCTTCGATGTTTTGCAGCGACGGGTTTTCGGCCGATCGCATGTCCACTTCCATGACTGCCTCACCCGCAATCGCGTTGACCGAGGTGCCGCCGCGCACGGTGCCAACGGTAAAGGTCGTCTTCGGTTGCTTCGGCGGCCGCAAATCGCAGATCCTGGCGATTGCCCGCCCCATCGCGTGGATCGCGGAAGGCCTCCCGAAATCGTTGAAGCTGTGTCCGCCGAGCCCCTTGAAAGTCACCCGGTAGCGACGGCTGCCCACCGCGAGATAGACAATGCGGCCGGGCTGCGGACCATCGATCGAGATAAAGCCGTCGAGGTCCTGATGATCGCGAAACAGCGCCTTCACCCCGCGCAGATTGCCCAACCCTTCCTCACCGACGGTGCCGACGAAATAGATATCGCCGACGGTCTTGAGGCCGGTCACATTGAGGGCCCGGATCATGGTGAGGATCTCGGCGAGGCCGCGCGTATCGTCCGCGATGCCCGGGGCGTACAGCTTGCCGTCATGTTCCTTGAGTGTGATATCGGTCCCTTCCGGAAACACGGTATCGAGATGCGCCGATACCACAAGTTTCGGGCCGTTGCCCGTACCCGGCCTGACGGCGATCACGTTGCCTTCCTTGTCAATGCCCGCACTTTTGAAATGCAGGGCGACAAGGCGTTTGACGTAATCGTGGGCACGCACCTGCTCTCTGAACGGTGGCGACGGAATCACGGTGATTGCTTTCTGCTCGGCGAGCGTGCGAGCCTCATCCCTCCTGATGAACTCCAGGGCTCGTTTGACTTCCGGACACGAAAGCATTGTCGCAAAGATGTCCTCCGCTTCCGATGGGGTCACAGTTTCCACGATGCGTTGCTCCTCGTCAGATCAAAATCATGCAGTGCGCCTTGCCGTTAGTGCAGTTGCCGCAAAGTTTCTTCGATCGCGACACAAGCATCACGCAATCCGTCGGAGACCCGATTGCGCTCACGGATCAAGCCGGTTTGAAGCATCCACCAAACTTCGCTTCCTTCAGGGAATTGGCGCAGTTTCGGCACATCAAATAGGGCGGGAATCATTGAAGTCTGAGCAGTCAGGCCGTAGGGGTCGTGTCCATAAACTCCGCGGACCGTGCTTTGAAGCGGGACGAGAATCCGGCTCAGGCGCTTGAAACACTCGTTCAATAGCTGAGCCGGCCCTTCATGAGCGATGTTTGATCCGGCAAGCTGCTCCCGCCACGAGTTTGCGACCTGTTCGAGCCGACTTGCGCACTCTTTAAAGTCGGTTGCCTGCTCCACGACACGGGTCAGCTCAATTGCAGCGCCCGCCGGAGCCAATTCCTCAAGCCGCCTCTCGAACTGATCCGCTGCACTGACAAATTCAAACGGCAAAATCGGCGCAGTACAAAGTTCCCAAAGCCATGCAGCATAGACGCGCAGGTGCTGGTTCACCCACGGCCAATCAAGTTTGTCGATGGTGTTTTCAATGGAATGATGCCACCACCCCAACGATGCATGAGCACTTGCTTTCAGTTCCTCTGATGTAAAGCGCCCGGCTCCGTAAAGCATGGGGACACCCAAGCCAAGAAATGAGGCGTCCCCACTTTTTACAGCGCGGTGCCATTCAATGGGAATATCGCCAAGCACGCGCTTTTCGACAGCTTGATGAAAGCGCTTGAGCTCCGCATTTGAATGGGTGTCCCATATCGAAGTGCCGATAATGCCCGGTTGATCGATTTGCATATAGGCCACCTGGTGCCGCCGGAGCCGTTCCCAATTCCTGTCGACGAACGCCGAGGACCCAATCATTGTTCCGGTCTCGTGCCCCGCCCAAAAACCAAAAATGACGCCACGGCGTAACTCTTGGCGGTGCTGCGCAAAAACCCGGGCCAGCTCGATAATGCAGGCACTGCCTGCGGCATTGTCTGTCGCCTGCGGCCCGTACCACGAATCCTGATGCCCGCCGACTACAATAAAGTCTTTGCACGGCGCTGCGGAAATCTCCCCAATCGTATTCTGGATTTGCCGCCATCCATTTTCGACGTGAACGCGCAGCCACACCTTTACAGTCGAGTTATTCTCACACAGTTCCCTGAGCTTCAGGCCCGTTGCGCGCGAAATGCCGATACACGGTATTGCCGGCATTTCGGCCCGATAGTTATCCAAAGTTGGATTTCCCCATGCAGGCTTTATCGAACCAAAAGGAAGCACAGTGCTGTCCGGGTATCCCCAGTTCATCATGATTGCGGCGGTTGCGCCTTTAAGAGCCGCGATCCTCTGCTTTTCCTGGCGCGCGGGAGAATAGGAAAGTTCAGTCAAGATTACCTTCCCCGCAACGTTCTTGCCCTCGTAATGCTCAAGTGCCCCGGGGCCGACATAAACAAGCTCCCCCGAGATCCCTTCTTGCAGAGTATCTACGCTATGGCCGAGTGTATTCGCCTGAATCGCGATTTCGGCCGGTTCTATGACGCGGCATTCCGCTCCGTGAGGAAAACTGACCAGACCGGGCAACGAAACCACGCTGGCATCGACTCCTGCACTGCGTAAGCTCTCGCAACTGTATTCGGCCATTCGCGCGCCGTTTTCCGATCCCGCAAGACGGGAAGGCATTTGATTGACGATATGCGTGACGCGCTTTCTTACGTCTTCTATGGACAGGGCAGCCAGAATCGCATTTTC
>MERG01000400.1:449-24023 GCA_001771985.1 Betaproteobacteria bacterium RIFCSPLOWO2_12_FULL_62_13 | reverse complement strand
CTATAGACAGGGCAGCCAGAATCGCATTTTCCGACACGGGTACCTCCTCAATATGATCATACGCATTGTCGCTTATTGTCATGAGTTCGTATCCGGCCCGGCGCGTTTGTAGGGCACATAAAAAATGCCCCCGCACCTTATGGCACAGGGGCATTTCCCGGATGCGCGCTACGCTGCAGCGCGTTGGCCGACGACGTCTTCTGCAATCTTGCGGAACTCGGTTTCGGTCAATAGCTTCTTGGTTTTCAGCGAGTAGCTCTTGACCCCCGCGGTTATCTTGGTCGCCTCCTCTTCGCTCGCCTCGATGCCCATATGCTCGAGCCAGGCCTTGACCGAATCTATGCCGCTGCCTTTGCCCATCACCACCTCGGCGGGCGGCTGCCCGACGAAATTCCAGCGGACCGGGAACAGCTCGGTCGCGTTTTTCTCGCCGCAATTCCTGAACCAGCTCGCGATGATCCCGGACTCGATCTGATAGAGCTGCCTGCCGACCACGGGCTTGTTCGTCGGAACGACCACTCCGGTGAGCTCCTGCACCAGGTTCGCGAGCGGAGTGAGCTTGCTGTAGTTGAGCCCGATATCTATACCGTACATGGTCAACAACGCCATGACCGTTTCTTCCATCGGCGTATTGCCGGCCCGCTCGCCGACGCCAAGGACGGTCGTGTGCATCACCTCGACGCCTTCGGCAAGCGCCATGATCGTGTTCGCCACACCCATGCCGAAGTCCTGGTGGAAGTGCGCTTCGAGGCGCTTGTTGATGCGCTTCTTGACCTGGCGCACGAAGTACTGCATGGCGTGGGGCGAAACGACGCCAAAGGTGTCCACCAGGGCGAGCGCGTCCATGTGTCCCTCTCTTCCGACGCGCTCGATCAAGTTCAGTACCCAATTCATTTCCGAGCGCGAGAAGTCGATGGGAAAGAACACGACTTCGAGCCCATTGTCGCGGGCAAACCGGGTCGCTTCGATCGAGGTCTCGATCGCCTTCTCCATCGGCCACTTGTACGCGAGCTCGACCATGTGTTGGCTGGACGGAATTTCCATCACCACGCCGTTGACGCCGGTATCGATCGCGCGCTGGACGTCTTCCTTCATGCAGCGCGAGAACGCGAAGATCTGCGGGCCGAGGTTGCGTTTGACGATCGCCTTGATCGCCTCGGCATCGGATGGCGAAACAATCGGCATGCCGGCCTCGATGCGATGGACACCGGCCTCCGCCAGCCCTTCGGCGATGCGAATCTTGTCGTCCTTGGTGAGGATGACGCCGGTCTGCTGCTCGCCGTCGCGCAGAGTGATGTCGTGCACCTTGATCTGCTCGGCGAACTTGAAGTCCTTGCGCACTTCATCCGCATAATTCCACTGGCTTACGAACCAGTTGTCTGTTTTCCAGGGTTGATTTGCCATTTGAATGCTCCTTCCGTGTTGAGTGATCCTGAACCTACTTTCGCGGCCGTGCGGTCAAATCATTGAAAGCGAAGTGAAGCGGAGTCTGTCGTTGCTCGCGGAGATTGCTTCCTCGCAAAACCTGCCCCTGGGAACGGCGCAGCATGAGAGGGAGGGTGTTGATTATACCAAAAAACGCCCAAGATCTCGTGAGACTCGCGCCTGCCGCTATCGCGCGCCGCCCGGGCCACGCCGGGCTTTCAGAACCTGAAAAGCCGCTGTGGATTGTCCACCAGGATCCTGCGCCGTACCGCTTCATCCGGCGCCCATTGACCGAGCAGATTGAATAGCTGCACGGATCCCACCTTGTCGGCAAACGAGAGATGCGGATAGTCGCTTCCCCAGATGATCCGATCCGGCGCGGTCTCGATCAGCATGCGCGCAAGCGGCGCGGCATCGGCGAAACCGGGGGCAATCGACATGCGGTAGACGCCTGTGAGCTTGACCCAACAGCGTCCCTCGCCGTGGCGCAGCAAATCGAGCAACTGCTGCAAACCGGGTTGGTTGACGCCATCGCGCGCGAGGAACATACCCATATGCGCGACCGTGAAATCGACCTTGAGCTTTCTCAGGGTTCCCATGAGCTCGGCGGTGAGCCAGCCGGGCGTGAGGAAATCCAGTTGCCAGCCGATCTCGGCACAGCGCGCGTTCAGGCGCTCGATGCGCGGGAGCAGCCTGGCCGCGAAACCCGCTTCGGGCGGTTTGATGGGAGATACGTTGATGCGCACCCCGCGCACGCCCACCGCGTGCAGGCGCTCGAGCTCGGCGTCGGGCACGTTTTCGTCGATGTCGACGATGCCCCGGCATTTCGCTCCGACCTCGCGCATGGCGTCCAGCATGCACGCATTGTCGCGGCCGTAGGCGCTCGGCTGCACGAACACAAAGCGCTCGAAACCGAGCCTGCCCGCCAGCGCGAGGTAATCTTCAAGCGGCGCGTGTGGCGGCGCGTAGCGCAGATCAGAGCCGTAACGATAGCGTTCGGCCGGCCCAAACACATGGAAATGGCAGTCGCAGCTCAACGGCGGCGCCCTGAAATCAGGCTCGCCTTCATGATGTAACGACAAGATTCTCTCCTTTCAAACAAAAATAAAGCCTCGCCTTTTTCCGCGTGGCGAGACACGTGAAGGTGGGCGCCGAAGGCGTATACTCTATCAGAGTCGAGACGGCATGTTGCATCCCCCAGTCCTCTCTGGTCAACAGGCGTACTTGGGAGTAGATTCCCGCCTGGAGTCGGGGCGCCCATCGCGCGGGCGGCTCGGCGCCGTTCCTTCCCGCGTTCAACGAAAAAGGACCATCCATGATCTACGAAGTAAGAACCTACGATCTCAAGCCGCGCTCGGTGCCGGAAGTCGAGAAGCGCTTTGGCGAAGCCTACGAAAAACGGAAAAAGTATTCGGAACTGGCCGTGTTCTGGCACACGGAAATCGGCCCGCTCAACCAGATCATCCACGTCTGGCCATACCAGGACCTGGCGGAGCGCGATCGCATCCGCGCGGCGGCGGTCAAGGACGGCGTCTGGCCGCCGAAGATCGGCGAGTTCATTCTGAGCATGCGCTCGGACATTTTCATCCCGTTCGCGATCTCGCCCGAAATCAAGCCCGCCAAGGTGGGGCCCTATTTCGAGATGCGCACCTACACCTACGCATCCGGCGAGCTGCCCGTGATCACGAAGGCATGGGAAAACGCGATCGAGGGGCGGCTCAAATTCGGCCCGGTCACCGCCATCTGGTATTCGGATCTCGGCGGGCTCAACAAATTCGTGCACATCTGGCCCTACAAGTCGCTCGACGAGCGCGTCGAAATCCGGAACAAGAGCCGGGCGACCAGCGCCTGGCCGCCCGCCGAGCTCGCCGAGAAGCAGGGCGGCAGAGGCTACCTGCTCCTCGCGCAGGAAAACAAGATCCTGATGCCCGCCTCGTTCTCGCCGCTGCAATAGCGCAGCGGACCCTGCGTTCAGGAATCCTCGCAGCGCCGCCGATGCGTCTCCATCAGCTTCCATCTCACGACGGGGACGTGGACGATGCAGTCGAGGGGCACACGATAGGCTTCGGCGGGATCGACGATTCGCACCCCGGTGCCGCGGTAGGCATTGTCGGCCAGAGCGGTGGCGCCGAAATGGCTGCCGGCCATGAGCTGCTCCTTGTACCCGGACGGCGTAATAAGCAGCGCCTCGCCCGAACGCATCACCAGCAGCTCGTTTTCCGGCGGAGGAATGATTCTGTCTGCTTCGAAAGAGATCGGTTCCGTCTCATGGACCAGGCGGTTCAGGGTCATGCACGAGACACCATCGGCGAACAGCCAACTGCCGCGCAGGAACTCCCACTCGTCGCGCGAATCGACAATGTCGTGGTAAAGATCGTTCCGCTTGACGAAATCGAGGTACAGATCGCGCGGCAGCCGCATGGCCTGGACGAAGCTCACCGCCCGGTAGGTTTCGCTCGCCACGGTGTCCAGCAGGGCCGGCGTTTCTCCGATGATTGAGCCGGCTGAGAGCAGGTTGCTGCCGGGGACGCCGGGACGCAGCATCTCCACGGTGCCGCTGAGGATAAGGTAGATGTCCGAAGCCCGCTGCCCCTCCTTGATGAGTATGACCTCGGGATTGAAGACGAGGATGCGGCTGTTCATCAGGTGCCGTATGCGGTGCAGCGGCACGTCCGGGAAGTAGTCGCGCAGGTAGCCGAAAGCTCTGCGGCGCAGGTCGTCCGATACGCCTTCGATGAGAACCTCGACCGTCCCGAACGGCGCGCCCGATCCGATGGTCCGTTCTTCTTCCGTGAGGCGTCTGGCGGTATGCGCGAGGATGAGCTTCCCGGAAGGATCGTCGCGAAAATCCACGGCCGCGCCGTGGATCAGACCGCCGCCGATGTCGATTTTCTTGACATCGGTCTTTTGCCTGTAAGCGTCCGCCGTTTTCTCGAACAGCGACTGACTGATCCCGGCGGGCGCGTCGTCCGGCGCGATCATCTTGCGCATGACGTCAAAGGATGCAATGTCCGCCAGATGCCCGTAAATGCGATAACCGCCCTCCCACATCGCCCGAAAATAGAAAATCGTCGTCTCCACCGGATGGGGCGAAAGGATAGGCCTTACTTCCAGCCCCTCGACATCATTCCACTCGTCGAGCGTGAGGTCGTGCACGTCGAAAAGCTGGCTGAACTCATGTTCCGATATCCGCGCCATCGACGAGAGCTTCTTGATGACCGAGGCGCGCACCATCGGCACCGCGTAGTAGGCAATGCGCCGATCTCCTCTTATCAGCGAGGTCAGCCCGGCCAGATGATCATCGTGGCAGTGAGAATGGAAAATGCCGTCGATCTCGTTCACGCCGATCCCGAGCGCGGTCAGCGCGTAGCCGATGTTGGGGCCGGCGTCGATCAGGAAAACGCGGCCCTGGAACAGAATGATGCTGCCCATGGTCGGACGGTTCATGTCCCAGCCATCGCCATCGCCGGTGTGCACGACCGTGAAGTAATCGCGCTGAAGCAGATGCTTGTCGAGCGTATAAGCGCACTCGTAGTATTCACCCGGCGCGAGGGTCAAGTTGACGTCAACCCTTTCCTCGCCATAGGAGATCTCAAAAATGTTCGTCCGCAGCCTCCGCACGAACACACCGTTGCGCAGCTCCACGCGTTCGCGCTCCACGTAGACCGGTTGAACCAGTTCTTCGCTGGGGCGAATGCGCCCGAAGGCAAATGCGAGCTTCATGCGCATGAGTTCATCCGCTTGAGCCGGCGGGACGCCCGCGTCCCTCAGCTCCTCGCGCGAGATGAGCCCATAGTTCCCGCGGAAGATGTACGCCATCTGGGCGTCGACCTGGAGGCGCGACCCGATGAGCAGCGGCCTCAACCCCGTATTGCCCGGGTGGCCGGGCACGATCATGCCCTGGTTGTAGAGCATCTGCAGCACGGGAAACTCGGATTGGTTGGAGACGCGCCCGTTCTGGATCACGAGGTCGGAGAGCAGGATCGCGTTCGGCCCGGTCTCACAGGCAACCCCGCTGACCTCGATGGGCACGATGAGCCCCTTGCGCAGCAGATGCTTGACCGAATCGGCCGGGCAGCCGCACAGGATGCGCACATCGGCATTCGGCACTTCGACCCAGAAGATACCGGTGCTCACGGGGATTTTTCTGATCGCCGCCATACGGCCCCTCGCTCACAACGTTCTAACTATTAAGGCTAGCATATGCCATTTCGGGCGCGCGCGTAAGGTGGGATGTTTCATCCTGCCCCGAATCCTGTCAATCCTGTGGATGTGGGCATCGAATATGGGAAGTTGCTGGCTGGCTGCGGCCGGTGCCCCCAGCAGGAAGAGAATACCGATGATCAGCGCACGCATGAGGGTTCCCGATTGCCGCAGACGGAACGCATGTTATCAAACTGGATGCGCGGCGGAGCGGGCGGAGTCATTTGACACGCCGTGCACCATCCGCTATTGATCATTGCGTAACAGACTGATAGGTGATTGTCGTCCTCGCGAAAGCGGGGACCCATACGGCGCTGCCACGGAGCCTGATGCATCCTCTGGATTCCCGCCTCCGCGGGAATGACATCGTGTCATTTGGCGAATCAATCAGTTTTGCAACGATCAGCAGAAGCCTGGATAGATCAAACGGAAAGGAGCGATCCACCATGCGTGTCGGATTCATCGGACTTGGAACCATGGGAAGTTCCATGGCGCTCAACGCACAAAAAGGGGGGCACGATCTCATCGTGCACGACCTGCGCCGGGAAGCCGCGGAACCTCATCTCAAAGCCGGAGCCGCATGGGCCGAGGGCGCGCGTGGGGTGGGCGAGCTGGCCGACGTCGTGTTCACTTCGCTCCCCGGTCCGCGCGAAGCCGAAGCGGTCGGAGAAGAGCTCCTCGCGAGCATGCGGCCCGGCGTGCCGTGGTTCGATCTCACCACCAACTCGCCCACTGTCGCGCGTCGCCTGCACGCGAAGTTCGCCGCCAAGGGCATTCCGATGCTTGATGCGCCGGTGAGCGGCGGGCCTCACGGCGCCAAGTCGCGCAAGCTGGCGCTGCTGGTTGGAGGAGACCGCGCGGTTTTCGACCGGTTCCGGACCGTGCTCGACGCGATCGGCGATCAGATCCTCTACATCGGACCGATCGGCGCGGGCTCGGTTGCCAAGCTCGTGCACAAGGATGTAACGCTGGCAACCGAACTCGCGCGCGAGCTCGGCGTGCCGATGCGCATCGCCAGTCTCACACACGCCGAGATGACGGAAGCGCTCAACCGCGGCTGGGGCGAGCGCGACTCGCGCAGCCCCATGCTGTTGCAGGAGGAACGGGCCGGTGTCGAGATCAAGGTGCCGGCCGAGGCGATCCGCGCCGTGCTCGAGCGCGACGGGTAACGTCATCGTTGGGGTGCGCTACCGCGAGCGCTTGAAATGGACAGGATTCACAGGATTACCAGGAACGTGGATCGGATACTTTGCATCGGCCGTATCTGGCGGCAGACAAGCTGCCGCCCTACAGCTCTGAGATCCATGGACACGATTTACAGGATTAACAGATTAGATCCAGGGCAACCAAGTTTATCTTGTAGATCCTGTTAATCCTGTCCATTTGCCTTGTGCTTTTCGCTATGCACAACCAACAACGCTGTCTTCAAGAAGGAAGTCGCCCAGCGGATCCGTCTGGTCAAGGCCGCCGGGATCAAGGCGGATTAGATGGGTGACTCGTGACTCGTGATTGGTGACTGGTGAAAACCCACGTTGCGGCGATCCACAAGCGACGAATCATAAACTCCGAACCTCGAACTCCAAACTCGAAACTTCAAACCACAAGCCACGATGAATAATGTGATCGAATTCTGTAACCTGGTCCGGACAGCACGACGGGGAGTCGCGTTCACCGGCGCGGGCATCAGCACCGAAAGCGGCATTCCCGACTTTCGCGGCCCCAACGGCGTCTGGACCACGGAGACGCCCGTCCTCTATCAGGACTTCATGGCGAGCCGCGCTGCGCGCGTGCGCGCATGGGAGCGCGCGGCGCGGATGTTCCGCCGCTGCAGCGAGTCTCGTCCCAACGATGGCCACCACGCAATTGCCGGACTTCAGAAGCGCGGGCACATCGCCGCGGTC
The DNA here is from genome assembly GCA_001771985.1 of Betaproteobacteria bacterium RIFCSPLOWO2_12_FULL_62_13. GTDB lineage: Bacteria > Pseudomonadota > Gammaproteobacteria > Burkholderiales > SG8-41 > DSOT01. The sequence continues at coordinate 16,494 of MERG01000400.1, read as the reverse complement.
ATTACGCAAAATATCGACGGGCTGCACCACGACGCCGGCAGCACCAACGTGATCGAACTGCACGGCACCAACCGCTACGTCTCGTGCCAATCGTGCGGAAAGGAGTGGCCCACCCCCGTAATCGTCGCCCGTTGGGAACGCGGCGAGGAGGCGCCGGAATGCGATGCGTGCGGCGGTCCGCTCAAAACGCGCACGGTTTCCTTCGGACAGGCAATGCCGGAAGGTGAGATGCAGCGCGCAACCGAGGTCTCCATGGCCGCCGATCTTTTCATCTCGATCGGCTCATCCCTCGTGGTCGAACCGGCCGCGTCTTTCCCGCGGCTCGCCAAACAGTCCCGCGCGCGCCTTGTGATTCTCAACAACCAACCGACGCCGCTCGACGACATCGCAGACCTTGTCATCAACGAGGAGATCGGCGCAACTATGCGTGAGCTCCTGCAGCGCCTCGACGCGCCGGCACACACTTTCCGCGAGTCTTGATGCAGTTGCGCCTTACCAGCCGCGAGGCTCGGCGCGCAGGAAAGGCATGGCCGCCATGGCCTCGGCGAGCCTCCCGTATTCGACCTCACCCAGGCTGCGCACCGGGGGACGCGGCTCGCCGCATTCGCGCCCCATCGCGTGCAGAACGGCTTTGAGGCCGGCGAGACCGTCTCTCAGGCCGGATTCACCGACTGTTTTGACGGCGTGATGCAACGCGCCGACGTCTTCCTGCAACTCGCGCGCCTCGACATAGCGTTCCCTGCTGCACAAGTCGTACAGCTCGCGCACAAGCTTTGGCGCCACAGCAGCAAGCGGCGCAAACGCACCCGAGCCGCCGACTACTCCGGCCGAAACCATGAACTCGGCGCCGGGCAGCACCTGAAACCCCGGACGGATGCGCCGCCCATTCGAGATCACCTCGATCATGAACACCCAGTCAAAGCTCGAATCGACAACGCCGGCGAGGTTGGGGAGGCGCTCGATCAACTGCAGGGTGATCTCCGTCGTGAGCGCCGTTCCTACCGATTCGATAGGCGGGTTGTAGATGAAGAACGGAAGGCGCACCGCCGAGCCGATCTGCGCCAGGTGTTCGACGACCATCGCCGGCTTGGGGTGCCAGAAGTAGGGCGGGTGGGACACGATGGCGGCTGCACCCGCGTTCTCGGCATGACGGGCGCGCGCTACCGCGATACTGGTGCCCGCGTCGCTCACATGGGCGATGACGGGCGCGCGGCCATTGACCTTCTTGATCGCAAATTCCAGAAGCGTCCGTTGCTCTTCATCGGTCAGACTGAGGTCCTCGCCCTCGGGCATGGGCAGCGCCAGAGCGTCCGCGCCGTTGCGCAGATGAAATTCAATGACCTTTGCGTAGGTGTCGAAATCGATGCTCTGATCGCGGTTGAACGGGGTGATCGGTGTGTGAACCAGACCTGTTTGAAAAGTGATCATATTCGTATCAGTCGTCTCGAGAATCAAAGTGTGAGGGCAAAGGAACGGTCAACGTGAAGGCGTGAGAGCGTGAGAGCGACAAATTCCGTGAGGGCGTGAGCGCGTGAGAGCGGGAGATGGGAAAAGCGTATCTGCCGATCTGACGACCTGTCGATCTCACGACCTCCCGATCTCCCGACCTCCCGGCTTGTCCATTACCAGCCGTGGGGTTCCGTCTGCAGGATGCCGAGTTCTTCGAGCTGCGTCCGGAGATACTCTATGCGTTCCTTGGTGGCGGTCGGCAACGGCGACCGGGTGGGCCCGACCGGGCGGCCCATCATGATCATCGCGCCCTTCAGCGACGAGGGGTACTGTTCCTTGAACAGGCGCCACAGCCGCGAAATCTTGTACTGGCACTCGCGCGCCGTAGCCCAATCATTGGCGACCAGGGATGCGTAGAACTTGTTGCAGAGATTGGGGGCGATGGCGCCTGAGGAGGAAAACGATCCGCAGGCGCCGAGCGGAAAGGACGGCAGCAGGTGCTCCACGCCCATGATGATCGCGAATCCGGGCCGCATCCGAAGTGCCACGCGCGAAATCTCGAGAAACTTCTCGCTATGGAAGCTGGCATCCTTCATCCCGATGTAGTTCGGCAGCCGCTCGATCAGGCGCCTGGTGAGCTCACCGGTGAATTCCACGCCCTCCCCGTTGCGCCAGGGAGAGTTGTAGGTGAGGAGGGGCAGATCGGTCGTGGTGCCTATCCTGACGATGGAATCGTAAATCTCCTCCTGCGACGGCCTCCGGCAATAAGGCGAGATCGCAAGAACCGCATCCGCCCCGATTTTCTGAGCGTGTCGCGCCAGGTCGAGCGAATCTTCCTCCGAGAGCGTTCCCACGAAGATCGACACGGGCACCCGTCCCGCAACGGTGTTCACCGCAACTTCAGCGCCGAGCTTGCGTTCGGCAATCGTGAGATTGAGCGACTCCGCCTTGGTGTGAGGCCACGCAATGGCGGGCGCGTCGTGGCGAACATGAAAATCCACCATCTTCTCGAATCCCGACGCGTCGAAGCTGAAGTCATCCTTGAGCGGGGTGACCGGGGCTTGCATGACGCCTTTGAGCGTGATCGATTTCTTTTGTTTGGGCGGGGTTGCAGGGGCTTCTATTACGCCGTTGAGAGTGGTCGGCATTTCCTGTTCCCTTTCTATTGAGCTTCGTGCAAATGGGTGACAATCCATGTGCACCACAAATCTCCCCTCGCCCTCCGGGAGAGGGGCGGGGGGTGAGCCGGGAATTCTCGGACGCGCCTGCGCGCGTCCGTGCCGGCGAACGCCCGAAGCGTCTCGCTTCGGGCCGGAACGGGCTGAGCGGTGTCAGGCATTTTCACGACGCTCGGTAATCGGCTCGCGATGGTGTTGTGCTGGTTTACAGCGCGTTGAGGATCGAGAATGCAGGACGCGGCTGACCTCGTCAAGGCCGCACCCGACCGACCGCCCTCGCCGGCCGCCGCAGGCTCGCCACGTCCGGCGCGGCAGGGAGCCCCGCGTGCGAACCGAGCAACTCGAAGTAGCGCGCGGCGAGCGCCAGGTCCTGCAGCGCTGTGCCGACCGACTTGAAGGTGACCAGCCCTTCCTGCGGCATGCTCGCCGCGCCGGTCACAATCTGCGCGAGCGTTGCCTGCTTCGTTTGCGGCAAGGCGCCGCTCTTGACGGCCTGCCGCAAGTCGCCTGCTTCCTCGAGTGCGAGCGGCGAATCCACCACGACCAGGCCGGCGTCGCGAAAGCACCTGACATCGACCTCCGCAAACTGCGGCCGCGTGTTGCCCACGGCGCACAACAGCCGGCACCGATCGAGCCATTCGCCGCGCAGTGCCGGCTCGCTGCTCCTCGAACTGCTAGCGGTGGCCACTACAGGGCGACCGCGGACCGCGGCTTCGGCGGAATCAACCGCTGTGACCGGAATGCCGAGCTTTGCCGACATCTCATGCGCGAACGCCTCGCGACGCGCAGCCGTCGGGCTATATACTGCCACCGAGTCCAGGCGATACACGGAAGCCAGGCTTTCGAGTTGCATGCGCGCCTGATTGCCGGAACCGATCAGTCCGAGCGTAACAGGGCCGGCGATCTGCACTCTCCGCGCCACGACGCCGCTTGCCGCACCCGTGCGCAGATCGGTGATGATCTGCCCGTCGAGGAGGGCGAGGAGCTCGCCGTCCTTCAGCCGATAGAGCAGGACGAGATAGCGCACGCCCACGCCCTGGATATTGTGGTAGGCCTTCGTCGCGCAATACCCGGCCTGATAGTCGGCCCCGAAAATGATGCGCATCGAGCCGCCCTCGAAATCGGTATTGGTCCGCGGGGCGATGAAGGTTCTGCCCGCCGCCTCGTGAAACGAGGTTTCCTCCAGCAAATCGATGGCATCACGCATTCCCAGCACTCCCTGGAGCGCCTCGAAGCCGAGCATCACCGCCATTCAGGTTTCCATCCCAAGAGCGTCACCGGTAAATCGCATATCTTTTCGACGCATCACGCCTGTCGCTCTTCATCCGGCCGGAACTTGGTCCCCGGCTTCAAACCCTTGTCGCTGATCAGGCCGTTTTCGAGATAGCGCACCACCATACGCTCCGGCGCCTTGAGCCCCGCGCGGTAGGTGCCGTGATTCTGTATCCCGGTCTCCGGGTCCCTGGTGATGACGTTGGTGAAGAGGAAAGCTCTGCGCTCGTGCTCTTCGATCCCGCCGACGAACTACAGGGTGGCCTTTTCGAAAGGGTTGAACGCAAAGTCCTGTTCAGCGACCTGGCGCTGAAATTGTGTCTCGAAGAAGGTGACGCCTTGACCCGCTGTCATATTCCGTTAGCTTACACCGAATGGATGGGCTCCCGCCTCGGTGAATCGGCGGGTTGTCCCGATCCTCGTATTTCTGTATAGTGACTGCAGAAATGCAATGATCAGACGCCCTCGCCATCGCGCTGAGATCGAGCGCGTCCTCGCGCACAGTCCCGTGTGCGCCTTGCTCGGTCCGCGCCAGTGCGGCAAGACGACGCTCGCTCGCGAAGTCGTCCGTGGCCGCAAGGATGTCCACGTCTTCGACCTCGAGACCGCCGCCGGGCGGGCGCGCCTCGCCGCGCCCGAGCTGACTTTATCATCCATCGAGGGTCTCGTTGTGATCGACGAGATCCAGCGCCAGCCAGAGCTGTTCGAGGTGCTGCGTCCCCTGTCCGACCGGCCGCGGAATCCGGCGCGGTTCCTGATCCTCGGGAGCGCTTCGCCCGATCTTGTGCGGCGCGCCTCCGAGTCGCTCGCCGGGCGAGTCGGTTTTGTGGATCTCGGCGGTTTCGATCTGACGGAGATCGGGGCGCGCAACCTGCGCAGGCTCTGGCTGCGCGGCGGCTTCCCGCGTTCTTTCCTTGCCCCGAGCGAGGCGCTGAGCGTTCGCTGGCGCCGGGATTTCGTGCGAACCTTTCTTGAACGCGACGTGCCTCAACTCGGCATCCGGATATCCGCAGAGGCGCTGCGCCGCTTCTGGATGATGATTGCGCACTACCACGCTCAAGTCTGGAACGGCGCGGAGTTCGCGCGATCCCTGGGGGTGAACGAACACACCGTGCGGCGCTATCTCGACGTTCTTTCGGGGACATTCCTGGTGCGCCAGCTTCCGCCTTGGTTCGAGAACCTCTCGAAGCGCCAGTATAAAGCGCCGAAGGTGTATGTGCGCGACAGCGGCCTGCTCCATGTGCTCCTGGGTCTTGGCTCGTGGGACGAACTCGGAGCGCATCCAAAGCTCGGCGCCTCGTGGGAGGGATTCGCTCTGGAACAGGTTCTGGCGCTCACTTCCGGCGTCGATGCCTTCTTCTGGGGCACTCATGCCGGCGCGGAGCTGGACTTGCTGCTGGTCCACCGTGGCAGACGCTACGGGATCGAATTCAAGTATGGCGACGCGCCGGCCATGACCAAATCGCTCCACGTCGCCCTCGCCGACCTCACGCTCGACCGGGCCTGGATCGTGTACCCCGGAAGCGAAAGCTATACGGTCCACGACAAAGTCGAGGTCATACCTCTGGGAGCCGTGCCGGAGCGCCTGGCCTTCATGAGCGGACGAGCAAAGCCGGGCCGCAAACGCGGTGCGGTGCAAAGCAACGGCTGAACTCGCCGTCAATCATAGATCGGCGCCTCGCCCGCCGCCGCGGTGAGCAGCGCGTCGTAGCCGCTCATGATCGGCGCACGCCTGCCGCAGCGCCCCTCCACCCTCCTCGACCGAGCGGCTGCCCGAGGTCGAGCCTTCGTTCGGGCTGATGGTGGTGTCCACCGGCGCCATGCGGATGCGCGAGTAGTCTACGTCGAGCTCCTCGGCGGCAACCTGCGCCATCGCCGAAACGATGCCCTGTCCGATCTCCACTTGCCGGTGCGGACGGTGACCGTGCCGTCGGTATTGATCCGCACCCAGCCGAGCCGCCGGTTGGCGTCGAGGGTGGGCCGGAGTTTCGCTACGGGGCTGTTCATTGCGATGACTGTTCGCGCACCGAATGCGCAATTAAGAGCCTGTCCCGAGCGTAGCGCAGCGGAGTCGAGGGGCTCAGCGCGAACGGGGAATTTCAACAAACTGCTAAACGTCAGCGCACCTTGAACACCAGTTTGCCGCGCAGGTGGCGCCCTTCGCTCACCGCATGGGCTGCCGCGGCTTCCGACAACTTGTAGGTCGTGACCTCGGGGACGCGCACGGCGCCGCCGGTGACCAGGGCGACGATCCGCTCGACATGCGCGCGGTCACGCCCGACCTTTGGACGCAGCGATACGACGTCGGCACGCGGCGAGGCCGGCGCCGCGTTCCCCGAGGCAATGAACGCCGCGCGTCCGCCCGGCCGCAGCACGGCGAACGAGCGCTTTGCCACGTCGCCGCCGACGGTGTCGAACACCGCGTCGCAGCCGGACACCGCCTGTGTGAAGTCCTGCGCGTTGTAGTCGATGATCTGGTCGGCGCCGAGACTGCGCAGGTAGTCGTGATTCGCCGCGCTCGCGGTCGTGATCACGCGGGCGCCAAGATGTTTCGAGAGCTGTATCGCGAAGCTGGCGACACCGCCCGCGCCACCCTGGATCAGTATCGTCTCACCGGCTTTCAGTTGCAGCGTCTCCTCGACCGAGCAGAGCGCGGTGAGGCCGATCAGCGCCAGCGCCGCGCACTCCGTGTGCGAAAGGCTCTGCGGCTTTCTCGCTACGATCGCCGACCTGAGGGCGATTTTCTCCGCGTAAGCCGCCTCCTGGCCGACATCACAGACGCCGAAAACCGCATCGCCGATCGCAAACTCCTTCACGCCGTCGCCGAGGGCACTGACAACGCCCGAGAAATCCCGCCCTGGAATGTAAGGAAAATCGGTGATCGGGGCATAATGGCCGGCTCGCACCTTCCAGTCGGCCCCGTTTACGCTCGCCGCATGAACGTCGATCAGCACCTGGCCAGGCCCGGCAACCGGATCCGGAACGTCGCCATATTGCATCACCTCCGGTCCCCCGTGTTTCATGAAGTAGGCTGCTTTCATCTTCCCTCCAGAAAATTGTTCGTCGTGCGCCAATCCTAGAGGAGTTTGTCGGACTTCGCTCCCACAAACTCCTAATGCAAAACCGGTGTCGGGAGAATTGCAGAAAAGATTATGACAGATATGCGAATTCACCCGCACTTTTCCTCAAATTCGACCGCGCTTCGGCCGGATTTATATGAATTGTAAGCCGGTTTTGCTTTTGGCAGCCTGTACAGACTGCTAGCACGTCAGGTGCGACTTCCAGTTACCATACTGCCGTTTTGTCTTTCTGTCCCCACACCACTACGGAGCCAGCCATGTTTGTCCGTATCGACCACGTGATGATCTGCATGCGCGACCTGCTGCGGGGCATCGAGCAGTTCGGCAAGATGGGCTTCAACATTCATCCAGGCGGCATCCATCCCGGCAAGGGCACTCACAATGCCATCGCTTTCAACCGGGACGACTACATCGAGTTGCTGGCGATCCGCGATCAGGCCGAGTACCAGGCGGCAGCGGGCGTATCCGGAAACCCGCATGGGGGTCTTGCAAGTTTTATTGCGGCGGGCGGCGGCATGCGCTACGTCGTCCTGCAAAGCGATGACTTGGCGAAGGACGTGGCCGCCATGCGCGGCCGCGGCATCGACGTGAGCGATGCGATGGACGGCGCCCGGCGTACGCCGGCCGGGCTGGAGTTGCGCTGGAAACTCGCGGTGCTCGGCCCCGCGAACCCGCTGCCGGTCTTTTTCATCCAGCACCTGACGCCAATCGAGGAGCGCCGCAAGCAGGTGCCGGGCGCAGGCTCGCACCCCAACGGGGTGTTCACCCTCGAGCGTGCGTACATCGTCACGCCGGACGCCGAGGCCGCGGCAGCAACTTACGCCAAGGTGCTGGGTGTGCCCCAACCACCGTTGCAGCGGGGCACGGTGATCATGTCGAACATGGCGGTGTTCCAGTTGGGGCCCACCGGCCTTGGTATCGCCCAGCCCTACGCTTCAGGACCGGCTGCCGATGCGCTGGAGCGTCGCGGTCCGGGTCCGTTCCAGGCGTTGTACCGCACCACCAGCATGGGCGCCGCCGCCCGCTGGATGCAGGAGCACGGCATGCCGCCGCTGGCGCGCGGCGTGCGCAGCACCGGCGAGCATGCCATGCTGGCAGCGCCCGCCGAGGCCTGTGGTCCGTACATCGGGTTCGTGGGTCCGGAATAACTCCCCTCCTCGTCCAGGAGGGATTCCATCAGGATTGGCTCAGTTGAGGGTGGCAGCGATTTGCCGGATCCGCTCCGGCGTGTGCTCGCCCGCAAGCGGCGTTCCCGGGATCAGATGTTTCCCCATGGCGAGCCCGCCGATCAGTACTGGCTCGTATCCAATCTCGCGCACCAGGCGCGACGCCACTGCGACGGCTTTGGCATCATCGCTCGCCATCGGCATCCCGATGCGCTCGCTCTGTTGATGCGCAACCGCCATCCTCGCATAACCGATCGCATTGAAGGCGCGGACGATACGCGCCCCGGGGAGCAGCTCCGCCGAGGCGAGACCGGCGCCTTTCTCCCGGGCCCACTTTGCAATCTCGCCGTCGCGCGCGACTATGGGGTTAGACGGATCGATCACCACTTTGCCCCGGATCAGGGTCCCAAGATCCTTGCCGATCCCGGGGAGCGCGCTGTAAGGCACCGCGATCAGCAGCAGCTCGCCGAATGCGGCAGCCTCGCGCGGCGTTCCGGCACGGGCGTTGCGCCCAAGTTTCGCCGCCAGCGCTTTATCGTGCTCGAGATCGAGCGACGAAAACATGACTTCGTGCCCGGCTTTCACCCAGAGTCCGCCGAGTGTCCCGCCGATTCTGCCGGAACCGATAACCCCGATCTTCAATTTGTCGGTCGCCGCGCTCGCGACACGTGCTGCAAACGGCAAGCTGCCCAGGGCAAAAGTTGCCGTGGCAGCCCCGGCGACTCGAAGAAATCCGCGGCGGTTTTGCTTCATGGCGTCATTTCCTTTCATGACAAGTCTCAACAACACGGTTGTCCGTGAACCAGGCCGTGCTGCAATTCGAAACTGCGTCTATACACTCCGGCCGGGCAACGTACACTAATCATGCCGCGCCCGATGCGCAAGCTCTGGATATTCTCCCCGCAAACCGCGCCTTGTGCGGGAAGCTGAGGACGGCAACATTCCCCTCGCCCTTCGGGAGAGAAGGGGCTAGGGGGAGGGAAGCAACGCTCTGCGTTGCCTTGACCTCGGCGCCCTGCTCACTCAGACTTGATCCCCCGTCACAACCAATAAATCGATAGAAAGGTCAAGCATGGCCCGAGTGCCCTTCGTTCAGGATATCGACGCATCACCAGACGTTCGCGCCGCATTCGAGGCGGCGAACAGCTTCAATGGTCGCGTCGCCAATTCGATGCGGGTATTTGCCCACTCACCGGCAATCGTGAAGTTCCTTCTGCCGCTCCAGGCCGTGCTCCAGAAGGAAGGCCTTGGCTGCAAGCTCGACGCCAAAACGCGTGCGCTGGCGATGATCAAAGTCTCGGCGTTGAACGAGTGCCGGTATTGAATCAAGCACAATCGCCTGGTCGGGCGAACAACAGGCTGGACCGAGGAGCAGCTCGACGCCCTCAGCGCCGGCGGCTATCTCGAAAGCCCGCTTTTCGGTGAACGCGAGAAAGCGGTCATCCGATGGGCCGAGCTCGTGACGTGGAACAAGGCTCGCTATGACGACGACGCATTCGCACAGCTTGCAAAATACTTCGACAGCGCCGAGATCGTCGAGCTGACGACGGTCGCAGCCTTTCGAGGTCTGATGAACCGCTTCATGGATTCGCTGCACATCGAGCTCGAAGGGCCGGAGCTTCAGGCGCGCGGCGGGCGCGCCGTTGCGAACCGGGAAGACCTCCACGCGTACATCGAGAAGCTGGTGAATCTCGTGTAAACCAACAAAAAACTCTCCTCCCCCTTGACGGGGCCCTTGACGGGGGAGGACTAAGGTGGAGGTGAATGGCGTCAATGTGACTTTTCGGCCGGATGAGCTACGCGCTTAATGGAAAAGTTGCACTAACCCCAATTGTTGACCCCTGATAGGGCGGTGCCCTACCTCAAGGTATTGCTTCGCGGCATACGGACGAAAAGATCAAGCTCTCGTGATCAAAAGGAAACACGCGCAAATAGCACTTGGGCCAGAACCCGATCACGCCAAGCTAACTGTTTTCTCCAGCGGCTCCTTAGCGCTTACGGTACTGTGTTGAACGTTCGAGTCTATCTTCAGAGTGCGGACCACTTGTTCCGGCAAAGTATCTGCGTATATCATAGCTTTCACTAGCTTAATTCGAGAAGACGCGTGACGGAAAAGGGTGGTGAGAAAGAGTGATGCCATACGTGCTGTCGGGACGGCTCCGAGGGCTCATCGTGTCGGGAGCAAACGTTCGGACAGGCTGCCCGATATTCCAACCGCCCGCGATGTGGGCATCAAGGGTTTTGACACGAACGCCGGTTACATGATCATGGTGCCGAGCGCGACACCCGGGGACATCGTCGCCCGCCTGCACCGGGAAATAGTGAAGGCGCTCAACACAGACGCGGTAAAAGGCCGGCTGGCGAGCGAGGGTTCGGAAGTCATCGGCAGCACGCCCGAGCAGACCGCTGCCGCCTTCCACCGCGAAATCGAACAGTGGGCGGAGCTCATCCGCCGCACCGGCATCCGCTTACAGTAAGTCGCAAACCAAGGAGAAACGCAAATGCACATTCGCAGGAAGCTCAACCAGGACAGGAATTCGATCGTTTTCACCGGCTGCAGCGTAACCGATGCGGCGCCAGGACAGCCGCAGCCGGGCGGGCAGCGCCGGCAGGTGGTGGTGAAGGGCCGCCGCGTAAAGACCATCGACGTGCACGCGCACTGCCTGATACCGGAAGCGCTCGCGCTGGTGGGGCAGAAAATAGAGGACCACCAGTTTCCGGACCTCGACGAGGTGGGGCCGAAGCGCATACGCGCGATGGATCAGCAGGGGATCGACCTCGAGGCGATCAGCATCAACCCGTTCTGGTACCGGACAGAGCGCGATCTCGCCGCTGAAATCGTCAGAATCAACAACGAGAAGCTCGCCGAGCTGTGCGGGACGCATCCGGACCGTTTTGTCGGGTTCGCATCGGTGGCGCTGCAGTTTCCCGATCTGGCTATCCAGCAGCTCGAACACGCGGTGAAGAAGCTGGGCTTGCGCGGGCCCGCAGTCGGCGCAAGCTGCGCCGGAGACGAGTTCTCGCACGCGAAGTTTCACCCGTTCTGGGCGAAGTGCGAGGAGCTTGGCATCCTGGTCTTCATTCATCCGCAGAGCACGCCGGAGCTCAACAAGAGATTCAAAGGGAATGGCTGGCTCGCCAATACCATCGGGAATCCGCTCGACACAACGATCTGCCTCTCGCATCTCATCTTCGAAGGCACGCTGGACCGCTTCCCCGGACTCAAGATCTGCGCGGCGCACGGCGGCGGTTATCTTCCTTCATACGCGCCGCGATCGGATCACGCCTGCCGGGTCGCGCCGTGGCATTGCGACAGCAACATCGCGCTGAAGAAAAAGCCGACTGAGTATCTGAGGACGATGTATTACGACACGCTCGTCTTTACCTCCGAGATGCTGCGTCACCTGGCCGCCGAAGTCGGTGCGAGCCAGCTCGTCATCGGCACGGACCATCCGATTCCATGGCACCGGAACCCGGTGGACCATATCATGAATTCGCCGGACTTCACCGACGAGGAACGCATTGCGATGCTGGGCGGCACCGCCGCCAAGTTGCTCGGCATTGAGCCGTAGACCGCGGCTGACAGGAGAACATCACGAGCGCGGCGAAGCGGAGTCGAGATATTAATAAATAGGGGCAGTGTAACTTTTCCATAGGTGCGAACTCACAATGCCCGGGAAATCTAACACGTCCCCTGCCTACTGCCCGCCGTCAGATCACCTTGCGATCCCGGAACCCCTGGATCTCCGCCGCGCTGTAGCCGAGCTCCGTCAGAACCGCCTCGTTATGCTCCCCCAGTCGCGGCGCGATGCCGACGCGGGCCGGCGTTTCGGAGAAATTCCACGGCGAGCCATGCACTTTCAGTTTCCTGCCTTCGGATACTCGACCTCGGTCACGTAGCCATTAGCCAGGACATCGGGGTCGTTCGATGCGTCGCGCGGGTCCGACCCGGCGCGTTGAGTGGGTCACCCGCATGTTCCGCAGGCCTGCTGGGGACTTACGCCACAAGCCTCATCACGCGCAACTGCTTGCGGCGCTGCTCCGCGTGCCACAGGTCATACTGCGTCTGCTGGCTCAGCCAGCTCTCGGCAGAGGTGCCGAAGGCAATCGAAAGACGAACGGCCATCTCGGGGCTGATGCCTCCACGGCCGTTAAGAATCGCCGAGAGGGTCTTGCGGCTGACGCCGAGCGCCTTCGCTGCTTCGGTCACCGAAAGATCAAGCGGCTCAAGGCAGAGAGACTTGATGATTTCCCCAGGATGGGGCGGGTTGTGCATGCGCATGATGTTTCCTCAGTGGTAATCCTCGTAATCGACCCGATCCGCGTCTTTCCCGACAAAGGTGAAGGTTACGCGCCAGTTGCCGCCGACCTTGACCGCCCACGTTCCTTTTCTTTCGCCCTTCAGAGGGTGCAGACCAAGGCCCGGGAGGCCCATATCACTCGGAGCTGTCGCGGCACTCAGCCGGCCCAGAATGAGCCGCAGACGTTCGGCATGCTTTGCCTGGATGCCCGATTTGGAGCCGGTCTCGAAAAACCTGGCCAAGCCTTTGTGCTTGAATCCACGGATCACATCCAATAGTGTAACCCATGTAGTTACATGTTACAAGATTTCAAGGACATTGGTAGCACTCGCGAAGCTGCGGATGTTGATCTTGGGGCCCCTGAGAGCCGCCGAGCAGTCGCAGATCAGACCGGGGTTTCGGTCGAGCACTGTCGAACCAGAGTGTCCGGATTTGTGGCTTGAAGGAACCGTCCACGACTATATAGTTCAGAACGGAACTGGTTCGTGAGTTGCGCAGACCGCCGGACTGGTCGAGCAGCGCAGCGGAGTGAAATGGAGGGCGGCTTCAGCCGCCGTCCATTTCACCGGCGAACGGGGATCCCCTTTCTTTGGTGACTTTCTTTGGGGGAGCAAAGAAAGTCACCAGGCCCCGCGAGGGGACTGCACTGATTGTCAAGGATGAAGGCGGAAGGATGAAGGAAGGGCGAAAGCCGGAAGAGCGATAGATCCCGTGAGGGCGGGAGGTCGGGAGAGCGGGAGGCGGTGAGGTCGGAAGTGCAGTTACATGATGAGGCGCTTCGACACCCTAAGAGAGCTCCGGACGGTTCTTCTTTACCCAGGTACGTACGTCGGCGATCAGTTGCGCCGCCCACTCCGCGCATTCGCGGGCCTTGGCTTCCTCGACATCGCCTCTCTCGTAGTCGGCGAGATTGCGGGCCCGACGAAAACCGTCGAGCACCGTCATTCGATCCGCCGCCGATCCGATGGTCTTTGGCAAAGTCTGAATCGTTGTCTGCTGATGGCCGGGTTCGCTCGTGGAAGGCCGGAAGCCGTTCGCGTAGAGCGCCGCAAGCGCTGCCTGCATGATTGCCTTGTAGGCAAGATCGAGGCGGCTGCCGTTGCTGAGCTCGGTCCGCTTTGCATCGCGAAGCGATGTCTCCGCCGACGCCAGCAGTCGGGCCACTTCGGCACGGGAGGCCTTATGCTCCTTGAGCCGTCCGATGCCCCGCAAGTTGTCCAAGGTCACGGTCGTTTCCGATCAGGAACAGCTTCGGTTCTTCAATGACGCGCTGGAAAAAGCCCCCCCGCTCGCGAAGCCGGGAGCGCAGTTCCCTCCTGGAATAGACGCTCGGGTTGATGTTCCTGCGCAGGCGCTCTTCTGCCGGTTTGAGCGCCAGTACTGCGTCGCTGAATTTGACGTCGCCCACGATCATGACGTCCACATCGCTGCCGGCTGTCTCCTCAGCGCGCGCTACCGAGCCGTAGATGAACGCCACCGCGATGCGCTCCGCCAGCGGCCGCAGCCGCTCGCGCAGGACGTCGGCCACGCCGAAGGTCTTGAACGCAATCGCCTTCAGCTCCTCGTATATGGGGGCATCGGGATTCGGGCTGTAGTAGACCTGGTTGGCGCGCTTCTCGCGGCGTATCAGCCCAGCGCGGTGGAGATTCTCGAGCTCGCGTTGCACCTGACCTTGGCCGCCCCCTACCGCCGCGATGATCTCCCGCAGGTACATCGGCACCCCCGGCCGGGTAAACAGGACTCCGAGCACGTTGCGCCGGCCCTTGCCGAACAGGCTGGTCCCGATGTCCCTGGCTTTCCGCGATTCTGCCATGCCTGTACCCAATTTGGGGACAATCGTACCTAATTTGGGTACACCTGGCAACGATCGAACTTGCACCCCCCGCTCGTCGCGGGGGAGGGAATGTCATTTTGAATCCGCTACACTGACCGGGCCGTTTCATTCCCCAGGAATCGTTGCGCCCACGCGGCGTAGGTGCCGGTGGTGAGCATCTTGCGGCGAATCACCTGCCGCAGCACGTGCAGTTCCTCCTCGCTGGGCGCGGGCGCAGTCGGAATCGGCCCGTTCGCTTCCAGGTCGAAACCGGAATGCTCCGCCGGCGGCGAGCACGTGTACGCGCGGGTTGAAGTTGACGCGATCCCCAAAGGTCTAAGCTGGGATTGCTCCCAAGTCTAGGCACTTCTCCGCACCCTTCTCACCTTGCGGGGCGCAACGATCCACAAAGCACCCGCGCTGGCTGCCTTAGCAGCCACCGCCACCCCGAAGGCGATGGTGTAACTGCCGGTAAGGTCGTAGACGTAGCCGCCCACCCACGCCCCCAGGGCATTCCCGAAGCCGCTGAATAGGGTGATGAATCCGAAGATGGAACCGAAGTAACGCCCGGCGAACAGATCGGCGGTGACGATGGGCCACAGCGGGGCCGAAACCGCGTAGCCCAAGGCGAAAACCACGGCATAGAGGTACAGTATCCCCGAGCTCGGCACCACCCTCGCGAGCCCGAGCAGGCCGACGGCCAGCAACATGGCCGCGCACCCTATGGTGTAGGTCATCTCCCGCCCGATGTTGTCGGCTGCCCATCCCCATAGGATCTTCGCCGCCACGCTGAGGAGTCCGATCAGACCGACGATGGAGGCAGCCAGCATCCTGTCGTAACCCCCATCCACCAGATATACCACCTGATGGACGAAGATCATCTGAGTCGCGATGCCACCCAGAAGCTTCACTGCCGCCAGCAGCCAGCATCGGGTGGTTCTCGCCGCCGTGCCCACCGTCCACTCCCGGCTGGCCCACTCCGGGTCCACCACCTCCATTCCCCTCTTGGTGGGCAGCTTACCGGCTCTCGTCGGGCCAACGGAGGCAGATCCAGCACCGTCCACCTGCTGACCCAGATCCTCAGGTCGCCCCCGAAGCACTATCAGGCCGACCGGCAGCAGGCCGAGGAACACTATACCGGCGAGCGAAATGTAGGCTGCGCGCCACCCAAAGTTGCTGATCAGGATTTGAACGAGGGGAACCACCACCATGATTCCAACGCCGATCCCGGCCGAGGCGATGCCGAGCGCGAGCCCGAGTCTGGCAGAGAACCACCGGTTGACGATGGTAACGCAGGGCGTCCATCCGGCCAGGGTCACCCCCAGGGCGACCAGAACCCCGTAGGACAGATAGAACTGCCACAACTCTGTGAGCCGGCTGCAAAAGAGGAGCCCAACTGCCAGCAAGGTCGCGCCGCCAGCGATTACGCGGCCAGGTCCGAACCGATCGGAAAGAGCACCCGCCGCCAAGGCTCCGACACCGGTAACTATCATGAATACGGAGTAGACCCCGGCCGCTTCGCCGCGGCCCCACCCAAACTCCTCCAGCAGGGCTACGTAGAACACCGTGAAGGAGTACATGACGGAGTAGGTGAGCCCCAGGGAGACCACGCTGCCGGCCAGGATGAGCCAGCCGTAGAAGAAAGGTAACCCGGCCCGCCAGTCCCGACTAGGTGGATTCGAGCGTCTCACCGCTTCCTGACAGATCGATGACTGGCACCGCCTTCATTTCCCAGGGATTTTTCCGCCCACTCGGCGTAGGTGCCGGTGTCGATCATCTTGCGGCG
>MERG01000400.1:0-425 GCA_001771985.1 Betaproteobacteria bacterium RIFCSPLOWO2_12_FULL_62_13 | reverse complement strand
GGCGTAGGTGCCGGTGTCGATCATCTTGCGGCGTATCACCTGCCGCAGCACGTGCAGCTCCTCGTCGCTGGGCGCGGGCGTCGGCGGAATCGGCCCGCTCGCTTCCACATCGAAATCGGTATTCGCCCGGATATCGTCCAGCGTCCACGGCGGATGGATCGTATCCAGCTTCAGCACGCCCGCGTCCTTCTCGAAGCGGAACGTCGCTTTGGGCGTCACCACCTTGCTGGGGTGGCCCAGCCGCAGAACGTCCGGCGGCGTGCTGCCCGCGGCGGAGATGAAATCCACCCTCTCTACCAGCGAGCGCCGCGTGTGCTCGGTACGGAACACCACCGTGCGGCGCGCGCAATAGTAGATCATTCCGCCGCCGTAGCCACCCGGAAAGCGCGCCTTGGGCCGCTGCGGATCGGGGCCCAACTGGTGCA
>MERG01000399.1:2638-15947 GCA_001771985.1 Betaproteobacteria bacterium RIFCSPLOWO2_12_FULL_62_13 | reverse complement strand
TCGTTCATGTCGATCACCATGCCCTGAATGATCGACCCAATCACTTCGCTTCAGACTCATACCTCGTTGGAACTACGTCCCCCCGTGCAGACTCATACTATATTGCACAAGGCCAAGAATCCTGTTTTGAGCTAGATTTCCCCGCGCGGGCTTCTCGCGCGAGTGCCTTGGAGTTACCGAGGAGGAGGATGCAGATGAAAACGTCGCTTAGAGCTTCACTGGCCGCGGCGTTCGCAATCTACGCTACAGCGCTGGTCTGCGGTACGGCGAGCGTTCATGCGCAAGCCTACCCGCGCAAACCGGTGCGGATGGTGGTACCGTTCCCCCCCGGCGGAGGCACAGATCTGATGGCACGCCTGGTTGCCGACAAGCTGACCGCTACCTTGGGACAGCAGGTCGTCGTTGACAACCGCGCCGGCGCCGCCGGGCGGATCGGGACGGAATTTGTGGCGCGCGCCACGCCTGACGGCTATACGTTGCTGATGGCCACCGCCACCGTAATGGTCATCGCCCCCGCCCTGTTTCCGAAGCTGCCCTACCAATCGCCTGGGGACTTCGCCTCGATATCGCTCCTGGCATCCGATTTTTATGTGCTGGTCGTTCACCCATCCGTGCCGGCACGTTCCGTCAAGCAACTTATCGCGCTTGCGAAAGCACGGCCAGGCCAGCTCAATTTCGCTTCGTCGGGGCCCGGCGACACGAATCATCTGTCGGCCGAATTATTCCAGATTAAAGCCGGCGTCAAGATGGTTCACGTGCCGTACAAAGGCGCCGCCCCCGGAACGCTGTCCGTCATGATCGGTGAGACCGACCTGAGTTTCAGCAACGTGATTCCCGCGCTGCCGCAAATCAAGGCCAACAAATTGAGACCTTTGGGAATCTCGAGTCTGAAGCGATCGGCAGTCCTGCCGAAGGTTCCAACGATCGCCGAGTCGGGCTTGCCGGGCTTCGACGTAGAGCCATTCTATGCCGTCCTGGCCCCGGCCGGGACACCGCGAGAGATCGTTCAGCGGCTCAATCGGGAACTCGTGAAGGCAATAAGGTCTCGGGACATGAAAGGCCGGCTCGCCGCGCATGGCACCGAGATCGTTGGCAGTACTCCCGAGGAACTCGAGAAGATGATCACCACAGAAATCAGCAAGTGGTCGAAGGTGATCCGGCAGGCGGGCCTCAAGGCGCCGTAAAGGGTCTTACAGAGAGGGCGGGTCTTCCCTCACTACTTGCCCCGCAAACCGCAGGTCAACGCATTCCTCATAGCAAAAATTTCTCCGAAGGCGCCCGGTGGATAATCCCGCGTTGCGCAGCCGCTCAAAACCTTCCCGCGACAATATGGGTGTCCGATTCCAAATCCCCAGCGCCTTGTAGTCGTTGTAGCACGCGGTCAAGGTCGGAATGGGAATCTCAGGAAAGAAGGCGGCGACGGCTTCGGCCAAGTCCCTTCCGCCGTGTGCCTCGATCCACTTTTGCGTCCGATACATGGCGCGGGAGATTCGGAGCAAAACTTCCGGATTTCGTTCGATGAAATCCCTTGTTGTATTGAGCGTGGTGTAGGAAGTGGGCCCTCGATCCGCTGCCGAATACCAAATGTGCGCCGAACCCTGCTCCACCAATTGTCGGGCGAACGGGTGGAACACCTGGATGACATCGACCTCTCCTGAAAGAAGCGCGGACACGTTCTCCAGCATGGAACGTGCCGGGATTCTACTGATTTTCGACGGATCTACTCCCGCGAGATGAAGATCGTACTGAAGGCACATCCAGGGCGTGGGTACCTCGCTGACCGTCGCAACCTTCTTACCCAGGAGGTTCCTGAACTGGAACTCCGCGCTCGGTTCGCGACCGAGGAGAAAAAAAGGGTCACGGCCCACAACCTCGCAAAATACGACAGGCGCGCGCGCGGGATCCGATTCAAGCGCTCCCATCAGCCGCATGGGGCCGCCCCACGACACCTCCCCCTGACCGGAAAGCAGTGACTGGATCGTTTGAGCCGCGCCCAATGACGTCTTGACGTTGACTTCAAGCCCTTCCTCCGCATACGCACCCAGAGCACACGACGCATAAAATGGCGCATAGAAGGCTGCGCGGAAATTCTCGATCAGCGTGATGGCCATGTTTCCCCTCCAGAAAACAACCTCCGAGCGGCTAAAGGGTGAGCACCACTTTACCCAGTCGGCGGTCTCCGGGCAATAATGGTCAAACTGCGTACGCGGGTGTACGGGAGTCCGTTGTTGTTTCCCGTGTTTGTCTTCTTGTATATTTGTTGCTGCGGATTCTTGACCATCCGAAACGAGAAGGTGAGGGCCTGTGGCCCGGGGGGAAGACCGATGCCGAAACCGATAGTCTGGATCGTAGGTACGGGCGGAACCATCGCATCGAGGTACGATCCCAAGATTGGCGGCGTTGTCGCGGCCGCGAGCACCGAGGAGCTCATAGCGGCTGTTCCCGAACTGCGTGACATCGCCGAAATCCACGCCGTAGAGCACTCAAAAGTCAATAGTCCGTGCATAGACACCGCGACTGTCTTCGCGCTCCGGGACACGCTGCGCAAGCTGCTGGCAGACGAGAAGGTCGCGGGCGCGGTGGTGACTCACGGCACCGCGACCCTCGAAGAAACCGCTTACATGATCGATATTACGCTGGGCGCGAGCAAGCCAGTAGTGGTCACAGGCAGCCAGAGGGATTTCGATGAGAAGGATTCCGACGGACCCCGGAATCTGCTTTATGCCGTAAAAATTGCAGCGGACCCGGCCTCCGTCGAGCGCGGCGTTCTAGTCGCACTGGGCGGGGAAATTCATTCGGCTCGTGAAGCTGTCAAGTCCCATACGTACAGCATAAACGCTTTCACTTCGCGCGACGCCGGAAGAATAGGCATGGTTTCGAAGGAAGGCGTGATCTATTTCAGCCGGCCCGAGCGACGCGTTCATCTCGAAGTGGACCATGTGAAGACTAATGTCCAGTTCGTCGTCATGACGCAGGGCTCGAACGATCTTTTGTTGCGTGCGTGCATACAAAATCGAGTCGACGGCATCGTGGTCGACGGCGTCGGCGCTGGAAACCTGAATCTGCCCTTCTACCATGGCGTATGCGACGCCTTGCGTGAGGGAATACCGGTCGTGATCAGCTCGCGTCACCTGGCGGGCCCGCCTCATCCGTCGAAGGGATATCCGGGATCCTTGCGCAGCGTCGTCGAGCACGGCGCCATATCGGCGGGATACCTGAGCGGCGTCAAGGCTCGTATCCTGCTGATGGTCGCCCTCGCCCATACCAGGCATCGCGAAGAACTAAGAGATATTTTTGCGCGCGCGTGAGCGTGAAAGTCCTGAAGGCGAAAGAGGATGTTTTCGGCGCACGGGGTTTCAGATCAAGGAGAACCGGTCAAGGTTCAACTATTGCCGTCATCGTCGCTCGGCACCGGACGAAGCGTAGTTCAGCGAGGCGCGCCTTCGCGAAAGCGATGACTCCTAGCGTTACCCGTCTCTTCGCAAACCTCTTTCGCGTCTTACGGCAAAGGGGTTGGCCTGAGGGCTAGGCGCGTCTATACCAGTTGCCCGTAAACCCAGCGTGCTGCGGCAAAGAGCCTGCGATCGTCGCTGCGCCTGGCAACGAGTTGCGCACCGACCGGCAGGCCGTTCGGACCTTTGAACACCGGGAGCGTCACTACCGGCACGTGCATCGTCGTCCAGATTGCGGATGGCCGCACGTTGCCGGTCGAATGCAATCCGATCGGCGCTTCACCTACGGCGGATGCGGCGAGCAGCACGTCGCAATCGCCGAATACGTCACTGAACATTGCGCGGCATTTTTCGGCAAAGCTGCGCGATTCGATGTAACGCTCGAAGCTGCACGAAAGCCCATCCTTGATGCGCCCCTCGCGCACCCTCTCGCCGATTTGCTCCCAATGGCTGTCGATTTCCCACGTGAAATTACGCGCGAACTCGAAGCTCGAAATCCAGCGGTGTGCGTCCTCGATGCTCTCGAATTCGGACGGTAACGTCAAATCGACCACTTTCGCGCCGGCCCGTGCGAGATTTTCCACCGCGTCTTCGAGCAGTTGCCGGGTGTATGGCTCCAGTATCGGCCAAAGGTGCGTGCGGCAGAAACCGATGCGCGGCACCCCGCTCTCCGCAGGCAACGGCTGCGGCTCAATGCCGAGCAGCACGTCGCGATAGAGCGCGATGTCCTCGATAGAGCGCGTGACCAGTCCCAACGTGTCGAGCGAGCCCGCCACCTCTCTCACACCGGAGCAACGCAAGTCCGCATAGGTCGGGCGATAAGCAAAGGCGCCGCAGAACGAAGCGGGCCGTATCGTCGATCCCGTGGTCTGAGTGCCGATCGCGAGCGGCACCATGTTGTCGCCCACCGCTGCCGCGGAACCGCTCGAGGAACCGCCCGGCGTGCGCGCGGGGTCAAACGGATTGCGCGTCTTGCCGGGAGTAAGGTTGGCAAATTCGGTGGTCACCGTCTTGCCCATCAAAATCCCGCCCGCCTTGCGGCCGAGCGCCACGCACGCGGCGTCGTTCTTGGGCTGATGGTCCTTGTAGATTGGCGAGCCGTATTCAGTCGGCATGTCACAGGTGTCGATAATGTCCTTGATGCCGAACGGGACGCCAAGAAGGGGGCCCCGCCTTCCGCTCTTGTCGAGCGCTCGCGCCCGGGCGATCACCTGTTCGGAATTAAGGTACTGCCACGCCTGCACCTGCGGTTCGCGCGCCGCGATACGGTCAAGGCACGCGCGTGCCACCGCTTCACAGGTAGTCTTGCCGTCGGCAATCGCCGAGACGATTTCCGTCGCGGTTAATTCGTTCAACCGCATTGCCGGCTTTTTCGCAGTTATCGACGTCATCAAATTCCCCTCGGAATCTTACAAAACTCGCGGCTATCTCCGTTGAAAGTATAACCGATCGCCTCCAAACAGCCGGCATCCCACTGAAAAGTGAGAGTATCGCGCGCCGTGGTGTCGACATCGCACTCGCTTTGTCACATGGAGAAAATTATCGTCCTCTCTCTACGCATGCAATCCGCTGCACCATGCGGTTCCGATAAACCCTACGGACAAAGCAACTATATCTGATCGAAGGTTCATGTTCCCTCGCAATTGTAAAGGTTAGCTGACTTGTCTATGCTTGGATTTATGCACAGTGAGACGATTCAAGCATCCCGACACCGCTAAGCGAGGAGGTTCCTTATGACTCACCATTTAAGTGTGTATCGGGTATTAGCCGTTGCTGGGGTTTTGGCGATAAATTCCTTTGGTGCTGCTGTTGGAGCGACCTCACCTTCGGCGTTTCCGGAACGCCCCATACGGGTGGTATTGGGTTTCCCGCCCGGCGGTGGTTCTGACGCAGTGGCGCGCATTATTTCCCCGAAGCTTTACGAGGATCTGGGCCAACAAATGGTGGTGGACAACCGTCCCGGTGCAGGAGGGAATATCGCGACGGAAATCGTGACGCAAGCCAATCCTGACGGGTATACGGTGCTGCTTGGATTCAGTACTACGCTCACGGCGAATCCCATGCTCTATAAGCTGAAGTACGATGTCGCAAGAGATCTGCAGCCGGTCATCAACCTCGTTGAAGGGCAGTACGTGCTCGTGCTGCACCCGTCGGTGCCGGCGAAATCGCTGAAGGAATTCATCGATCTCGCGAAGGCAAAGCCGGGTACCCTGAACTATGCGTCATCCGGTATCGGCAGCGCGTCGCACCTTGTTACAGAATTGTTCAAGGCGAGAACGGGCGTGAATATAGTGCACGTGGCATACAAAGGCGGCGGGCCGGCCACTACGGCGCAGCTTGGCGGAGAGGTGGAAGTGCAGTTTGCCAGCCTGCCGTCGTCGATCCCGTACGTCAAGGCCGGCAAGCTCAGGGCGCTCGCGGTGAGCGGGCCGAAACGCGCCGCGACGGCACCGGACATTCGTACGATCGCGGAATTGGGTTTCCCTGGATTCGAAATGAGTTCGTGGTATGGACTGCTGGTGCCCGCGAAGACCCCG
Organism: Betaproteobacteria bacterium RIFCSPLOWO2_12_FULL_62_13; assembly: GCA_001771985.1. Lineage (GTDB taxonomy): Bacteria > Pseudomonadota > Gammaproteobacteria > Burkholderiales > SG8-41 > DSOT01. The sequence goes on along the minus strand of MERG01000399.1, from coordinate 9,958 downwards.
TCCAGAATCGTCAATATTCTGTATGAAGCTGTTCGGAAAGCATTGCAACTGGCCGACGTGCGCGAACAGTATTTACGATTGGGCCTCGAGATCGCGGTCAAAGACCCCAAGCAGTTCGCTGCGCAAATCAAGGCGGAAACCAAAATTTGGGCCAAAGTAATTGAGACCACGGGCATTCAAGTTCGTTGAGTTGCCTTAACAATCGGTGTTGCGAACGATACGGGCGCTGCGCAAATGCGGCAACCGGGCCGAAGTCTGGCGCACCATGCCGTCAACGAAACTCATTTGATTTGTGAAGATCGCCGAACCAATTTCAGAAACTGGGGAAAAAAAGCTTTTCCGGGCGGGGGAATGATCCACCGTCTTTGTTGACTCAACATTGGATAATATTCATACTTTGCAACAGGATGAAATGCACGCCGCAGACGTGAAGTGCACGAAGAAGGGGAACAACGGCAGCAAGATCACGCGATAATTGGCTGCAAAGGCTAACGTATGGCGGAAAAAGCGAAACAATCATTCCTGGACATCGTCGTGCCGGTGGCGGATTACCAGGATGAGAACGAATCGGCGTCCACTCATCCATCGAGGCCAAGGAGCCTGAAAGGGAAAACCGTTGCGCTGCTGCCGAATTTCAGGGCTATTTCATCCCCTTTCCTGGAGGCGCTGGCGCAGCGACTCGCAAAAGAAACGGGCGTCAAGCGTGCGTTCATGCGCGACCGTTCCGATTGGGCGTTCAACCATCCTGAACGTGCAGGAAAAATAGGTCGCGAGTTGGATGCGTTTGCCCGAGAGTGCGAGTTGATGGTGTCAGGCATCGGGGACTGAGGGGGATGCACGCTGTGGAGTTGCCACGCATGTGTCGAATTTGAAAAGAGGGGCATCCCCGCAACCGTCGTTGTAACAGACAACTTCGAGAAGCCCGCGCACCAGATTCTCAGGTCTTTGGGTTATCCGGACATACCCGTACTGGTGACGGCGAATCCCGTCATGTACTTGAACGAGTCCGAAATTCATGAGCGCGTAAACGGCTTGCTAGCCAGGCTGGTGGAATCGCTGTGTGACTCCGGCTCGTAGCTACACCAAGGTGGTTTGCCCGGATCGAGTGGTCGATACGTTTAGCTCGCCGCCCAGAATCTGCCGTGATGACATTGTCGGCTACACCGACGGCAATCGCCAGGTGGATCGGATGAGCATGTCAATCTTTTTGGAGCGATTTTTCACTGTAACCTTCGAGAGCAATGGCTAATACCGTTCGGGTGCCCGTCACCTCAGTGGATGATCCATATGGCGACTTCTTCCATGTCGCTTACGAAAACCGGTGGACGGACGGCCTGCCGGTGATCCCACCGACACCCGAGCGGATAGGTCGATTTCTCGCCACCGTCGACCGGGATCCGGATGAGGTCATCGCCGTGATGCCGCCACGGAAGGGGCCGGCATCGCTTCGAGGCATCGCCGCGAATGCCGTGATGGCCGGGTGCCTTCCCGAGTACTTTCCAACCGTCGTCGCGGCGGTCGAAGCAATCAACGATCCGTCGTTTCCCTTGAGGCTCCTGGTCGGCATGAGACCCGAGACGCCGTTCTTCCTAATCAACGGGCCCGTAAGACAAGAGATCAATCTCAATTGCGGCATCGGTTGTCTCGGGCCTGGCTGGAGAGCCAATTCCACCATTGGCAGAGCGATCCGTCTCGTAATGATCAACATGGGAGGCCTGTCTCCGGGCGGCTATGCGCGCAGTTGTTTTTCTTCGCCGCTGCAGTATACTTTCTGCGCTGGAGAGGACGAGGAAAATTCGGCGTGGGAGCCGTTTCACGTCGAACGGGGATTCAGTAATGTCCAGAGCGTCATATCCGTATTCCGCGCGACTTCCTACATCGCCTTGCTTGCTCCGCTGGATTGGGCGCAGTCCGCGCAAGCCCTCTTGGAGCACACGGCGCTGTCCATGGTCTCCATAGGCAACACGGCTTTATACGCCGGCAACACCTCGTGCCTGGTGCTGTTCAATCCCGAACGGACGCGATTGCTGGCGGATGCAGGTATTTCAAAGTCCCAGGCCAAGGCTATGCTCTATGAATACAGCCTGTTGCCGACGTCACACTTCAGGAAGACCGATTTGCCGATAATGGAAGAAAAGGGACGCGTTGTGGGGGGCAAGGTTTCGCTCGTGGATAGCCCCGATGAGATCCAGATCGGTGTGATGGGTGGAACAGGAATCCATGCCGTGTATCTGCCGGGTTTCTCGCTCGAGATTCTTCCCCATATCCCGGTCAGCAAAGTGATCGAAAGCGGGTCAACTCAGTAGCCCACACGACGGAAAAGACGAACCCGGCGGCGCAGCCGCGGATCCATCCGATCCCCGATCAAAGAGAAGAGAAAAGCGATGAACGTCGGTTCCGCACCCGACTACCTGCGGGCACTTGCCGACTTCGTCTGCCGTATCCGCATCTCTGACCTCCCGTCGAGCGTGATCGAGCGGACCCGCTGGGTAATCGCTGACTGCGTGCCGGTAATCGCTGCCGGAATGCAGACCGCAGAGATGCAGGCATTCGTCGCGCGCCACCTTGCGCACGCCACGCCGGGGGACGCATGGGTAATCGGCGCCCGTCGCCGCGCGGCAACGCTCGACGCGGCGTTGCTCAACGGTACCGCCGGCACCTGGCTCGAACTCGATGAAGGTAACACATACGCCAAAGGCCATCCCGGGATTCAAGTCGTTCCGGCCGCCCTTGCAGTGGCACAGGAACACGGGATGACGGGCGAAGCGTTGCTCACCGCGGTGACGTTGGGCTACGAAGTATCTTCGCGAATCAGTCGCGCCGCGCACATGCGGGAGATCGTCCATCCGCACGGAACGTTTGGCGTGCTTGGCGCCGCCATCGCGGTTGGGCGCCTTTTCGGTTTCGATCAACGGAAAACGCTCGCCCTCTTCAATGTCGCGGCTTCCATGAGCATGGCGACAAGCTACCGTACGCTGTCCGAGGGCGCCACGGTACGCAATATATACACAGGACACAGCGGCTACATGGGCCAGATCGCGGCACAGTTGGTCCAATGCGGATTTTCCGGAGAACGCGACGGGGTGGCGACGACTTTCGGCGAAATACTCGCCGAGCAGTTCGATCGCGGTGCAGTCGTCGCTGGTCTGGGTGACGAATGGGTAGTCGCCGACGGTTATTTCAAACTGCACCCCACGGCACGGACGATTCAGACCGCGATCGACGCCTTGGAGGACCTGATGGCTAGACTGCCGCCCCAAGGTATTGATACGGCGCACATACAAACGATCGAGGTCAGCACGTATCGGCGGGCGGCAAGCAAAGCACAGCAGCTCGTGACCAGTAGTTTTGGCGCCAAATTTTCAATTCCATTTGCAATCGCCACAATTCTTTACCACCGTCGGTCCGGACTGGAAAGCTTCAGCGAGGCCGCGGTCGCTAACCCGGTCATCCGGCGGCTGGCGGCGCGCGTCGAGGTAAGGGAGAACCCGGCCTATTCCGCTGCATATCCGCGAGAGCAAAAATGTGACGTCGTGGTAACGCTCAAAGATGGCACAGCATTGACTGGACGTTGCACCATGACAAAGGGGGAGCCGGCAAATCCGATTCGTGAGGAAGAGCTGACGCGCAAGTTTTTTGAGCTGGGAACACCGATCTGGGGCGAAGCGCTGGCACGGCAGGTGCACGATGTGTTCATGCACCTTGAGGCTGTGCGCGATTGGCGCGCCATCGCCGCCCGTTTCTTACTCTAATCTTCAGACTTGAGAAAGGAATTCTCGGCCTCCGGGAATTCGGATCAGACCAGCGGGCAAGGGTTCATCCAAGAAAGTCCTGCGTCGAGCGAATCGGCTGTCCGTTTTTGAACGTGATGGGACGAGTGACGCTCAGGGTGTAGCCCGCGGTCAGGATCGCGTTCATGTGCCGCTGGTGCCCGCCGGCGACAACCACCAGAATGTCCTGGGGACGAGCCGCGATGGGCACGGTGGCATCGTCGTCGTTGGGATCCACGAACTTGGGCGGCGGGCACTTCCCCCAGCCGCCGCGATCACGCAGCTCCCGTAGAGGTTTTCTCGCCTTCTCGAAGAGGAACATCTTTACGTCGTCCTTGGACCAGCCGAACTCGGCAAGCCAGTGCGCGCTCTCGGAAGACATCACCAGCATGTGCTCGCTGCGGTGGCCGCTGAGGTAGAGCGCGTTTCCGCCCAGCGTGGCCATCGTCGAAGCGGCCGACCCCAGGTACATGTGCGGTGTCTTGCTTACCTGATCGTTGATGTTGTGCGGCGCCTCCGCACAGATCAGGGTGACAGCGCTGGTCTCCGGCGCGAGACCGCGCTCGACGTGCAACGGACTCCACGGGCTTCCCTCCTCATCCTCCCCGATGCAGTAAGAATACTTTCCCGGGTGCCCATGCGTCGCCATGTCGGTGACGCCGGGTTTGTTGCCGCCGATGTTGATCAGGATGAGACGCAGCGCGCGGCCCATCGTCGCGTTCGCCCGCCACCCATGGCCAAACACGTTCTGCCGGCAGTTCACATCCAGTTCCCTGCGAATTGGGCCGTGGATGATCAGCAGATGAGCTCCGGGGTGGGTGGTAGTCTGCCGGCCGTAGAGGTTGTACTCCGGCTGGACCATCGCCTCCACTGCGGTAATCAGCACTGGCAGGTACTCTGGCCGGCAGCCGGCCATGACCGCGTTGATCGCGACCTTCTCCACGGTCGCGGCTCCGTTGCGCGGAGGGATTACGGCCACCACTTCATGTTGGCCCCTGTCGGTGAATCGGAGCATGTTCTTGACCGCGCGCTCCGTGGGCGGGCAAACGGGCAGGCCGTCCGTCCAGCCCTGCTCGTAACAGAGATCGAAAAATTCGAAAAACCGCTCAAGCGAATCGTCCGCTTCGAACTGGCGGGAACCCAGGGGACTGGCGTCGTTCATATGCACTCCTCAACTGCGCGCGAGTCTTGATCCGGCGGTCTTACCGGAATCCGGACCAATATTCGAAAGGGTTACTGCTTCCCGGTCAGTGCCGCCCGAAGCTCCCCATGGACACCGCGGACCTTCTGGCGCAACTCGTCCAACGGGCGGGATGCGACGGGATGAGGGATGACGACGATAGGCAGCGCCTCCATCCCTTGCATCCGGCACAGGCCTCGCGCGTAATCGGAGAACACGTGGGTGACGAAAGTCGCCGTGGGAATGCCCCGGCGCTCCAGAGTCATACTGTCGCGGACACTCCACGACGAGCACGACCCTCAGTCGCCCACCGCGGTGACGACCGCATCGCACGTTGAAACCTGCTCCATCAGCTCGGGGGTTGCGCCGCTCACGGACTCCTTCCGGAAGTACCGGAAATCGGTTTGGGGAAAGTCATTTTGCAGAAGCGTCTTCACCTCGCCAAGCAGCGTGTCCACGAGGTCCTTGGTATTGTCGAGCAGACCTATCACCCTTCCATTTAACGTAGGCGGTCGCTGCGCCAGCCGATCCTGGTCGCTGGCTTCGTCCGCGACGGGTTCGTACAGCAAAATCGTTCGGTTTTCCACAGCGGTGGCAGTCATATTTTCTCCTGTGTTTGAAGCGATCACGTAGCGGCCTGAAGCAATCCCCCGGGTGCTTCGGGGGATTGAAGTTTCGTTAAATATAGCGTACTCGGGATGTCTGTCGGTCGCTGCAGGTCGATCGCCAGCAAGCACAAGGAGAACAGCCTCGAACGCACGGCGGCGTCCTCCCTGGCCTTCCTTCGGGACGGCCAGTGACTGGTGGCGGTGATCCTGTTTCAGGATTTTGGGCGGAATTGGACGTGGTCCGGGTACGCGCAGCGTTCCCCGACATCCACTTGGCCTGCCTGTGCGTGACCGCACGCAGACAGGCGTCAGGCAGCCGCCGATGCGGCAACCCGACCCACACCTTCTGGACGCGAGCGGCTCCAGGAATCCAGCATCGAAAGCTTGCGAACGCGGGTTGCGCTCCACCTGCTGGCGTTGCCACCCGACTTCACGGTGCCTTCGATCGTGTTGCCGGTCACGCGGCCGGTGTATCGGGCGCCGCCGGCATTAAAGCTGATCTGGTCCCCACGCAGCCTGCCATTCGTGATCTGCAGGGTAGTGGCTCCGGATTTGAGCGTGCCTGAGACCATCTGGAACTCCTGCTTGAGCGTGAGCTCGCCTTGCGGGAGCTGCCATGTGCCCCCGGCCTTTGCCGGGACGATCCAGAGCAGGGCCGTGCAGTAGGAAGTGCAGCCGTCACTTACCGTTTCAGTGCGGTCGGCCTTCCAATCGCCCATCGTGAAGGAATTCGACACGATGCGGGTGCCCGGTTTGAGATTGAGTATCGTCGGGCGCAGCTTGAGATTGATATCAGGCAGCAGAAACATGGTAATCACGGTAGCCTGCGAGAAATCGCTCTCGAAGAGGTCCGCTTTGGCGAAGCGCGCCTTGTCGCTGACGCCTTCCGTGGCGGCATTGCGCTTCGAGAGCTCGACCATGTCCGGGTTGTACTCGATGCCGAGGGCGCGGGCGCCGCGCTTGGCGGCGGTGATGACGGTGCGCCCGTCGCCCGAACCGAGGTCGATCACATAATCCGCCGGAGTGACTTTCGCCATGTCGAGCATTTTGTCCACCAACGCCTGCGGGGTCGGCACCCACACGACGTCCTTGCCTTCCTGGCCGACTTGCGGTTCGTATTCATTTCTTGCCGGCTGTGCCTGCGCGAAAACAGCGGCGGCGGCTACAGTCAGAAACAGCGTCAACAACGACTGACGCGAAAAACGTGATGCATTCATGCCTTTTCTCCGATTGTTGGGTTGAAGCGAAACAGCAGGTACGACCCCGGTTGGCGGCGCCGTGTGCTCATAATGATACCCGATTGTGGGCCGCCAGCGTGCGCCGCGCCCAATCCCTCTCTTTGCCGAATGCGGGTTCGGCGCCAGGTAGTATATTATTGAGAATGTCTGGTTCAAGTCCGGCGAACCGGGGGCGGCAAGACGAAGTTTCGAACCATCCGCCTGAAGGAAAAGTCGATTCTGGATCGAGCGTTTTGGATCACCTGCCATAACCTGCCCGATTTGAGGAGGGTAATCGCATGAAAATCGCTTTTGTTGTCTACAACGAATATGTCAATTCCCGCGTGATGCAGCTTCTCAAGGACATCGGCATCGATTACTACACGCGCTGGGATCAGGTCAAAGGAAAGGGCCACGGCACGGAACCACACCTCGGGTCGGGCAGTTTTGGCAGTACGAACGACGTCTTGATGATTGCTTTCCAGGAAGAGGCGCCACTCGAAGCCCTGGTCGAGGGGGTTACCGCAGCCAACACCGAGATCAAA
>MERG01000399.1:0-2579 GCA_001771985.1 Betaproteobacteria bacterium RIFCSPLOWO2_12_FULL_62_13 | reverse complement strand
ATCGCACTACATTTCTCCACCCAATGGCACCCTTCAGTCAACATCATGCCGGCCCAGAAGTCCTTATTGTTGCGAAATTCCCGTTTCCTCGAGAACTCCTTTCTGTCCGTTGCTTCTACTGCGCTTTGAGGTTGCCCTCCTTTACGACCCGTGCCCATTTGGCCAGCTCTGCCGCGTAGTATCGGCCGAACTCGGCAGGGCCCATATGGCCCACCTCCGCACCCTGGTCCAGCAACCGCTTTTTCGCGTCGGCTGTGGTCACGATTACGGAGAGCTCCTTGTTCAGCCTGTCGACGATTGCCTTCGGGGTGCCGGCCGGTGCGGCGACACCAAACCAGGCATTCGCTTCGTATCCAGGCACACCGGCCTCCGCGATCGTCGGCACGCCGGGCAGCACAGTGCTGCGCTTCGTTCCGCCGACGCCCAGCACCTTGAGCCTGCCGGCCTGGATATGGGACAAGAAAGCCGAGAGCGTGCTGATACTGGCCTGCATATGCCCCCCGATCAGGTCTATCGTGGCGGGGCCGGCGCCCTTGTACGGCACGATGAAGATATCGATGCCGGCCAACAGCCTGAAGAGGCCGGTCGAGACGTGCGTGAAGCTGCCAATGCCCGCCGTTCCGAAGTTAATCTTGCCGGGCTTTTTCTTGGCGAGCGCGACGAGGTCTTTCACCGAGTTGACGGGAACGCTCGGATGGACGACGAGCGCACTCACCCCGGCCGCCGCCCTGGCGACCGGGGTAAGGTCCTTGACTGGATCGTACGGCAGTTTGTAGAAGGACGGATTGATGGCATGTGCGGTAGTGAACATCAGCAGCGTGTAACCATCGGGCTTCGCCTTCGTCGCGATTTCAGCGCCGAGTGCGCCACCTGCCCCGGCGCGGTTGTCCACGACGATCTGCTCGCCCAACTGCTGCGCCAGTTGAGTGGCGATTATTCGGCCGATGATATCGGCGGCCCCGCCCGGCGCGAACGGAACGATGAGCCGCACCGGCTTGGACGGATAGGTCTGCGCCGCTGCCATACCGTAATAGAGGCCAATTGCAGCAACCAGCAAGATCGCAACGGGACTTTTCACTGCCTTTTTCATTTCTTGCTCCTTTGTGCAAGGCGTTGTTCAAAGCGTTAATGGGGCAGGGTACAATTATTCCTTCGCGAGGTGCAGGCCTGCCATATAGCCGTATGCCAATGCCGGCCCGAGCGTGATGCCGGGCCCCGGGTACGCGCCGTTCATGATCGAGCTCATGTCATTGCCGCAGGCATAGAGGCCGGGGATCGGTGCGCCGGCGGCGTCCAGGACCTGCGCGTTCGCGTTCGTGCGCAGGCCCGCCGACGTGCCGAGATCGCCGGGGTATAGCGCAACCGCGAAGAACGGGCCCTGCTCGATCGGACCTACGCAGGGATTGGGCGTGTGGTCCGCATCACCGAGGTATTTCTCGTAGGCGTTGCCGCCCTTGCGGAAAGCCCGGTCGAACCCCGCGCGTGCATCTTCGTTGTAGCGCAGCACGGTCGCCTCCAATACCTCCGGGTCGATGCCCAGTGCCTCGGCCAGCGCGCGGATCGAAGACGCCCGCGCGAGGTAGCCACTCGCTATACGCGCGCCGAGAGACACAGTGAACGGCTTCACCGCGCCCAGGCCGTACTTCCACAAGCTTGCCCGGTCGCAGATCAGATAGGCCGGGATCGCGTGCGCGCGGAACATGGCTTGGACGAACTCGTGGTACGAGACCGCCTCGTTGGTGAAGCGTTGCCCGCGGCGGTCCACGGCGACGAATCCGGGCTTGCCCCGATCGGTTATCGAGTGGGGATAGACGGCCGGCGCCCCGTCGGCGCGCCGGAAGCGCGAGACCGGCGCCCAGTACGCGTTGTTCGTGTTCTCCTCGACCATGCGGCCGCCAGCCGCGAGGCCAAACCGCAGCCCGTCGCCAGAATTCGTCGGGCAGGCCGCGGACGACGGTCCGGTTTCGGCGGGGAGATAACGGGCGCGCAGCTCGGCGTCGTGCGAAAATCCGCCGGTCGCCAGGACCACCCCGCGCCGTGCACGCAAGTGGGTGCCGTCCGCGAGCACAACACCGGCGACGCGCCTTTCCTCCATCGCGAGCGAGGCGACCTGCGTCGAGGTGCGCAGCTTCACACCGAGCGTCACAACCGCCTTGAGCAGACGCGCCGCCAGCGCGTTGCCCAGCACGAGGTGCGCGCCACGCTCGAACGAGAGGCGATCCCGCGCATGGCGCGCCACGACGCGCGCGACGCGCAGCGCCGAACGCGGCGAGCGCCACGCTTTGCGGAAATGGGGGATGTCGGCGCGGTCGACCATCATGCCGCCGAACAGTGTGAACTCGGGCAGCGGTGGGCGCAGCAGACTGAAGTGGCGCCCAAGCTCGCGCCCGTCGAACGGCACCGGTTCCAGCACCCGCCCGCCGAGGGTCGCGCCGGGCAGATCCGGGTAGTAGTCCGGGTAGAACGTCACCGGCTTGAAAGCGAGCGCCGTGCGCGATTCGAGGTACTCGATCGCCTCGGGTGCACGCGTGAGGTAGGTCTCGCGCAGCTCGCGGTTGAGGTCGCCGGGAACCGTGTGG
>MERG01000398.1:20878-24535 GCA_001771985.1 Betaproteobacteria bacterium RIFCSPLOWO2_12_FULL_62_13 | reverse complement strand
AAGAAGATCGAGATGAGTTTCCTGCCCGACGTGAAGGTGACCTGCGAAGCCTGCCGCGGCGCGCGTTTCAATCCCGAGACCCTCTCCATACGCTTCAAGGACAAGACCATAGGCGAGGTGCTCGCGATGAGCGTGGACGAAGCGGTGCAGTTTCTTGCCGCACACTCTTCCATCCACCATGCGTTGACCCTGCTGCAGGATGTAGGGCTCGGCTATCTCACGCTGGGCCAGCAAAGCCCCACGCTCTCCGGCGGCGAGGCGCAGCGCATCAAGCTGGTCACCGAGCTTGCGAAGGTCCACACGTTCCCCGCTCCGTCCCTCATCCCCGACCCTTCTCCCGGAGGGAGAAGGGAGGCTCGAGCTTCCTCTCTCCCTTTGGGAGAGAGGTCAGGAGCGAGGGCTGGAGGGGCCAGGGGTGAGGGAAAGCATACGCTTTACATTCTCGACGAACCTACCGTCGGGCTGCACATGGCGGACGTCGAGCAATTGATCCGGGTGCTGCATCGGCTGGTGGACGCGGGCAATACGGTGGTGGTGATCGAGCACAACCTCGACATCATCGCCGAGGCCGATTGGATCATCGATCTCGGCCCCGAAGGAGGCGACGCCGGCGGTCGCATCGTCGCCCAAGGCGCGCCGGAAACCGTCGTCAAGGCAAACGACCGTTCCCACACCGCGCGGATATTGGCAGAATTTCTCGCTCGGCGGCGATGTTGAGGTTTTTCCCACCGGTAACAGGACATGCCATGAAAAAATCTTTCAAACCCGGACGTCGTACCGCGCTGCGCGTTTCGCTCGCACTGGGAACCGCAGCGGCGATGCCGTCTTCACCAGTGCAAGGACAAGAGCGCCGCAGGGCCACGGAGCGCGCGCCACTCGGCAACTCGGCGGAAGAAAACCGCGTGCTCGCAGTGCTCGAGGACGTGTATCGCAACCACCGCTACTTGAGCGTGCCGGAGGAAGATGGCCGGCTGTTGCGCATACTGACGGAATCCATCGGCGCGAAGCACGTCGTCGAAATCGGCACCTCGACCGGTTACTCGGGCTTGTGGATCCTGCTCGCATTGGCGAAGACCGGGGGCCGGCTCACGACCTTCGAGATCGATCGCGGGCGCCACGAACTGGCGAGCCAGAACTTCGACCGCGCGGGATTGCTCAAACAAGCGACGCTCGCGCTCGGGGATGCGCACGTCGAAGTAACCAAGCTCACGGGCCCCATCGACCTTGTCTTCATCGACGCGGACAAGGAAGGCTACCTTGACTACCTGCAGAAGCTCGGCCCTCTGGTACGGCCGGGCGGGCTGATCGTGGCGCACAACATGCAGGCGCCGCCGCCCGATCCGCGTTACCTCGAGGCGGTGACGACCAACCCGGCGCTGGAAACCGTTTTCCTCAACATGCACAGCGCCGGCGCCGGCGTGACGCTCAAAAAACGGTGAAGAGACGCGACCGGTGATATCACTTAATGTCCCCATCGGGGATGGTTGAAATCCCTCGCCCCCCGTTTTCACGAGGGCAGGCTTCAGGCGAAGCAAGTTTTTGCGAAATGTGAGCGAAGCAAACATGAGCAGGCTTCGGCGCGAAAAGCGTAAAGCAAGCTGTCATGCCCGCGGAGGCGGGCATCCAATCTGTGGTGCGCTGAAATTGGATTCCCGACTACTCGGGAATGACAGTCAGAGGCGCTTTGCAGTCGGCTTCAAGCCGACACCGCTTAAACCCCTCGGCTTACAGCCGAGGGTTGTTTAGTCACCCAGATACTTACTCACCGAATCTTGCTCTTTCTTGAGATTGCTTCCAGCGCTTCGCGGATTCGCCTTTACTGAGTCTCGCAGGAATGGGCGAGCCCATTTGCGCCTCGAATCTCCCTTTTCCGTTCCCTCATCCCCGACCCTTCTCCCGAGGGGAGAAGGGTGGGTCGAGCCTCCTCTCTCCCGCCGGGAGAAGGGTCGGGAGTGAGGGATGGAAGGGCGGGGATGAGGGATTGAGCGATGGCATGCAGTTATGCAAAGCTCAATAGAGAGGTAAAATCCGCCGGTGGCACAAATCCGTCCGGAATTGAACGAAGCAAACGTCGAGCACGACCCGATCGCGCAGTTCGCGCAGTGGTATGACGAGGCGCGCGCGGTGGAGAGGCCGCTGCCGCACGCTGCCGCCCTCGCCACGGCGACCAGCGGTGGGCGCCCGTCGCTGCGCATGGTGCTGCTCAAGGACTTCGACGCGCACGGCTTCGTGTTTTTCACGAACTACCAGAGCCGCAAGGGCAAGGAACTCGCTAAGAACCCGCGCGCGAGCCTGCTCTTCAATTGGGGAAATCTCGAACGGCAGGTGCGCATCGACGGTCTTGTCACCAAGGTGTCGCGGCGCGAATCGGATGAATACTTCAGGACACGCCCGCGCGGCAGCCAGCTTTCCGCGTGGGCCTCACCCCAGAGTGACCTGCTGGCGGACCGCGCCGACATCGAGCAGCGCGTCGCCGCGGCGGCGGACAAGTATCCGGATGACGTTCCACGCCCGCCCGACTGGGGCGGCTACCGCCTCGTTCCTGAAACGATAGAATTCTGGCAGGGCCGCGAGGATCGGCTGCACGACCGGCTGCGCTATCGCCGCACGCGCGACGGCCGTTGGCGTATCGAACGGCTGGCGCCGTAGCGGTATCCAAGAAAGCTCTGATCCTGAAAACCGCAATTCAGCCACAGAGGGCACAGAGAACAAAGAGCGATTCAGGGACTTCACCTGATCACATCGCCCCCACCCGATTGGTGAACCAAGGAAAGCACATCCATCCTCGATTTTCCTCTGAGAACTCTGTGATCAATGGCGCTACCTTTAAGCCAAATTCCACGAACCGAGAGGATGATGACCCAAGCCGCTTGTCATTCCCGTGCAAACGGGAATCTATAGGACGGTTCACATGAGCTGATGCGCCGTATGGGTTCCCGCCTGCGCGGGAACGACACACCTTCCGTACCCGCGAGTGTCCGCCCATTTCAGCTTAAGGTAGCGCCATTGAACTCTGTGATCTCTGTGGCTAACAGCTTTTTCTAGGATGAAGAGTGCCGCGTAATGCTGCGCCCCGCACTACTCGATATCGCAATGCCTGGCGTGGTGTTGCTGGCCGCCTATGCTCTGATTCCGGGTGTCAATGGTCTACCCTCTTCGCTTGCGGGGCTCAAGGTTTATGGGCCTTACATTGTTCTTGCATTGGGCCTGACGGTAAGCCTCGCGTTCCGGCGCGGACGCCCGTTGATTGCGGTGCTGACGCTTGCCATTGCCTATGCAAGCTTCCGGTTTTTCCTGCAGCGCGGGCAGGATGAGTTCGTGGCGTATGCCGTGTTCGCCGCGCTATGCGTGTTTGTGCCGCTCAACCTCGGGGCGCTGAGCCTGCTCAAGGAACGCGGCTTTTTCAATCTGCACGGCCTGCAGCGAATGGCGGTGATCGCGTTGCAGCTCGCCTTCGCGGCGTGGGTCGTGCTTTCGCGCAATGCCACGGCCGTCGGCTGGGCATACCGCCCGCTCGTGGAGACTGCGCTGTTCGCGGCGAGCCCGATCCCGCAACTCGGTCTGGCGGTGATCGCGATCAGCTTCGTGACCAGTCTCGCGGCGTGGCGCATCACGCGTTCGGTGATCGATCTGGGAATAGCCGGGGCGACGGCCGCT
>MERG01000398.1:0-20847 GCA_001771985.1 Betaproteobacteria bacterium RIFCSPLOWO2_12_FULL_62_13 | reverse complement strand
CCAACGTGTTTTCGGTGTTTGTTACGGCCGCCGCGCTCATTCTCATCATGGCTGTGCTGCAGGACACCTTCAGCATGGCATTCCGCGACGAACTGACGGGGTTGCCCAGCCGACGCGCGCTGAACGAGCGGCTGGCGGCACTCGGCCGCAGTTATACGGTAGCGATGCTCGACGTCGATCGTTTCAAGGGTCTCAACGACCGCTACGGCCACGACGTGGGCGACCAGGTGCTGAAGATGGTCGCAGCGAAGCTCGCGCATGTGGGCGGAGGCGGCAAGGCCTACCGTTATGGCGGCGAGGAATTCACCGTGCTCTTCCCCGGCAAGTCGATCGACGAGGCGCTGCCTCACCTGGAAGCGCTGCGCGAGGACATCGCGGGCCACAAACTCGCGCTGCGCGAGGCCGGCCGTCCGCCGCGGGCCAGCTCGGGCAGGAGCCGCCGCGGCGCGCGGAATACCGATGCGTTGGTATCGGTGACGGTCAGCGCCGGCGTCGCGGAAAGAAGCGGGCGGCTCGCCGTGCCGAACGACGTGCTCCAGGCGGCGGACAAGGCGCTCTACCGGGCGAAGGACAAAGGCAGGAATCAGGTCAGCCGCTGATGAGAGACGGCGGAGTGGAATGACGCGGCGGCTTCATATTTCTCGTTCGAGTCACGCATGAGTCCAATGACCAAGCTCCTGATCGCAACCGCCGCGTTTCTCGCGGCGCACTTCATATCGAGCACGCCGCTGCGTGCAAGGCTCATCAAGGCACTGGGAAACAACGGCTACCTCGTGCTCTACAGCGCTGCCGCGGTCGCCACTCTGATCCCGATGATCTTCGCCTACTACCGCGCGCCGTTCATCGGATTGTGGCACGTGCCCGCGCTGCGCTATGTGCCGCTCGTCATGATGCCGGCGGCGATGGTGCTGATCGCCGCCAGCCTCATGACGCGCAATCCGACGCTGGTCGGCCAGGAACGCTTGCTCAAGGCCGATGATCCCGCGCGCGGCATTCTGCGCATCACGCGCCACCCGATGATGTGGGGCATCGCGCTATGGGCGGCAGCGCACGTCCTCGCACGCGGCGATGCGGCTTCACTCGTTTTTTTCGGCGGCTTCCTGGCGCTCGCGCTGTCCGGCACGGCGCTGATCGACCGCCGCAAACAGGTTGCGCTCGGCGCGGACTGGCAGCGCTTCGCCGCCGTCACGTCGAACGTGCCGTTTGCCGCGATCGCAGCCCGCAGGAATCGCTTCAGCGCAGCCGAAATCGGCTGGGCCAGACTGCTCGCGGGCCTGGCGCTCTACGCTCTCGTGCTGTGGCTCCATCCCATGGTCTTCGGTGCGCGGCCGTACTGACCCCGGTCCCGGCGCGTCTATTCCCTAGGGTATACTCTCGCACTTTTTGCGCACTGCTCGAGCGTGGGCACGCCGTCATCCGAACGCCGCTGGGTCGATCCGCTGCTCGCATGACAGTCGCGCTCGCCGGTGTGACCGCCGGCACGCTCTACCAGCGCGTCTTCTGTCCGCTGGTCGATCTGCGCGCCTCTTCGGTTGTCCAGCTCGTGGCCACCATCATCGTGCTCGCCCCGCTTGCCTGGGCCGTGGAAGACATGCGCGTGCGCTGGTCGTGGGCGCTTGCCGGCGCGATCGTGTTTCTGGTGATCGGCGCATCCATCCTCGCCGTGAACGCACTGCACACCCTGATGCGCCGCGGTCAGGCGACGCGCGTCACGAGCCTCGTCTATCTCACACCGATTTTCGCGGTGGTACCGGAGCTTGCGATGTTTGAGGTGATGCCGTCCGGCCTGAGCATTCTCGGCATCGTCGTAACCTGCTGCGGCGTGGCGCTCACCGCGTCGCGGCCGGCGTCACGAGTCCGGCAATCCATGCTGTGAGCAGGTTGAACGTCCCGCCCACGCGGCAGGTAGAATCGGGCTTTACGCCGAACTGCTGAGCATCGTGGAAACGTCCGGCACCGCTCAGCCCGTTCCGGCCCGAAGCTCAATAAGAAAGTGAACCTCTACCTCGTCGTCGCGCTCGCGATCCTGCTGCATCTCGCCTTCGCCGGCAGCCGCGTCACATTATCGTTGTTCGCCATCAGCCTGGACGCCTCGCCGTTCACGGTCGGCGTCATCGGGCGCCCGGAGGAGCGCGCGCGTAATTTCAGCCTGCTCGCCCTGGGTTTCTCCACTTCGGGCTTCCTCGGACCGACGATGGCGGGATTCCTGATCGACGGCATCGGCCACCGCCTCACCTTCCTGCTGCTCTCCGGCAGTGCGCTGGCGCTCGCAGCGGGCGGCTATTACGCGCGGGGGCCAGGAGTTTGCCGGACTTAGCCCCGACAAACTCCTAAGGCAAAACCGGCTGCATCAAGTCCGACAGGCTGCCAGCCAAAAGAAATGGCCGGCGGTGGCGCGCGAGCGCCGGCGCCGGCCGCGAAACATGCGGTAATTACTTGAGGTGCTTGTTGACCAGTTTGGTCATCTCGAACATCGACACCTGACGCTTGCCACCGAATACTTCCTTCAGCTTGTCGTCGGCATTGATCATGCGCTTGTTCCTGGTGTCCTGCAGGCCGTTGCGCTTGATGTAATTCCAGATCTTCTTGGTCACTTCGGTGCGCGGCATCGGGTTACTGCCGATCACCGCGCCGAGCGTCGCGCTCGGTTGCATCGGTTTCATGAACGCGGCGTTCGGTTTGCGTTTCGCTCCGCTCTTCTTCTTCGCAGCGGGTTTCCTGGACTTTTTCTTTGCAGCCATTGAGTGTCTCCCGTTAGTGGTCTGTGGGGTCGCTGATTCGTTTGTCCTGCCTGTACCGTTGGCACGGTGAGGCAAGAATGCCGAGACGAAACACACTTGTCAATCTCTTTTAGCATCCCGACATGCCCGCTTGCGCGTGGTGTTGCAGCCACGACAAATAGAGCGCGCTTTCGGAGAATCCGCGGCGCCGTTTGAAACGCGGCCGTGACCCGTTCACAATATGCCGGCTGCAAGGGAGGAAGCGCGATGCACCTGGCGGAACAAGAGCAACAGCGAATCAACGAGCTAGTCGCTGAAGTTGAAGCGAAGAGCGGCGCCCAGATCCTCGCCGCCGTCATCGGCAAGGCGGATGCCTATCCTGAAATCCCGTGGAAAGCGTTCGCCCTCGGGGCGTCGGTGGCCGCGCTGCTCGTGATACTGGACGAGCTGCTGCACCCGGATTGGGCAAGCGTCCAGTCCGCGGTATTCGATGTGGTCGTCATACTGGGCGCGGGCGCCGCGCTCGGTCTGCTGGCGACATTCGCGCCGCCATTTGCGCGGCTGTTCCTCGACCGGTCGCGCGCCGAGACGGAGGTGCGGCAGTATGCGCTGGCGATGTTCCTGGAGCGTGGCGTGTTCGAGACCCGTGACCGGATCGGCGTGCTGCTCCTGGTCAGCCTGTTTGAGCGCAGGATCGTTATCCTGCCCGATTCCGGCATACGCCGGCATGTCAGCAATGCGCAGATCCAAGCGATCGTCGCACAGATGACGCCGCTGCTGGCACGGCGGCGGCTCGTGGCGGCGTTCCAAGCCGGACTGACCGCATTGGCTGCGTTGCTGCATGACAAGCAGCCAGGGACCGCCGCTCACGGCAACGAAATCCCCGACACTGTGATTGAGGAGCGCGGCCCATGACGAGCTTGCCTAACCTGGGGTTCGCCGCTGCGCTGCTGCTCGCCGCGGCGCTTCCCGTGGCGGGCGCGGAGGTTCCCTATCTCAGCGGCCGCGTCGTGGACAATGCGGAAATCCTTTCCCCTGCGGTCCGCGCGCGTCTCGCGGCAACCCTCAAGGCGCATGAGAACAGTTCCGGCAACCAGATCGCCGTGCTCACCGTCCCGACCATCCACGGCGAGAGCATCGAGGAATACGCGCTTAGGGTCTTCGAGGAGTGGAAACTGGGGCAAAAAGGCAAGGACAACGGCGTGCTCGTCGTCGTGGTGCCATTGGATCGAAAGATGCGCATCGAGGTGGGGTATGGACTCGAGGGCACGCTTACCGATCTCGCCGCAAGCCGCATCATCCGCAACGTGATGACACCGCGATTCAAGGCGGCCGACTTTGACAAGGGCGTGGATGACGGCATCAGAGCGATCATCGCGCAACTGGAAGGCAAAGGCCTGACCGGCGAGCGCGAAGCGGCCGCGTCATCCGCCACCCAGCCATCCGGCCTCACCGGCATTCAGGCGCCCGACCTGCCTCTTACCGAGCGCATCCTGTTCGGCGCATTCATCTTCGGCATCATCGGGCTATTCACTATCATCGGCATTGTGACGCCGGGCATGGGGTGGTTCCTGTATCTGTTCCTGATCCCGTTCTGGGCGATGTTCCCGATCGTCGTGGTAGGAACGAGCGGCGCGTTGACGCTGCTCATCATCTACCTCATCGCATTTCCGGCCGCCAAGCTGCTCATCGCTCGCTCGTCGTGGTATGAGAAGGCGCGGCGTGACCTGAAGATCAAAGGCAGGGCGACGCTCGGCGGCTTCACCTTCGGTGGCAGCGGCGGGTCGAGCGGCTCTTCGTGGAGCTCGAGCTCCGGCAGCTTTTCGGGCGGAGGGGGAAGCTCAGGCGGAGGCGGCAGCTCCGGAAGCTGGTAGGCCATGCGGCACAGCCGCCAGGAGTTTGTCGGACTCGGGTCGGACAAACTCCTAATGCAAAACCGCCTGCACGAATACAGTAGGAAAAGCCAGTGAAAGCCTCATTTCTGGCCTGCTCGCGTACTTTTGAAGGGCAAGAGCGGTTGTTAATCCCGGATACATTGAAAATCCGCAGGCGGTTTTGCTGTTAGCAGCCTGTCGAATGCTAAGTCCGACAGGCTGCTAGCCCGTTTTCTTGAGCTTCTCCAGGAACTGCTTGCGGAACTTGGCGACCTTCGGCGCCACCACGAACTGGCAGTAGGGTTGGTACGGGTTGCGGGCGAAATACTCCTGGTGATAATTCTCGGCCATGTAGAACGTGCTCGCAGGCGCGATCTCGGTCACGATCGGATCGTCCCACAGCTTCGCCTGGTTGAGGCGCGCGATGACCTCTTCCGCGACGGCCTTCTGCTCCGGGGTGTGATGGAAGATCACCGAGCGGTATTGGGTGCCGAAGTCGTTGCCCTGGCGGTTGACCGTGGTCGGGTCGTGAATCACGAAGAACACCTCGAGGATTTCCCTGAAGGACACGACCTCCGGATCGAAGGCGATTCGCACCGCTTCGGCGTGGCCGGTGCGGCCGGAACAAACCTCTTCGTAGGTCGGATCCGCTGTGCCGCCGCCCATGTAACCGGACTCGACCGAGGTAACCCCCTTCAAGCCGTCGTATACCGCTTCAAGACACCAGAAACAGCCGCCGCCGAGTGTCGCAAACTCTCTGTGTTGTTGGGTGGCCCCTGGGCCGGTGTGTTCCATATCGAGCTCCTGTCGAGCAACCCAGCCGGCATCGCCGATTTATCCGCGGCAGGTGCGTCCGCCATTCCCGACCGCAATACCATTATAGTCGTGCGGCGCGGCCCAACCTTACCGGGGAGACGCGCCCAATTGCAATTGCGGCGGCAGCAACGCACGGCCGCCCCGCGCTGCGGAAGCCGGAACCGGCGCAAGCGGCAGCCGCCGCGCTTGCAGCCACGGCCTGAACAGCAGGCGCTGCGCCAATCCGAGCGGCACATGCCGGCGCACCACTTCGCCCATCCGCAATACGAAGTCCCGATACCCAAGTTCGGAAAACGGTGCGCTGCCATACCAATGGGGAGTGTTGAGCCGCGAAAACGCAAGCTGCACGTCTATATCGCGGGCGCGCCTTGCGCAGGTCACGATGGTGCGGTACGTCGCCAGCAGCCCCAGCCGCTCGCCTCGACCGCGCCGCTCGTAAATGCGCCGGAAACAGTCGAAGTGCGCCGACGCGTCGCCACTCATGCCATACAGCAGCCGCCGCACTTCGGGGTCGTCGGTGGCCGTGCCCAGGCAGCGGTAGAACGCCGCCGCCTGCGCTGCCGTGATGCTGCGCGCGAGCGCTTCGTGCGCCGGGCTGCGGCTGGCGCGACCGGCGCAGACCAGCGGCCGATAGCCCTCGTAGAACTCGCCGTAGGCCGAGCTCCAGTCGAATTCGGGCCATATCGCCTCCACGCAGGCACGGGTTTCCCGTGCGTGGGCGGATTTCACCGGCCACCACGTCTGCTCGATCCAGCGCCGGACTTCCTGGTCGTCGGTAAAGATGTCCAGCAAGGCGTTTGCGTGCAACGGGATCGCGGTCTCGAGAAACGAGGCGGCCGCAAGGCCGTAGAAGACGAGCGCGTTGTGACGCGTAATCACCCGCTGCGCGGACGGTTGTTCCCGGTGGCGTTGCGTGCTGCCGTGCGTTAGGTTTGTCATGGCTCCCCCCTGGCGGTTGAAAGACGCCGCACTATGCGCGGCGCGTAGGCGTGATTTCAGCGAACGCGCACGCCGCGCGCAAGCGCGGCGTGGAAAGTGGCTAGCGATTTACCTGACGGTATCAATAGGCGATACTTCGGGGCGGGCCACCCGTGATGGAGGGAGCGATGGCAGGCAGCGCGGCATTGATCGACGTTTTGAAGCGCGAGCTCAAAACGCGCGGCATCACCTACGCCCGCGTTGCGCGCGAGCTCGACGTGAGCGAAGCGAGCGTGAAGCGCATGTTCTCCCAGAGGAACTTCACCCTGCGGCGGCTCGACGCGATTTGCCGGGCGGCTCATACCGAGTTCTCGGAGCTCGCGCGCACGCTCAACCAGGAGGAGACGCAGATTTCCCAGCTCACTTACGAGCAGGAAAAGGAGATCGTCGCCAACAAGAAACTGTTCCTGGTCGCGGTGTGTGCATTGAACCACGTCACCTTTGAGCAAATTGTCCGCGCCTTCGATATCTCCAGGGTCGAGTGCGTCCAGCTTCTGACGCGGCTCGACCGCCTGAAGTTCATCGAACTGCAGCCGAACAACCGGGTCAGGCTGCTGGTCTCGCGCACCTTTTCGTGGTTGCCCGACGGGCCGATCCAGCGCTTCTTCAACCAGCAGGCGCACAACGAATACTTCCGGTCGCGCTTCGATCGTCCCGAGGAATTCATGCTGGTAGTGAACGGCATGTTGTCGAAATCTTCCAGCGCGGCCGTAGTGTCCCGCCTCAAGCGGATCGCGAAGGAATTCTCGGAGCTGCACAATGACGATGTGCGGCTGCCGCTCGCGGAGCGCTCGGCGATGAGCCTGCTGGTCGCAATCCGCCACTGGGAATTGCAGGCGTTCGCCGACCTGCGGCGCCGCAAGGAATGAGCGCCACCCGCGCCCGCCGGTTCAGGCCTGAAGGTGATAGCGCGTGACGCACTCGACCTCGTTCTTCGAACCCAGGATCACGCCCACGCGCTGGTGCAGGGCCCGGGGCTGGATTTCGAGTATGCGCTGACGCCCGTTCGTTGCCGCCCCTCCCGCCTGCTCCACGATGAACGACATCGGGTTGGCCTCGTACATGAGCCTCAGGCGCCCGTCGTTGTACTTGGCGTCGCGCGGATACATGAAGATTCCGCCGCGAGAGAGGATGCGGTAGACGTCGGCGACCATGGATGCCACCCAGCGCATGTTGAAATCTTTGCCTCTGGGCCCGGTTTTCCCGGCCAGACACTCGTCGATGTAACGCTTCACCGGCGGTTCCCAATTGCGAGCGTTGGAGGCATTGATCGCGAACTCCTGGGTGTCCTCCGGGATGACGATGCGTTCCTGGGTCATCAGGAATGAACCCATCTCGCGGTCAAGCGTGAAGCCGACGACACCGTTGCCCACGGTGAGCACGAGGATCGTCGCGGCGCCATACACGGCAAAGCCAGCCGCGACCTGCTTCACGCCGGGTTGCAGGAACGCCTTCTCATCGGGCTCCGTCACGCCTTCCGGGCACCGCAGTACCGAGAAAATCGTTCCGACGGAAATGTTGACGTCGAGATTTGACGACCCGTCCAGCGGATCCATCACCAGCAGAAACCCGCCTTTGGGATAACGGTGCGGAATCGTGTACGGGGTCGCCATCTCTTCGGACATCATCGCGGCGAGGTGTCCGCCCCACTCGTTCGCCTCGACCAATACTTCGTTCGCGATCACGTCCAACTTTTTCTGTGCTTCCCCTTGCACGTTATGCGTGCCGACCGCATCGCCAACGCCCGCCAGCGGGCCCTTGCTCACGGCATGGCTGATCGCCTTGCACGCACGAGCGATGATTTCGATCAGCAGCCGCAATTCCGGCGAGACCTTGCCGTAGTTGCGCTGCTGTTCGATGAGATACTGGGTGAGCGTGACCCGGTGCATGAAAAATCCCCCCGCATTTATGTCTTACAACGCAAAATTATCCATCTTATTCGCATCCTTTGCACCTTCGCCCGCCGCATAGGCGCATTACCGAGCACATAAGCAGGCGTATTCGCCATGGGCCTCGGCCCGGTGCTCGGCGAAAATCTGCGGCGGGGGCTCACGGGACAACCGCTCGATGCCTACCGGACGCAGAAGATCGCTCTCGCGCACATCGGCGCCGGCGACCGCTGCGCAGTGGCGTCCTGGGGAGGCATCGCGTGCGAAGGAAAATGGGTCTGCCAATGGAAGGATCGCATTGACCGTCGCTTCATGGCGACGTATCGCGTCGATAACGATGATGAATGGCTCGCATTGTCTCCATATGTAAGCTGCATGTAAGCACTGTGTAAGCGGCGCGAAAGCAAGCGTAAGCTGCGGGAAAGTTGTGCAACACTTTGTAAAACTCGTTGCTGCACGTCAACACCATCCGTACGCTTCGGCTCACTGATGTCGGCATTCGCCGCATCATTTACTCAAGGAGAGCATCATGATCACGATTCGTAAAACGTTACTCGCGCTCGCCGTTGGCAGCGCACTCGCCGTCCCGATGTCCACCGTCTACGCTGAAGGCGACGAGGACAAGAAACCCGAGCAGCCGCAAGCCCGGTGGATTCTCGCTGAAGGCGACGAAGACAAGAAACCCGAGCAGCCGCAAGCCCAGTGGATTCTCGCTGAAGGCGACGAGGACAAGAAACCTGAGCAGCCGCAAGCCCAGTTGATTCTCGCTGAAGGCGACGAAGAGAAGAAACCGGATTCGCAGTTAATCTTGTCGGAAGGCGACGAAGAGAAGAAACCCGAGCAACAACTAATCTGACCGCGCCAGCAGGGCAAGGTAGCACCTGACGAGCAATCTTGGTGATACGGGCGTGCCTGGTCGAAAGACCGGGGCGCCCGTTTTTTTTTCAGGTGATGGTCACGCGCGCGAACTTGCGCTTGCCGACCTGCAGAACCGCTGTTTGCCCTTTAGCGAGCCGGAGCGCCTTGTGGCTCACCTTCACGCCGTTGAGCTTTACACCACCTTGCTCCACCATGCGCATCGCCTCGGATGTGCTGGCGGTCAGGCCGGCCTGCTTCAACGCTTGGGCAATCAGCAGACCATCACCGGCGGTTTTGAGGCTCACTTGGGGGATATTTTCCGGAATCCCGCCCTGCCTGAAGCGCGCCTCGAAATCGGCGAGCGCCGCCGCCGCCGCCGGTTTGCCATGGAAGCGCGCGACGATTTCCTGTGCAAAAGCGACCTTGATATCGCGCGGATTGCGACCCTCCGCCACTTCGCTTTTCCAACTGCGGATCGTTTCCAGCGCCTCGAACGACAGCAGATCGACATAACGCCACATCAGTTCGTCCGAGATCGACATCAACTTGCCGAAAATCTCCTGCGGCGGTTCGTTGAAGCCGACGTAGTTGCCGAGCGACTTCGACATCTTGTTAACCCCGTCCAGTCCTTCGAGAAGCGGCATGGTGAGGATCACCTGCGGCGGCTGGCCGAAATGCTTCTGCAGTTCCCGGCCCATCAGCAGATTGAATTTCTGGTCAGTGCCGCCGAGTTCGAGGTCGGCTTTGAGCGCTACCGAGTCGTAGCCCTGCACCAACGGATAAAGGAATTCGTGGATCGCGATCGGCTTGTTGCCGCGGTAGCGCTTGCCGAAATCATCGCGCTCGAGCATGCGCGCCACGGTGTGGGTGGCGGCCAGCCTGATCATGTCGGCGGCGGAGAACTTGTCCATCCACGCCGAGTTGAACACGACCTCGGTTTTCCCGCGATCGAGGATCTTGAACACCTGGTCGGTGTAGGTCTTGGCGTTCTGCGCGACCGCTTCGCGGGAAAGCGGCGGCCGTGTCGCGTTCTTGCCGCTCGGGTCGCCGATCATGCCGGTGAAATCCCCGATCAGAAACAGGATGTGATGACCCAGGTCCTGCAGTTGCTTGAGCTTGCTGATGAGGACCGTGTGGCCGAGATGCAGATCGGGCGCGGTGGGATCGAAACCGGCTTTGACGCGCAACGGCCGGTGTGTCTTGAGCCTGTCCTTGAGCTCGTTTTCAATCAGCAGTTCATCACAGCCGCGCCTGATGATTTGCAACTGCGCCTCTATCGAAGCCATAGCGTCTATATTTCACAATCCGGAATTCGGGAATTTTTGGCTTGCCATCCTGCTCGATTCTGCTAAGCTTCCGGTTCAACAAAAAACTCAGGGAAATCATGCGGGAAGCCGAAAGCGCGATTTTAGCGCAAAACCTGCTGCGCTTTGCTCATAACAACAAACTACGCCGGCTCGTCTTGGCTACTGTACTGCCTTTTATCGGCGTGGTCGCCGCTTTTGGCATTGCCCCCGACACCGTCACGGAAAAGTTGGTGGTTACGAGAGTGGTCGAGGAAGTCGCGTTGCCTGAGCTTGCGGCCGGCGGGAACCGGGACGAGGCGTACCGGCATGAAGAGCGCATCCAGCGCGGCGACACCATCGCCAGCTTGCTCGCGCGGCTGCAGGTGGATGATCCGGACGCGGTGCAGACGCTGCGCGGCACGCGCCAGGCCAGAGCCCTGTATCGGTTAGTGCCGGGCAAGACGATACGCGCCGAAATCACCGGTGAAGGGAAGCTCCTCGCCCTGCACTATCTCGCGGGCAGCGACGTGCACTCGATCGAACGCACGGGTGACACGTTCATGGTCACGGTACAGCCGGCGCAGCTCGAGACGCGCACCCTGATGGGGTCCGGCACCATCAGAAGCTCGCTGTTCGCGGCCGCCGACGCGGCCGACCTTCCCGACGCAGTGGCGATCCAAGTCGCCGACATCTTTTCCACCGATATCGACTTCCACAAGGACCTCCGTAGAGGCGATCGCTTCACCGTGGTCTACGAGGCCTCGTATCATCTGGGCACCCTGATCAGAACCGGGCGCGTGCTGGCTGCGGAATTCATCAACCAGGGCAAGGTATACCAGGCGGTTTACTTCCAGAATTCCGAAGGCCAGGGCGGTTACTACACTCCCGAAGGCAAGAATATCCGCAAGGCGTTTTTGCGTTCGCCGCTCGAGTTCTCGCGCATCTCCTCAGGTTTCACCAACGCGCGCTTTCATCCGGTGCTTCAGCGGTGGCGCGCACATAAGGGCATAGATTACGCCGCGCCCATGGGCGCGCGCGTTAAAGCGACTGCGGACGGTGTCGTCCAATTCGTGGGGCGTCAGGGCGGATACGGCAATCTTGTGGTGTTGCGCCATCAGTCGAGATTCACCACCTGGTACGGTCATCTGTCAGGCTTTGCCAAGGGCCTGCGCAAAGGCAGCCGCGTTGGGCAGGGTGACGTGATCGGCTACGTCGGCGCGACAGGGCTTGCGACCGGCCCGCATCTGCATTACGAATTCCGCATCAATGACGTGCACCAGAACCCGTTGCGCGTCGTGATGCCTTCCGCGCCGCCGATCACGCCGGAATACCGGGCCGCGTTCGAAGCCGCCGCGCAGCCGCTGGCGCTGCGCTTGCAGGTCCTGCGCGGGACCAACCTCGCCCGGCTCGATTAGGAAACGGTAAGAAGTGAACGGTGAACAATGAAGGGCAAAGCCTGCCCGGCGTAACAGCAAAAAAACGGGGGCCGCGGCCCCCGTTTCTCATGGGACAAGCCGCTATGCGGAGAACGAAGATCCGCAGCCGCAGGTTGAAGTCGCGTTCGGATTCTTGATCACGAACTGCGCGCCTTCGATCCCTTCCTGATAGTCGATCTCGGCGCCCGCCAGGTATTGCAGGCTCATCGGATCAATCAGCAGCGTCACTCCGCCTTTCTGCATCGAAGTGTCGTCTTCATTGATCGTCTCGTCGAACGTGAAACCGTACTGGAATCCGGAGCAGCCGCCGCCGCTCACAAACACCCGCAGTTTCAAATCGGCGTTGCCTTCCTCGTCGATCAATTGCTTGACCTTGTTCGCCGCGCTGTCGCTAAACACCAAGGGGTCCGGCAGTTTCTCGGTTACCGCGTCCATCTCAGGCTCCTGACAAAAATTCGGAAAATATTATCGGGCGGACGAATCCGGAGGTCAATCCGCGGAGGCGGGCTTCAACTGCACGACCTTGTCCGACTTGCTTTCGTTCTGGTATACCAGCCGGCCCTGCACGACCGCTCCGAGCTGTACCTCGAGCGTCGTGTAATGCACATCCCCTGTGACATTGGCCTTCGGTTGCAGTTCAATGTATTCCGCCGCGTGCACCGATCCCGTCACCATGCCGTTAATGACCGCGTGCGAAACATGGATTTCGCCCTCGATGTGCGCCTGCTCCGAGACCACCAGCGTCCCGGGCTTGCCGTCGGCGACGGCCACGTTGCCCCGCACATGCCCGTCGACCCTCAAGCCTCCGGTAAACGTGATATTGCCCTCGACCACGGTGCCGGCGCCGATCAGGCAATCGATGCGGTTCTGCGGCTTGCTGCGCTTGCTCCCGAACATGGCGGAATCCTCCTCACGAAACGCCCACGGTTTGCGTTAGTTTAGGCGCGTTGCTGCCGTTTTCAAAGACCCGCACCTGCAGGCTCTTGACAATGGCATCGGGCGCCACCTTGAAAATGCCCTCGATGCGCTGGAAAAACCGGAAGCTCAACTGGTATTCCTTCGCGTTTTTCTCGCTTTCCGGCGGCAGCGTCAGCACCACCGGCTTGTCGTCCTGCACCAGGTTAAGCACCAATTGCAGGCTGCCCCGAAACTCCTTCGCGCGCTGGCCGGTCCGCACCAGCAACAGCCGATAACGGTATTCCCCGGGAAGCGTCTCTTGCTGCACCGTGAAGCGGTTTATCGTGACCGCTCCCTCCCCGCGGCCGGCCGTCATCAGCGACTGGAAGAATGCGAGGTCCTCCTTGAGCGCCGCATTCTCCCCGGCAAGCGATTTCACCTGCTTCGCGAGCTCGCCGTAAGTCGCGCGCTCGATCTGCAGTTGGCGTTCGGCGTGGGCAACCTGGGCCCGCAGTTCGGCGTTCTCCTGCTGCTGGCGGCCGATGGTTTCGTTGAGCTTGGCGAGGGCGCGGTCGGCTTCGCTCTGCCGAAAGCCCGCAAAGCTCATCCCAAAGTCATAGGTCGCCCACCCCACGCCCCCCACGATCGCGCCGGCCGCGATAATGCCGATCCAGCGCCAGTACCACGGCACGTGGGCGCGCACCGCCACACGCGGCGCCGCGATGCCGAATTTCTGTTTGAGGGTGCGCAGCAGCGGCATCGTTCCCGCCCCTGATCAGGGCAGCAGCGCAATTTGTTCCAGGCCGCTTGCTTCGGGCAGGCCAAACATGATGTTCATGTTCTGCACCGCCTGTCCGGCAGCGCCCTTCACCAGGTTGTCGATCACCGACAGCACGACGACAATGTCGCCGCCTTGGGGCTGGTGCACGGCGATGCGGCAGGTGTTGGCGCCGCGCACCGAGCGCGTGTCGGGATGGCTGCCGGCAGGCATCACGTCGACGAAAGCCTCGTTCGCGTAGCGCTTCTGATAGAGCGCCTGCAAATCGACGGTCTTGGTGAGCCGCGCGTAGAGCGTGGCGTGAATGCCGCGTATCATCGGCGTGAGGTGCGGCACGAACACCACTCCCACCGGCTTGCCGGCGGCCTGGGTGAGCCCCTGCGCGATCTCGGGATGATGGCGATGGCCGGGTACCCCATAAGCCTTGAAGTTATCCGACGCTTCGGCGAGCAGGGTATGCACTTCCGCCTTGCGCCCGGCGCCGGAAACACCCGACTTGGCGTCGGCGATCAGATGATCGAGGTCGACGCTGCCGGCCTCGACGAGAGGCAGAAAACCCAACTGTACCACTGTCGGATAGCACCCCGGGTTGGCGACAAGTCGCGCGTCTTTGATCTTTTCGCGGTTCGCTTCCGGAAGCCCGTAGACCGCCTCCGCCACCAGCCCAGGACAGGCGTGCTTCATCCCATACCATTTTTCCCACAGCCGGACGTCCTTGATGCGGAAATCCGCCGCGATGTCGATCAAGCGCACGCCGGCGTCATAAAGGGCACGTGCTTCGCCCATCGCAACGCCGTTGGGTGTGGCGAAAAAGACCACGTCGCACGCGGTGAGGGCGCTCGCGGAAGGTTCGGTGAACCTCAACCCCACCTTGCCGCGCAGGTTGGGGAACATCTCGGCGACCGGCATCCCCGCTTCCTTGCGCGAGGTGATCACCTTGAGTTCGGCTGCGGGGTGCTGGGCGAGCAGCCGCAACAACTCGACCCCGGTATAGCCGGTGCCGCCGACAATGCCGATTTTGATGGTTCTCTGTGTCATTCCACGACTTGAATCGAGGCTCATGAACCGCAGCGCGCCCGCCTTTGCACGGCTGCCTTCTCACACGTGATGGCTCCAACTCGGTGCGGCCTGCCGGGCGCACAAACGACAAAGCCGCCCGCAGGCGGCTTTGCCGTTAGCGGCCTGTTGGCGGATGAAGTGCGACAGGCTGCTAGCGCTTGGAGAACTGCTTGCGCCGGCGCGCTTTGTGCAAGCCCACTTTCTTGCGTTCAACCTCGCGCGCATCGCGCGTCACGAGCCCCGCCTTCTTGAGCGCGGGCTTGAGCGTCGCGTCGTAATCGATCAGCGCGCGCGTGATGCCGTGGCGCACCGCACCCGCCTGGCCCGATTCCCCGCCGCCGTGCACGTTGACCGAGATGTCGAAATTCTGGAGCCGATCGGTCACCGCCAGCGGCTGGCGCACGATCATGCGGCCGGTCTCGCGCGAGAAGAATTCGTCCACCGCCTTACCATTGACGGTGATATCGCCCTTTCCCGGTTTCAGAAATACCCGCGCCACCGCGCTCTTGCGCCGGCCGGTGCCGTAATTGCTCTGGACTGCCATGATCTCGCCTTAAATTTCCAATGGTTTCGGTTGCTGGGCGGTGTGCGGATGCGCTTCGCCCGCATAGACCTTCATCTTGCGCAGCATCGCATAGCCGAGCGGCCCCTTGGGCAACATGCCTTTGACCGCCATCTCCAGCACCCGGGTCGGGCGGCGCCCATGCAGCTTCGCGAAATTCGTACTGTAGATGCCGCCCGGATAAGTGGTGTGACGGTGGTACAGTTTGTCCCGCGCCTTGTTGCCGGTCACGCGCAACTTGTCGGCGTTGACCACGACGATATAATCGCCCGTGTCAACGTGGGGGGTGAATTCGGGCTTGTGCTTGCCGCGCAGGCGCCGCGCGATTTCGGCTGCGAGGCGCCCCAGGACCTTGCCGGAAGCATCCACGACGTACCAATCGCGTCTGACCTCGTCCAGCTTGGCGGAAAACGTCTTCATTGTGTAATCCCGCTTGGTGAAAGCGTTTTAGGAAACGGCGAATTTTATTGCAAATCAGATGCCTGTGTCAAACTGCCCGGCCTGCGCGGCGGTTGGAGCGGCTGTGGCAGGAGCCTATTCGGAACAACGCCTTAACATGGAATGGCTGATGCGTAATGCGATAGCCTCGGTGCTCGTGCCGCCGGGGTTTCTGCTGCTCGTCGCGCTCTACGGGCTCATCCTGATACGGCGCCGGCCGCGCTTCGGCAAGAGTCTGATCGCACTTGCGCTCGTCGCACTCTACGCGCTGTCCACACAATACGTCGCCCACGCTCTGCTCCAGAGGCTCGAACCGCTGCCGCGCGATCCGTTGGCGGACCGCAGCGGACAGGCCATTGTCGTGCTTGGGGCCGGCACCTATTTTGAAGCGCCAGAGTACGGAACGGCAACGGTTAACGCCCAGGGGCTCGTGCGGCTGCGCTACGCCGCCCATCTTCATCGCGCTACCCGAAAACCGATCCTCACCTCGGGCGGCAGTCCGGAGGGCGCGCCCGCCGGCGAGGCGGTACACATGAAAGAGACGCTCGACCATGAGTTTCAGGTGCCGGTCGCCTGGGTAGAAGACCAGTCGCGCACGACCTTCGAGAACGCGCGGCTCGCCCACAAGCTCCTGAGTGCGGCCGGTATCCGGACGATTTATCTTGTCACCCACGCCTGGCATATGCCGCGCGCCAGACTCGCGTTTGAAAATGCCGGTTTTGAGGTAATCCCCGCCGCAACCGGATACGCGACCCGCTTTCGGGTGACGCTGCTCGATTTCCTGCCGGATGCGCGCGCGCTACTCGACAGCAGCATGTTCTTCCACGAGCTCATCGGCATCGCCTGGTATCAATTACAATTCGCCATCGCACGCTGGGGCTGAGCCCGTCATCGTCCGGCGCGCCCCTGCCCGGCCCGGAGGTTGTCAATGAAAGCCCGCATCAAGTGGATTGAAAACGTGTGTTTTGTCGGCGAGTCCGAAAGCGGCCACGCCCTCGTGATGGACGGCGCGCCCGAGGGCGGCGGCCGCAACCTCGGACCGCGGCCGATGGAAACGGTGCTGATGGGCACCGGCGGCTGCACCGCTTACGACGTCGTGCACATCCTGAGAAAAAGCCGGGCGCCGGTGACGGACTGCGTGGTCGAGATCGATGCCGAGCGCGCGCCGGAAGATCCCAAGGTGTTTACGAGAATCCACTTCCACTTCATCGTCACCGGCAACGGGCTCAAAGTGCAGCAGGTCGAACGCGCGATTCACCTCTCGGCGGGAAAGTACTGCTCGGCTTCCATCATGCTCGCCAAGACCGCCGCGATCACGCACGACTTCGAGATTCGAGAATCGGAATGAAGCGCCAAGGCCGCCAAGAACGGCAAGATCATGAAACCGTCGATGAACGCCGATGAACGCCGACAAGAACTGGAGTAAGAGAGTAACGGCGCTACCTTAAGTCCGTATGCTCGAACGATCGCAAGGGAGGATAATGTGTCGTTCCCGCGGAGGCGGGAACCCATACGGCGCATCATCTCGCGTGAACCGTCGAATGGATTCCCGTTTTCACGGGAATGACCATAAAAGTTTGCTTGGCGTTCTTGGCGGGCTTGGCGGTTCAATCAGGTTTTCTTCGCCGCGTCCTCGGCGTCCTCCGCGCTTAGAGGTACTTGCTTTTCTTGGCGGTCTTGGCGTCTTGGCGATTAATACTTAAATCCAAAACGCCGTGCGGGTCATCACGCGGGAAGCAAGCCGCATCGCGAGTTTGGCCGGTTCCGGCAGTTCCGCCGCACCGTGCCTGAGCGCGCTGGTGGCATGGCGCGCTTCGTCGTCTTTCATCTGTTCGAGGATTGCGCGGCTTTTTTGATCGTCGGCAGACAGTTTCTGCAGATGGCCCTCGAGATGCTCGACCACCTGGTGTTCCGTTTCGGCGAGGAAACCCAGGTTCCAGCGGTCGCCGAGCAGCCCTGCGGCAGCACCCATCGCAAACGAGCCGGCGTACCACAGCGGGGTGAGGAGGCTTTTTCTGCCGCCCAGCTCTTCGATGCGGCGCTCGGTCCATGCCAGATGCTCGGTTTCTTCCTGCGCCGCCTTCTCAAGGGCTTCCTTCGCGATTGAATCACGCGCCGTCAGCGCCTGACCCTCGTAAAGCGCCTGCGCGCAGACTTCCCCGCTGTGATTGACGCGCATCAACGCCGCCGCATCCAGACGCTGGCGCTCGTCGAGCGGCGCGTCAACCAGCGCCTCCCCGGGAACCGGGCGCAGTGTCTGTGCCGAACCGAACACAGTACGCAGTCCTCTGTCGAAAACGATGATCAGCCGGTCGATGTCGATCATGGTGGCTAGTATAAGCCCTGCCAGTGTCGTGAGTCGTTAATTCATTGCACGCTTAGACGTAGGTCGCGGTACGCGCAGCGTTCCCCGACGTTGAATTGGCGCCAGGTAGCCGCCGATGCGGCAACCTGACCTACGCCGTTTCGGTACGAGGCACCACAGGAATTCTGCGTCAACATAATAACTGGGGACATCAGCCCATCTTCCCGAAAAGCCGCTCAAGTTCCGCGCCCGGCTTCGCGGCGCGCATGAACGCCTCGCCGACGAGAAAGCAATTGACCCCGGCCTCGCGCATCGTCTTCACGTCTTTGGGCGCGTGGATACCGCTTTCGGTGATGACGAGGCGCTCCCGCGGGATACGATCAAGCAGACCAAGCGTCGTGTCGAGCCGGGTCTCAAAGGTGCGCAGATTGCGGTTGTTGACGCCGATGAGCGGCGTCTCGAGTTCAAGCGCCTTGGCGAGCTCTTCGCTGTCGTGAACTTCCACCAGCACCGCAAGACCGAGACCGCGCGCGACGGCTTCCAGCTCCCGCATCCGGGGCGCTTCGAGCGCCGCAACGATGAGCAGGATGCAATCGGCGCCGGCGGCGCGCGACTCGTAAACCTGATACGGATCGATCATGAAATCCTTGCGCAACACCGGCAGCCGGCACGCGGCCCGCGCCTGCATCATGTGCGGAATGGAACCTTGGAAAAACTGCGCATCCGTCGGCACCGACAGACAGGCCGCACCGTGCCGCTCGTAGCTCTGCGCGATCTCCGCGGGCTCGAAATTTTCGCGCAGCACGCCCTTGCTCGGGCTCGCCTTCTTGATCTCCGCGATCACCGCCGGGCGCCCCGCGTCGAGCTTCGCGCGCAACGCCCCCACGAACTCACGCGGCGGCGCCGCAGCGTAAGCCGCAGCGCGTATCTCAGCCAGCGGCTTCGCAGCCCCGGCGCGCGCCACTTCTTCCGCCTTGACGGCGAGAATTCGCTCGAGGATGTCAGCCATTTGAACTAACCGCGGAGACGCGGAGGCGCAGAGGTTTCATCGATTTCCGTGATCTGATTTTCCCTCGGCGTCTCTGCGTCTCTGCGGTTCATGCTCTTAAGCATTCCGTGTGAAGGCGACGAACTGCTCGAGTTTCTTGCGTGCCACACCGCTTGCGATCGTCGCGAGCGCTTTCCTGACCCCGTCGGCAAGCGTGCCGGCCAACCCGGCGATATAGATGCTGGCGCCGGCGTTGAGCGCAACGATGTCGCGCGCCGCGCCTTCCTTGTTTTCGAGCGCGGCGAGCACCATCGCCTTCGACTGCTCGACGCCATCGACGCGGATCGCGGCGCCATCGTGGACCTTCAGGCCGACATCCTGCGGGGCGACCGTGTATTCGCGGATCTTGCCCTCCTTCAGCTCGGCCACCATGGTGGGGCCGCTGATCGAAATTTCGTCGAGCCCTTCCAGCCCGTGCACGATCATGACGCGCCGGCTGCCCAGCCGCTGCAGCACGCGCGCCTGAATGCCGACAAGATCGGTATGAAATACGCCCATCACCTGCTGCCTCGCGCCGGCGGGGTTGGTGAGCGGGCCGAGAATGTTGAAGATGGTTTTCACGCCCAGCTCCTTGCGCACCGGCGCCGCGTGTTTCATCGCGCTGTGATGATTGGGAGCGAACATGAAACCCACGCCCACCTCGGAAATCGAGCGCGCCACCTGCTCGGGCTTGAGGTTGATGTTGGCGCCGAATGCCTCGAGCACGTCGGCGCTGCCCGACTTGCTCGAGACCGAACGCCCGCCGTGCTTGGCGATTTTCGCCCCCGCCGCCGCCGCGGCGAACATGGCGGCGGTCGAGATGTTGAATGAATGCGCCGCATCTCCCCCCGTGCCGCAGGTGTCGATCAGATTGGGTTCGTCAGGCACCGGCACCTTGGTCGCGAATTCGCGCATCACTTCGGCCGCGGCCGCGATCTCGCCGATGGTCTCCTTCTTGACGCGCAGCCCCATGACGATGGCAGCGATCAGCACCGGGGACACTTCGCCGCTCATGATGCCGCGCATGAGCGACAGCATTTCCTCGCGGAAGATTTCGCGATGCTCGATTACCCTGGTCAGCGCTTCTTGCGGTGTCATCTCGTCCCTCCCTCCAGGAAGTTCTTCAGCAACCGGTGACCGTGCTCGGTCAGAATCGATTCCGGGTGGAATTGAACGCCCTCCACCGGGAGTGTCCTGTGGCGCACGCCCATGATCTCGCCGTCGTCGGTCCAGGCGGTGACCTCCAGACAGTCCGGCAGGCTCGCGCGCTCGATCACCAGCGAATGATAGCGCGTGGCCTGGAACGGCTTCGGCAGTCCGCGGAACACGCCCGCCGCATTGTGCTCGATGGCCGAAGTCTTCCCGTGCATCAATTGTTTCGCGTGCACGATCCGGCCGCCGAAAGCCTGGCCGATGCTCTGGTGACCGAGGCACACGCCGAGGATCGGGATCTCGCCGGCGCAGCGTTTGATCAGTGGCACCGAAATACCCGCCTCGTTAGGCGTGCACGGTCCGGGTGAGACCACGATATGCGCGGGCTTGAGCCGCTCAATCTCCTCGAGCGTGATCTCATCGTTACGATATACCTTCACGTCCTCGCCGAGTTCGCCCAAGTACTGGACCAGGTTGTAGGTGAAGGAATCGTAGTTATCGATCATCAGAAGCATGGGTCAAACCCCTTTGCCACAGAGGGCACAGTGGACACAGAGCTAAACGCGACTGGGAAACAAATGAGCATTTTTTCTCAGTGATCTCTGTGCTTATCTCTGTGTTCTCTGTGGCTGCTTTTTACTCAAGCTTGGTGTCGAGGCCTGCCTCGGCCATTTCGGCCGCGCGCAGCAGCGCTTTGGCCTTGCTCTGGGTTTCCTGCCATTCGGCGGCGGGCTGCGAATCGGCGACGATGCCGCCCCCGGCCTGTACGTGG
>MERG01000397.1:5391-6338 GCA_001771985.1 Betaproteobacteria bacterium RIFCSPLOWO2_12_FULL_62_13 | reverse complement strand
GATCTCGACCGGTTTCTCGCGGCAGTTGCGAGGCTCCATGAACGCGGTGCGCGTCACTTCCGCTTCGTCGACCGCACCTTCAACCTGAAGATCGGCGCCAGCCTGAAGATCCTCGAATTTTTTCTCGGGCGCCTGGACGAAAAGCTCTTTGTGCACTTCGAGGTGATTCCCGATCACCTCCCGGACAAGCTGAAAGAGATGATCGCGCGCTTCCCGGCGGGCACGCTCCAGTTCGAAGTCGGCATCCAGACCTGGAACCCGGAAGTTCAGGCGCTGATTTCGCGCAGGCAGGACGACGCCAAAGCGGAAGCGAATCTCGCCTGGCTCAGAAACCACTCGAATGCCTTGGTCCATGTCGATCTTATCGCGGGATTGCCGGGCGAGGACATGGATAGCTTCGCGAGCGGGTTCGACCGGCTTTACGCGCTTGCGCCGCACGAAATCCAGATCGGGATCCTCAAGCGCCTGCGCGGCACGCCGATTGCGCGCCATACCGGGAACTACCGGATGCGCTACAACCCCGATCCGCCTTACAACGTGCTTGCCACCGGCCGCATCGGGTTCGCTGACATGCAGCGCATCGCGCGCTTCGCGCGCTACTGGGAAATGATCGGCAACTCCGGACGCTTCCGCCGCGCGCTGCCGCTCATTCTGGGCCGGACGCCCTCCGGCGCCCCTCAGGACAGCCCGTTCGCGAGTTTCATGCTTTTTTCAGATTGGCTATTCGCGAAAACCGGCAAGACCCATGAGATCGCGCTCGAGCGGCTGTTCGATTTGGTCCATGCGTTCCTGACTGCGGAACTCGGTGTTGCTGCGGATACCGCCGCCGCGGCGCTGCGGCGGGATTACGAGGCGAGCGGGGCGAAAGGCCGGTTGGAGTTTCTCGACAGCAGCGCGCGCCGCGATGCGCAGCGCTCCGCAAGCCGCCGCGACCGGATGCGGCGGGC
>MERG01000397.1:0-5368 GCA_001771985.1 Betaproteobacteria bacterium RIFCSPLOWO2_12_FULL_62_13 | reverse complement strand
ATTACCCATTACCCATTACCCATTACCCATTACCCATTACCCATTACCCATTACCCATTACCCATTACCCATTACCCATTACCCATTACCAAAGAGTCTTATGAGACGATTTGACCCCCACGAATACGCCCGCAATGTGCTGGGCGACCAGTTGCAGACCTGCAGCGATTCCCCGCTCACGGGCTTCCACCGCGACGGCTGCTGCAATACCGGCCCCGATGACGTTGGCGTGCGCAGCGTGTGCGCAGTCATGACGAAGGAGTTTCTCGAATTCAGTCGTTTGCGCGGCAACGATCTCACGACGCCGGCGCCGGATTTCGGCTTTCCCGGTCTGAAACCCGGCGACCGCTGGTGTCTATGCGCGGCGCGCTGGAAGGAAGCGCTCGATGCCGGCATGGCGCCGCGCGTGGTGCTCACCGCGACCCACGAAGCGACGCTCGAGTTTGTTGCGCTCGAAGATCTCAAGAAGCATGCGCTCGATCTGTGCTGAGCACGGGCGGCGCCGGCTCCAAAGCTCGCGCGAGCGGTATCAGCTCGCAGGCGAGCCTGCGTCCGCCAGCTCAAGCTGCCCCGCGGTGTGCTCGTCGGGCCAGCGCATCGCGCGCGCCAGCGACTCGATTCGGCGCGAAGCGGTGATTTTCCCCTCGTTGACGTAGGCCTCGTGGTTGCGCTCGAGGTCGTCAATCTCGTAGAGGTAGTTCAACATGATGCCTGCGGACTGCGCGAGCCCGTGCGCCGAGTTATCGGCGCCCCAATTGATGCGCGCGAGCCGCGCCCCGTTACGCAGGTGGAAACGGGCAACCGCGTCAAGCGGCCGTCCGTCGTTGCGCCGGGCGCGCGTGAGGTAGTGCGCGCAGAGCTGCTGCAAAAGCTCGCGGAGATCCTCTCCGGGAACCGCTGAACGCCGGCTCGTCTGCCCCTTGGTCTTTTCCACCCAGGCGGCGACATCCCGTCCGCCTTCGAGCGCTGCGATCCGTGGCGTGTTTGCCTCGAGCCAGCCGCGAAAGCCGGGGACGGGGGAGAGGGTGGCGAAAGTCTTCAGCTTGCTTAACTCGCCCTGCAGTTCCGCGGCAACCTGCTTGATGAGGAAATTCCCGAAGGAAATCCCGTGCAGGCCGGCCTGGCAGTCGCTGATCGAGTAGAAGATCGCGCTGTCGGCGCGGTCCGGATCGCCGATCGCGCTCGCCGGATCGAGGAGTGGCTGCACCGCTGCGGTGAGCCCCCTCACAAGGGCGACCTCGACGAAGATCAGCGGCTCGTCTATCAGCGCCGGATGGAAGAACGCGAAGCAGCGCCGATCCTCGGCAAGACGCCGCCGCAGGTCATCCCAGCCGTTGATCGCGTGCACCGCCTCGTAGCGGATCAACTTCTCCAGAATATGGGCCGGCGTGCGCCAGTCGATGCGCTGCAGCGTGATGAAGCCGCGGTTGAACCACGAGCGCAGCAGATGGGCGAGGTCCGCTTCGACCGATCGCAGTTGCGGCCGCTGCGTCAGTTGCTTGAGGACAAGTCCGCGCATTTCGACGAGCGCCGCCATTCCGCCGGGCGCCATGTTGATGCGCCGGAACAGCTCCTGGCGCGGCGCTTCGACCGCCTGCGCCAGCACCGACAGGGTTTTCGAGCCTGGGGTGGCGCGGTAGGCGTCTATCGCCTGCATCACCGCTTCGGAGCGCGGCGAGAATTCGCTGTCCAGTATGTCGAAGAACTCGGCGCGGCCCGCATCGTCGAGGGCGGAATAGACGGCGAGCGCCTCCATCGCCAGGACGGCGCTGGACGGCTCGCCCCGTTCAGCGAGCAAGGCGTGGCACAGCTCAGTCAACTTGGCGACCCGATCGCGGCGCGCCACGACGGCGCGCAGCCGCGGGCTGAGCAGCACGCGTCCACGTTCGGCGATAGAACGGATGAGATGGTTGAAAAACGAGGGCATGTTCCGCTCCAGAGTTCTCGCTACTTACAGTGACTCGCAGGACCGTTGACAAGTTCAGATCGACAACCCTTTGCCCAGGCTTGGTGATGGTGGCATGGATTTGCCGCTCTACGGAAAAGGTGAACCATTGTTACGAGCATCAATAGGTTACCTTGTTGCGGTGGTTGAACCAAGTGTTCAGTAGAAGCGCTGTGCTCCGGGCCTGCCCTCCTCGGCCGCGAAGGCAATAAGCGTCCTGATCCGGGACTGGGGATCCTTGACGTCGTCGAGTGTGCGCAGGTGCGCAACACAGCGCCGCGCCGAGAGTTCCATTACCGTGTAGCCGCGGCGCGTCGGGTTGGCATACTTGACGTGGGGGTTGTCCGGCGCCCAGGCCTCGATCTCCCTTCGCGGCCGGCCCTGCGAGCTGATGGAAGTGGCGACGAACTCCGTCGCGACGACCGGGGCGCGCGGCTCGTCGAAGTCGGTCTTGAGATCGGCCACCACCGACATGTGCACGTCACCGCCGATCACCACAGGATTGGCGATGCGCTGCTCCGCGATGTGGGCAAGCAGGCGCCGGCGCGCGAGCGGATAACCGTCCCAACCGTCGCTCCAGAACGACTGTCCCTCGCCCGGCGTGCGGTCAACCTGCGCCATCAGCGTCTGCTGGGCGATCACGTTCCAGCGCGCCGGCGAGGCGGCGAGCCCGTCGAAGAGCCATCGTTCCTGCGCGGCGCCAAGCAGCGTGCGCTGCGGCTCGAGCCGTTCGCGGCAATCCTCGACCACGTTACTTCCGCCACGCCCGGGGCGCGGGCAGACCTGGGGCGAGCGGTACTGCCGGTCGTCGAGCACGTGGAACTGTGCGAGCTGGCCGAAGTCCCAGCGCGTGTAAAGCCGCATATCCGGGCCGCGCGGGCGCGCCCATGCCGGCAGCGGCATGTGCTCGTAGTAAGCCTGGTACGCCGCGGCGCGGCGCTTGAGGAAAAGCTCGGGCGGCATGCGGTCCTCGGAGAATCTGTCCGCGTAATCGTTGTCGACCTCGTGGTCGTCCCAGGTGACGAGCCATGGAAAAGATGCGTGCGCCGCCTGCAGATCGGGATCGGTCTTGTAAAGTGCGTGGCGGTTGCGGTACTCCTCGAGTGTGATCGGCTCTCCCGCCTCGTGCTTGCGCACGTGGTTGCGGCCCCACGAGGATTCGTAGATGTAGTCGCCTAAATGGATGACAAGGTCGAGATCCTCCGCCGCCATGTGGCGGTAGGCGGCGTAATAGCCCTGTTCATACTGTTGGCAGCAGGCAAAGGCAAAGCGCATGCGTTCGACCGCGGTGTCCGCCACCGGCGCGGTGCGGGTACGGCCGGCCGGGCTTGTCGCCTGGCCGGCGTGGAAGCGATACCAATACCAGCGTGCTGGCTCCAAACCCGCCACTTCGACGTGCACGGAATGCGCGAGCTCGGGCGCGGCCACAGCTGTGCCGCGCCGGACGCTGTTTCGGAACGCTTCATCAGCGGCGACTTCCCATGCCACCTCGACCGGCCGCCGCGGCATGCCGCCGCCTTCAAGCGGTCGCGGCGCAAGCCGCGTCCAGAGTACGACGCCGTCGGACTGCGGATAGCCGGAAGCGACACCGAGCGCGAAAGGATAGTCTGCGGGCCCCTGCTGGGCGAGCACCCGCGGGAGCGGGACGAGTGCGGCGGCGGTAAGCGTCGTCGCGGAAACGAGGAAGGTGCGGCGGGAGAAGGGCATAGTGTGGAATATAACGCGGGTTGATTGCCCTGAGATGACAATGGTAAACAACGGCCGTGCGGCCGACATTCGCGGCCGCTGATGGTCTATACTAAAAATTTCAGCTTCAAATCCCGTTTCCGTTGACGGATCGCACGCAAGTAGGCGTGCGAGGCATGGGGACCGGCCGAGGCACTATCGCATGAAGACGCTCAATATCATCGGCAGTGGCAGGGTGGGGCGCACCCTCGCCTCGCTGTGGGAGGAAAAGCGCACATTCTCGATTCAGGACGTGCTGGACGGTACGCCGCACGGCGCGCGCTCCGCGGTGGCGTTCATCGGCGATGGCCGCGCCGTTGCCTGGCTCGAAGATATGCGCCCGGCCGAAGTCTGGATGCTGACGCCGCCTGACGGAAAAATCGTCGCGTGCTGCGGGGCGCTCGCCAGAAGTGGGCGCTTGCGGTCCGGAGACATCGTGTTCCACTGCAGCGGTGGGCTGTCGTCCAGCGAGCTCAAAGCGGCGGTCGAGGCGGGCGCGAGCGTGGCAAGCGTGCATCCTCTCAAGAGCTTCGCCGATCCACGGGATGCGGTGCGCACCTTCGCAGGTACCTACTGCGCGGCCGAGGGTGAACGAGCGGCACTCGAAGTGCTGCGTCCCGCCTTCGAGCGCATTGGCGCGCGCGTTTCCGAGATCGATCCTCAATTCAAGACCGTCTATCATGCCGCGAGCGTGATCGTGTGCAATTACCTCGTCGCGCTGATGGAGGCGGGCCTGCGGTGTTACGAAAAAGCGGGGATCGGTCGCGAGACGGCATCTGCCATGATGGAGCCGCTGGTACGCGAGACGGTCGACAATGTGTTCAAGCTCGGCACAGTCAAGGCGCTCACCGGCCCGATTGCGCGCGGCGACGATGCGATGGTGGCACAGCAGCTCGAAGCCCTCGCGGCGTGGGATGCGCGCATCGGCGTCATTTACCGGCAGCTCGGGGCGGTGGCGCTCGAGCTTGCGCGCGAGCAGGGCGAGGCGGGCGCCGCGGCGCTCGAACGCCTGCGCGAACTGCTCGGCGGCGGCGAGCGGCGCTGATCGAGGCTGGAAGTGGTGGCAACCCACGCCTACCGCGCCGGGTAGCGCCATTCAGTTGTTCACCCCAACCCACGCTTGCTATTGCGATCTCCAGGCCGATTACGACTTGCGCGTTGCGCGCGCTGTGGCTCGGAGGACTGCGGCAATCAAAGGTGCTACCCAGGAGTTACCCGGGAAGCCCCCCAAAGTACCGGACAAGTCTCGCCCGAAGTGGCACCCGAAGTCACGCCCGAAGTGACACCCGAAGTCATGCGGCTGCTACCCGTGCTGAAAGGGGCGATGCACCGTCAGTCCTTGCAGAAGATGCTGGGACTCGCGGCGGCGAAAAACCTCCATCAGGTCTAGCGACCGGCGCTTGAACTCGGGCTGATCGAAATGACTATTCCGAATAAGTGCTTGCCCGTTGGGCATAAGTGGGACGCGGGTTGCCCGAAGCCCGTGTCGGTCACATGATCGCATAGGCTTGCAATCGGTTGCTCGGCTTGGGTACATAACGAGCGCCACCCCAGCCATCGTATGGTCAATACGCTACGGCGTGGGCATAATAACGGCGACACCTCGACAATAATCAAAGAGA
The DNA here is from genome assembly GCA_001771985.1 of Betaproteobacteria bacterium RIFCSPLOWO2_12_FULL_62_13. Classification (GTDB taxonomy): domain Bacteria; phylum Pseudomonadota; class Gammaproteobacteria; order Burkholderiales; family SG8-41; genus DSOT01. The sequence continues at coordinate 76 of MERG01000397.1, read as the reverse complement.
ACATTCAAAAAATAGCCGTAATGGAACCAAGCCAACTAAGCTGGATCGCCAACTTCATCTGGGGCATCGCCGACGA
>MERG01000396.1 GCA_001771985.1 Betaproteobacteria bacterium RIFCSPLOWO2_12_FULL_62_13 | reverse complement strand
CAGGTCATCTCCAGGTTGCCCTGGCGCATCGCTTCGAACGCCTCTGGAATCGTGTAGAGCGCTCCGGCGTAATAGAGGCGCGCCTCGCTGCCGGGGATTACCTGCGGCAGCCGGTCGGCGAAATACTTCATCGCGAGGCCCGCCGGATGCGGCGGCGGCGGGAAGTCGGCTGCGAAGCGCAGCACCACTTTCTGCGGCTGGCCCTGTGAGTAGGCGGATTGGGGGATTCCCAGCGTGGCGAAAAAGGCAGCCATGAAAAGCGCGGCAGCGATCCCCACGGCGGATCGATGCATTTGGTTACGGTTCATAAACTCCTCCATTGATAGGGTCTTTATCGTTGGGATGCCGTGTTTGAGAAGCCCGGCTTCAGACCGAAGCACGTTATATCAACGACCCGTCATCGTCAAGGCTGGCTCACCGGGGCCGCGCTGGTTTGCCGCGCAGGCGGTGAATCCTGTTCCCCGACGTACTCGACGAGCGGTCGTAGCGGCGTGCGATTCAGGTACAGCGTCAGAACGTCGGATCGGTTGTAGTGCCCGGCCACATCGTGACGCATTTTCGGGGCGATGATGGCTTCAATGTCGCAATCGGCGTAGACAATTCCTTCCGCACCGGGCGCAACCGTGTCGCTGCACAGCCGTCCACCCGGCGCGAAGATCCCGGTAAAGCTCATGCACGGCCCCGACATTGCGCGACGCTTTTCCTCCGTGTCGGCGACTTTGGCAATGACGCTGTCGTCAATGGCCGCGGATACGACGACGTTGAACACCTTTCCTTCGAAGGCGTGCGTTGCCCCCCGCAGCTCAATTTCCTTGCTGAGGTCGTAGCCGCCGAGATCGCCGCCGGGCAAGGCCGGATAGTTCGATACGTGCACCTGTTCCCCCTGGGCGATCAGCGCAAACCGCGCCAGAGGATTGGCGTTCTCGCCGCAGATGAGGGTACCCAGCTTGCCGAGCGTCGTGTCCAGCACGCGCAGGGTGGATCCATCCCCGAAACCCCACACCATCTTTTCGGCATAGGTAGGCATGAGCTTGCGGTGCTTGAGCAGGATGTCTCCCTCCGGACCGATGACGAGATTGGTGTTATAAAGCGTGCCGAGCGTATTCAGCGGCCGCTCGTTGATGCCGATGACCACATAAGTCCCCGTCCTCCGGGCCGCTTCGCACAGGCGCGCGGTGGTAGGGCTCGGCACCTCGACCGCGTTCTTGACGAGCTCGATGAAGAAGGACGTAGTCCGAAAAGGATTTTCCAGCCGGATCCAGTACGGGTAGCCCGGCAGAAATACTTCCGGAAAAGCGATCAGGTTCGCCCCGGCACGCGCGGCTTCGGCGATGAGAGAGCATGCCTTGTCCAGGGTCGCCTCGCGGTTCAGGAAAACGGGGGCTGCCTGAACTGCGGCTGCCTTGAATTTTGGAAAGGTATCACCCATCGCGACGTTCGCCCACTTGGCAATTCTCGGCTTGATATAAGTGATCAATAACTACTCAGGTGGCTATCGCCCTGATGCCACCAACAGGACAATATTCTACCCCCCCACCCCCGTGTCAACATCAACTTTGTCAAACCAAGGACTCCAGCTGCAAAGGCTCGCTTTATCGCGCGGCGTCACGTGGGTTGCGCGGCTCCACGGGCGAGCATCTCTTCGACGCGGCGTTTGAGCGCGGGCTGCCATCCGCCGGCCAGGATGATGTCGAGCAGTGCTGCCGGCAGCGGATCGAAAGTTTGCTCCCAGTTTTGCGTGAGGTTGCGTACGCGGCCTGAGCGGAAGTCGACTTCGAGCTCATCACCGGACTCCAGCCGTTGCGTGATGCCTGGGCAGGCGGGGAGCAGCGGCAAGCCCGCATTCAAGGCGTTGCGCAGGCTGCCTCGCGGAATCGATTCGCAGACGAGTCCCACGTTGTGCGCAGCAAGTCCCAGGAGACCCTGGATGTGCGGGTTGCCCTGAGCGAATCGTTTGCCGCCGACGACGATATCGTGCGAGCGAACCTTCTGCGGGAAATCCGGATCGAGACCGGTCATCGCATAGGGCGCGAGGACGTCGAGCCGCGTCTCGCGCTGCAGCGCGAATTCGAGCGGCATCATGTCGCCATCGACGCCGACGTTGTCGCCGAATTTCCAGCACCGGCCGCGGTAATTCAGTTCCATCGGTCCGCTCAGTGGACGAATTCGCGCGGATCGCTGATCCGGCCCATGACGGCCGACGCCGCGACCGTAAGCGGGCTCGCGAGATAGATGTCGGCGTCGCGCGGGCCGAGCCTGCCCGGATCGTTGCGTGTCCCGGTATTGATCGACACCTCTCCGGGCGCGAGAGGGCCTATGCGCCCACCTGCGCAAGGGCCGCATCCCGGAGCGGTCAGCACCGCGCCTGCGTCTATGAACACTTTTACAAGACCTTCGGCGGCGGCCTCGGCAGCGATCTGCTGGGTTCCCGGCGTGACGATCAGCCGCACGCCCGCGCTCACTTTGCGGCCGCGCAGGATCCGGGCTGCATCCCGCAAATCGGCGAGCGATGAGTTGGCGCAGGAGCCGATAAAGGCGTAATCGACCTTCGTGCCGGCGACAGTAGAGACGCCGACCACGTTGTCGGGAGTGGGCGGGGCGGCGACCTGAGGCTCAATGAGCCCGAGACCATAATCGATCGCAGCCTTGTAATTCGCGCCGGGATCGCTGCGAATGTGCTCGAAGCGGTCGCCGATCCGCGGCTTGAGCCATGCTTCGGTGATTTGATCCGTTTCGAAGAGCGACGACTTCGCGCCGATTTCAACCGGCGTATTGCAAAGCGTCATCCTGCGGTCGACGTCGATCGCGGCGAGCGCCGGACCGCCGAACTCGACAACCGTGTAGTCGACGAGATCGGAGCCGAGATCGACAATCATGCGTTGCGCCACATCGCGCACCGTAACGCCGGGTTGCAATGTTCCCTGCAGATTGACGCGCACGGTGTCGGGCACGCGAATCCATGCCGAGCCGCACGCGAGCACTTCGCTGATCTCGACGACGAGCGAGACTCCAAGACAACCGACGGCCCCGTAATTCGTGACGTGAGGGTCGTAGGCGAGCACCAACATGCCCGGCGCGACGTAGCCGAGCTCCATCGGAAAAATGTGGCCGTGACCGCCCCGCCCCACGTCGTAGAAGTGCTCGATCCCGTACTTGCGCACAATCGCACGCACGGCGTGTTGGCGTTCGGCGGCCTGACGGCTCACGGCGACGGGTTCGTGATCGGTCGAGATGAGGAGCTTCTCGGGCGCGTACAAACGATCCACGCCCAGCGCCTGCAAAGCGCTGTCGAAATTGACCACGTACCAGTCGTGGGTCGTGATCAGGTCCGGTTCCGGATAGATGATCTCGCCGGGGGTCACGGCGCGGCCGATGACTCGCGACAGAATTTTTTCTGTGATAGTTTGAGGCATGACGTTACTGCAGGGCCAAGACTGCGCTCAAGCTTACACCCGCGCGCAACCGGCGCTCGGCGCTCTATTTGATCACGATCCTCGACGCGTGCTTCGAGCAGTCGAGCTTCTCGATCCACGACGAGCCGGCCGGGTGCTGCTTGGAAAGCTCCCGGCCTTCCTTGACGAACGTGTCGACCCAGGGGTTGGCCTCCGGCGGCGTCTTGCTCTTCACGTAGCGGGTCGACGCGTCGCCCACCGCGCTCGTCATCGCCGCAACCTCCTGCGGATTCATCCAGTAGACGCCCGGTTTCGACGGATCCTTCGTCCCGTATTTTTCGTAGGTCAGCTTGTCGACGCACCAGTTGAGCTCTTTCTGCATCTGGATGGTCTCGGCGATCAATTTCTGCAGCGCGACCTGCGTCGCGGGGCTCAGGCGGTCCCACCAGCGCCGGCTGGCGCTCACCATGTAGTAGTCGCCGGAGAACACGCCGGCCCCGCCCGTCGTGTAGTAGGGCGCTTGCTCGCGCACGCTCAGCCAGGCGCCGATGCTGGTTATCAGTCCGTCGATCACACCCGACTCGAGCGCGGTCGGCACCTCGCCGAACGCCATGACGACCGGGTTCGCCTTCCATGCATCGAGCGAGGCGTTCTCGACCGGCCCCGTGCTGCGAATCTTCCTGCCGCTGAAGTCATCAGGCTTGGCGTACCGCTTCTTGCCGCCGACGCCGTAGCCGAAGCTCAGTTGCCCGGTGCCGAACACCTTGATGGCCTGGTTCTTCGCGAGCCGCTCTACGAGCATCTGGTAGGTCTTCGTCTTCTCGATCGAATCGACCGCGCCGACCGTGGTCATCACGCCCGGCCCGACCACCGTCATCATCCACGGATCGACCGGCGCCGCCTTGCCGATCTGCATCCAGGTCATCTCCAGGTTGCCCTGGCGCATCGCTTCGAACGCCTCTGGAATCGTGTAGAGCGCTCCGGCGAAGTAGAGGCGCGCCTCGCTGCCAGGGATCACCTGTGGCAGCCGCTCGGCGAAATACTTCATCGCGAGGCCCGCCGGATGCGGCGGCGGCGCTATGTCGGCCGCGAAGCGCAGCACCACCTTCTGCGGTTTGTCCTGCGCGTAGGCGGATTGGGGAATTCCCAAGGTGACGGCAACGCCAGCCACGAAAATCGCGGCAGCGGCTTTGACGCCGAATCGTTGCATTTGGTTACGGTTCATAAACCCCCCGATGGTAGAGTCGTTATAGTTGGGATACCATATTCGAGAAGCCCGGCTTCAGACCGAAGGACGGTATATCAACTGCCAGTCATCGTCAAGGCTTCGGCGTTTCAAACGGCCCATACCCTTTCGGGGACAAAGGCGGCGGGCTGCTGCAGCGAAAAAAAAGGTGTTTGGCGCGGTGGCACCGGGGTCAAGTAGGGGATAATTGCTCTGGCAGCGTCTGTTTTTTTCGTTGACTCGACTGAAAGGATGTACCCATGGACTTGCAACTCAAAGGGCGTACCGCGCTCGTCACCGGCGGCTCGCGCGGCATCGGTTTTGGCGTCGCGCAGCAATTCGCTGCCGAAGGCTGCAATCTGCATCTTGCCTCCCGCAGCGCGGCAGATCTGGAAACTGCGCGCAGCAAGATCACCGCGGCCCATCCGGTCAAGGTGACTTGTCACGCGCTCGATCTGGCGGTTGCTGAAAACACTGACAGGCTCGCGCGCGAGTGCGGTGACATCGATATTCTCATCAATAACGCCGGTGCGATACCGCAGGGAGGGATTCTCGATTTCGATGACCATGCCTGGCGCGCCGGCTGGGAACTCAAGATGTTCGGCTACATCAACCTCACGCGCGAGGTCTACCGCGGGATGTGTGAGCGGCGGCGCGGTGTGATTGTCAACGTGATTGGCGGCGCCGGGGAGCGTCCGACCGCCGGCTACATCGCCGGCAGCATTGCCAACTCCGGCCTGATGACGATGTCGCGCGCGCTCGGCGCCGAAAGTCCCAAGTTCGG
>MERG01000395.1:4217-5422 GCA_001771985.1 Betaproteobacteria bacterium RIFCSPLOWO2_12_FULL_62_13 | reverse complement strand
GTTGTATTTCCAAGTTCCAGACAAGTTTATGGCCCGATCGCCGAGAAACATTGCCACCCGGATTATGAGCCGGTCCCGGAGGAGCATCCGCGCGAACCGGTCATACTCTACGGCAAGCTCAAGCGCTTCTGCGAGGACATTGCGGATCATTCAGAATGGCGACCGAAAGATCTCAATCTGATCTCGGGTTCAAGCCACATTTCGACTTCCGGGGAGCGGTAATCGATTATGCCGAGGCGCTTGGACGGCTGAAAAAAGGGACTTCCTGAGCCGTAGCGGCTTCAATCGGCGGTCGCGCCGGTCTGCTGGATGATCTTCGCCAGCATCTCGATCTTCGACTTGATGTATGCAGCGAACTCGTCGGGCTGGCTGCTCATGGGAATAAGACCGGGACTACGACCGCAGCCGCCTGACCCGTTCGACGAAGGCCGGCAGCACTTCACGGTAATCGCCCACCACACCGTAGTCTGCGCGCTTGAACATGTCTGCGTTCGGATCCGTGTTTATCGCAACGACGGTGCTCGCCGAGTTGATGCCAGCCAGGTGCTGGACGGCGCCGGAGATGCCGACAGCGATGTACAACGCGGGCGCAACGCTGATGCCGCTCAGCCCGATCTGGCAGGACGATGGCGCCCACCCCGCATCGGCAACGGGTCGGGAACAACCGACTGCCGCCCCCACAGCGGCAGCCGTCTCGTCGATGAAATGCCAGTTACCGGGTCCGCCGATCCCCCGGCCGCCTGACACGACTATGTTCGCATCCTTCAGTCGCACTCCGGTCACAGCCACAGCGGCGCCTTCTTCCAGAACCACGACCTCCTCTTGCTGGAGCGGTGGGACCTCCAGGCGAACCACGCCGCCCGCCGGCAACACCGCCGGCCAGGGCTTGAAGGCGCCGCTCCTGATCGTCGCCATCCTCGGCGCGCCGCGCACCACGAATTCGCCCGAAGCACCACCACCGTAGACGGGCTTGGTGACTACCAGATCGGCGCCCTCGGCGGCGACTGCGATGCAATCCATGACCAGCCCGGTGTCCAGACGCGCAGCCAACCGCGGAACCCATTCGCGTGTCGCCAGGCTGTGCGTGAACAGCGCGACACTGGGCGAGCATGCCTTGATCGCCGCCTCAGCCGCAGCCATATAGGCCTGCGCCGCGTACGGTTGATAATGCCGGCCTTCAATCACATACAACGACGACAAACCGG
>MERG01000395.1:3930-4199 GCA_001771985.1 Betaproteobacteria bacterium RIFCSPLOWO2_12_FULL_62_13 | reverse complement strand
CCATGGACAGATCCGGACCGATGAGCGCTCCCAGCAGCGGTTCGCCGTAAGCCTCTGCCAAGCCGGCGCCTGCCGTCACGATTTCCAGAGAAGCCCGTGCGAGTGGACCGCCTGCCACGTCACCGAATACCAGAACGCCGGGCATCAGATCAATCCCAGTTCATGCAGTTTGTCAGCGAGCGCCGCACCTTGCGCCGCGCCGGAATTGCCCGTGACAAGCTCGGCGCTCGAGGTGCGCAGTTGTATTTGCAGCTTGCGCAGCTCCACTT
>MERG01000395.1:0-3845 GCA_001771985.1 Betaproteobacteria bacterium RIFCSPLOWO2_12_FULL_62_13 | reverse complement strand
GAGCAATGCCGGCAGTTCCACGCGCACCCGCTGATAGCCTTCTTCGATGAGCCGATGCACCGTCAGGTTGCGCCCATCGAGCTCTTCTATCCTGGAAACAGGGGACACGGCAGGCAGATCCAACGCTTCGGCAATCCAGTAGAGCACCTGGCCACCATCTGTATCCGACGCCTGCCGTCCGCACAGTACAAGATCGAAGTGGCCGATTCTGCGTATCGCCGCGGCAAGCACCTGGCCGACGCCTGCGCTGTCGGCGTGCAGCCAGTCCGGATCGTTCAACAGAACGGCGGAATCGGCGCCCATCGCTATGGCGCGCTTCAGCGCGTCCCGGCTGGAATCCTCCCCCAAGCCGACCGCCGTCACCCGCCCGCCGTGTTTCCCCCGTAGACGCAGCGCCTCTTCTAGTGCGTTGGCGTCATAGCCGTTCACGACCGGCGGAACCCCAAAAGGCGAAATAATCCGCTTCCCCGTGGGATCGAGCTGGATGTCGCTGGGCGGAATATTGGGGTCCGCCACCTGCTTGACCGTAACGATGATGTCCAAGGCCTGTCCTAACCGCGCGTAGCCGAAATCAAACGGCTGCGGATCTCAGTGCAAGGAGCCCGCAACCTCACGGGGCCTCTCTCTATTGGGTCTTGCACAAACGGGTGACAGCCCATTTGCGCCTCGAATCTCCCTTCTCCCCTCGGGAGAAGGGGGTCTTGCTTCCCTCTCCCTCCGGGAGAGGGAGCGAGGGTGAGGGAAAATCACTGCCAAGCATCGCTGCTGAAGTTCGTCGCTAATCAGGTACAGTTATGCAAAGCTCAATATGCCTGTAGCGCAGCGATCGCAGCATGCGTACCGGCAATGCGGCCGAAGGTCGCCCCGGCCATCATCCCGGAACCCGAGGCATAGTTGCCCACCCACAGGCCGCCCGCCATCTCGCCCGCTGCATAAAGACCCGGAATAGGTCGCCCCGCAACGTGCTGCACCTGCGCGGTCTTGGGATCGATCTTCAATCCACCAAAGGTAAAGGTCATCCCGCAGCGCACCGGAAAGGCTTCGAACGGCGGCTCGTTTATTTCCAGCGCGTAGTTGCTCTTGGGCGGCGTAATGCCCGCGGTGTGTTTGCCGTCCAGTTTGTGACGATCGGGGTTGTAGGCGCCGGGCTGCACCGCTGCGTTGAACTCTGTCACCGTCTTGACGAACTTCGCCACGTCGAGCTCGAGTTCCTCGGCCAGCTTTTCCAGCGTGTTCGCCTTGGCGGCGGTGGCGCTCTGATAGTTCGGCGTATAGAGATTCATCTTCCGGATCTTGGCATCCAGGATCTGAAACGCGATGCCGCCGGGCTGGGCCTGAATCGCGCGGCCCATGGCGGCATAGGTTCTGCCGCGGGTGTCCCAGGCTTCGTCCACGAACCGCTCGGCGTTGGTGTTGACCATGATGCCCCACGGATACATGTAGCGGGTCAGGCTGTCCTTCAGGGAATGCGCCGATGGCACTGTGAAGACCGGCAGGTTGATGTCCTGGGGAGAGGCATGGCAGGTGCTCCAGCTTCCGTGCGGCATGGCGCCGATGTCCATCGCCATGCGCAAACCATCCCCGGTGTTGAACGGCACGCCGCGCAGTCTCACAAGGTCCCAGCCGGGCCCGAGATAACGGGCGCGCATTTCGGGATTCGACTCAAAACTGCCGCAGGCGAGCACCACCGACTTGCCGTAAAAATTCGCAAAACCGGCCGGCGTCAGCGCCCGCACCCCGACTACCCGTCCTTTTTGATCCTGGATCAGCTCGGTCGCCGCCGTCTCGTAGTGAAAGGCCGCCCCGGACTTCTCCAGGATCGCGAAGTTGCGTTTCTGTAGACCGGCGCCGCCACCGTTCATCGTCACGACATTGTCGTCCCTGATGGTTGCTGGAGACCAGTCGTGGCCCTTGCCGGTAAGCCAATGCACCGTCTTGAGCGATTCGGTGACGTGCACCTGCAGCATGTCCTGATCGCTCTGGTTATTGGTGACGCGCATGATTTCGTCCCACAACTCGGCTTCGGTACGATGCGGAAGACTTTCGAGCAGCGGCCGCATCTCGGCCTCGGAGAAGTTCCTGACCAGCGGGCGAAGATCCTCGATACCGTTGAAAACAAAGCGCATGACGACCGTCAGCGCGCTGTTTCCGCCACGGTCCCGCTGCGGCGCTTTTTCGAGCATGCCCACGCGCGGTGTTTTTTCGAGCGCCGCCAGGACGGCTGAACACGCCGCATTGCCGGTCCCGACGATCAGTACATCGTGGTGATAGTTCTCGTCCGCCACTGGAACCCCCGCTTTCCTTGCCCGGTGGCAAAAACTATCACTTTTCAGTTATGCTTCATAATGAAAAATATGCGTACCAGATTGCATTTTGTGCATATGTGCATTATGTTTTTTCGTCCTTCCCGGTTTTCCGTGGGTATCGTTTCTGTTGGGGTTGCCTATCAGAGCGAAACCAGTAACCTCAGCGGGAGCTGTCATTCCCGTGCAAACGGGAATCCATGCGGCGTTGAACAAGGCTTACTACGCTTGTATTCTCCACGGTGACCGTCACGCAAATTTGCATCGATAAAGCCTTTACCATGGACTCGTCAAATAGGCACCCTATGGATTCCCGCCTCCGCGAGAATGACACACGGGGAAAAGGCGGACGCATCTCTTTTCTGGCGTCCGACATCGGAACAGCACATCATGAACCTGCGGCAGTTGACGGCATTGTGTGAAGTCGTGGATCGCGGTCTGCGAATTTCGGATGCGGCGCACGCCACCTTTCGCGCCCAGTCCAGTGTCACGCGCCAGATCCAGCTTCTCGAAAGCGAATTGGGGTTCGAACTGTTTGTCCGAAACCGCAACAAACTGCTTCGCATCACGCCGCAGGGGGAAGAAATACTGAGGATTGCAAGGCGGATGCTGCAAGACGCCGAGAATATGCGCAGGATCGGACGGAACCTCGCCGATGACGAGGAAGGCGAGTTCACCATTGCGACCACTCACACGCATGCACGCTACGTTTTGCCGCGGGTAATCGCAGAATTCGTGCGGAAATATCCGAAGGTGAGGCTGAGCCTGCGGCAGGGAAACCCGGTGCAATGCTGCGAGCTGGTCGCACGCGGGAAAGCGGATCTCGCCATTTGCACGGATCCCCGGGACCTTCCGGGGGAGTTGGCTCAAATTCCCTGTTATCGTTTGCAACGCAGCATCATTACGCCCCGAAGGCATCCCTTGCTGCGCGTCAAACCTTTGACGCTCGAGGCGCTGGCCGGCTATCCGCTCATCACCTACGATGAAGCGTTCAGCGGCCGGCATGTCGTGGACAAGACCTTTTCCGACAGGGATCTTCATCCGCGAATCGTGCTGAGCGCGGCCGACGCCGACGTGAGCAAGGTTTACGTCGGCATGGGCCTGGGCATAGCAATCTTCGCGAGCGTCGTATTCGACCCGAAACAGGACGTGAATCTGCGCCGGATCGACGCGCGGCATCTGTTCAAACCAAGCAGCTTGAATCTGGTGGTTCGCCGCTACAGCTATCTTCGCACTTACATGGTCGATTTCATCCAGATGTTCGCGCCAAGGATCGACAAGGAGTCGATAGACGAAGCGTTATTCAAGAAGAGCACGGCGCCCGCGGCGCGCATGACTTTGCCGGACTTGTAGAGTCGCGCTGGAAACCACCGTATTACGAGTGGGGCCGCATGCGAGGGGGTAAGTTGATCCATCGGCTCGTCTCGGCCGAGCAAGCCGCGCTGCTGCGCCGGGCGATCGCCAACTACCGCAGACTGAAGAAGCTCTTACGCACTGGGGAGGTCGAAACCGAGCACCTGATCGAGCGGCTAGGTCGCATCG
>MERG01000394.1:7144-7650 GCA_001771985.1 Betaproteobacteria bacterium RIFCSPLOWO2_12_FULL_62_13 | reverse complement strand
AGGCGCGCGCACGGCGCTGGTGGTCACCGGGGGTTTTCGCGACATCCTGGAGATTGCCAGGCAGCGGCGGCCGGACCTCTACGACCTGAAGGCTGAAAAAGCGAAGCCGCTGATACCGCGCCGGCTGTGCTTCGAGGTGTGCGAGCGCATCGGCGCCGACGGCCGCGTCGTCACGGCGCTAACCGATGATGAACTGGCACGAGTCTGCGAGGAAGTGCGCAGCGCACACGTGGAATCGGTGGTGATCGCCACGCTCTTTTCATACCTCAACCCGCGGCACGAGCTGCGCATCAAGGAGCATCTCGAACGCGCGCTGCCGGGCGTCTCCGCCGTCGCTTCCTCGGAGGTGGTGCCGGAATTTCGCGAGTTCGAGCGCGCGAGCACCGCCGCGCTCGTCGGTTACCTCAGGCCGGCGTTCGTCCGTTATACCGGGAAGCTGGTGCAGGATCTCGCGCGCCTGCGGCACGACCCGGAGAAGCTCCTGATCATGAACTCGGCGGGCGGCC
>MERG01000394.1:3447-7108 GCA_001771985.1 Betaproteobacteria bacterium RIFCSPLOWO2_12_FULL_62_13 | reverse complement strand
CGCCCGCACACGGTGGTCGAATCCGGGCCCGCCGCAGGCGTGATCGCGGCGGCGACGCTCGCACGCGAGCTGGGTGAGCGCAACGTGATCTCGTTCGACATGGGCGGGACCACCGCGAAGGCGAGCCTGATCGAGGACGGGCGCTACCGCACCACCACCGAGTACGAGATCGGCGCCGGCATGCACCAGTCTCTTGCCGTGCGTTTCACCGGCTATCCGATCAAGGCGCCGATCATCGACCTCACCGAATGCAGCGCCGGCGGCGGCTCGATCGCCTCGGTCGACGGGCTCGGCGCGCTCAAGGTGGGGCCCCGCAGCGCGGGTGCGGAACCCGGCCCGGTGTGCTACGGGCGCGGGGGCATCGAGCCCACGGTCACCGATGCGAATCTCGTGCTCGGGCGCATCAACCCGGACTATTTCCTCGGCGGCGAGGCCAAACTCGACCTGGAACAGGCGCGGGCAGCGATCGAGGAACGCATCGCCCGCCCGTTGCGCCTGTCGCTCAGCCAGGCCGCGGCCGGCGTTTTGGCGGTGGTCAACGCGCACATGGTGCGCATCCTGCGCGTGGTGTCGGTTTCGCGCGGGCTCGATCCGCGCGAGTTCTCGCTGGCAGCGTTCGGCGGCGCGGGCCCCTTGCATGCCGCCGACCTCGCCACTGAACTGCAGATCCCGCGCATCGTGATTCCCGAGGCGCCAGGCTTGTTCTCCGCCCTTGGTTTGCTGTGGGCGGATCTGCGCGCGGACTTCAGCACTACCGTGCGCCGCAACCTGGGAACAGAGAGTGCTGGCGCGCTTCAAAAAACTCTCGAAGCGCTCGAGGCCGACGCTTATGCCTGGCTCGCGGCAGAGGGCGTCCCATCAGCCAGGCAGATGCTCGCGCGCAGCGCCGACTTGCGCTACCCGCTGCAAAACTACGAGATCAACGTCCTGCTTCCAGCCGGCCGAGCGGACGCCGCATGGATGAAACGCGCGTGCGAGGGTTTTCACCAAGCGCACCAGCGCCTCTACAGTCATTGCGACCGCGGCTCGCTGGTGCAAATCGTCAATCTGCGCATCAGTGCCATCGGCCGCACTGAACGGATCCGTCCGCGGCGCGTCAGGCCCGGGCCGGCGAACCCCACGCAAGCTCTCAAAGGCGAACGGCCCGTGTATTTCCACGAAGCGGGCCGCTACGTCCCTTGCGCGATTTACGAGCGCGAGAAGCTGCTTGCAGGAAGCCGCATCGCCGGGCCCGCGGTGGTCGAGCAGGCCGACTCGACGATCGTCGTGCCGCCGCCCTACGAAGCGGTGGTCGACCCGCACGGGCGCCTCGTCTTAACGCGGATTTCGAGGCGAGGGCGCAGTCGGTCCCGGCAAGCATGAGCGTTGCGGTTTTGCGTTAAGATTCACTTCTGAAGCCTGAACCCCGGAGGATCTTTTCATGCAACGTCCCACTGCGCGCCTGCGCAAACTGCTGAAACGGAAGAAATTCATTGCGATGCCCTCGGCATACGATCCGATCACCGCCCGGCTCGTGGAAAGTGCGGGGTTTGATGTGGTTTACAGCGGCGGATTCGTGACCGGCGGGTCAACCTGCATTAGCGAGCCCCTGCTCACCATGACCGAGCAGATCGAGGTCGCACGGCGCATGGCCGCTGCGGTCAATGTCCCGGTGGTAATGGACGCGGGGGCCGGCTGGGGCGAGCCGCTGCACACGATGCGCACGATACGCGAGTGCATCCGTGCCGGCATTTCCGGCGTGCACATCGAAGACCAGGTATTCCCGAAGCGGGCGCACTACCACACCTATGTCGCGCACGACATCCCGCTCAAGGAGTACCGCGACAAGATCCGCCTCGCCTGCAAGCAGCGCGATGCGCTCGACCGCGATTTCGTGATCATCGCGCGCTCGGACGCGTGCCGCGTCCAGGGTTATCAGGAAGCGATCAAGCGCGTCAATCTTGCCGCCGAACATGGCGCCGACATGTCGATGATCTTTCCACGCAACCACAAGGAAGCGGTGCGCGCCCCGAAGGACTCCGAGCTGCCGATGGTCTACGTGCAAAGCCGCGGCACCCGTGACGGCCGGCCGCTTTACAACTTCCGCCAGCTCGAAGACATGGGCTACGCCGCCGTGATCGACGCGGTGTTCGCGGTGTGCATCCAGTTTCACTTCATGCGCCGCGCGCTCGCCGAATTGAAGCGCACCGGCGATTACAGCGAAATGAGCGAAGCCGATTTCGTGGCCGCGCGCAAGGCGGTCGAGGACATCATTGGGCTCGAGGATTACTACCGAATCGAGCGCGAGACAGTCGAGAAACCCGACCGGCGCGGAGCAAGGCGTTAACCGGCGAGAGAGGAATATGATGAAGCTGTTCGCCGATATTGCTGCCGGCTACGCGCTTAGCTACCTCGACCAGGTATTGCGGGAGATCGACTGGCGCACGGCATATCAGAACCTCAAGCGCCTTGCGGACCGGCTGTCGCAGCGCGATTCGTTCCGCAAGACGCTGCCGCCGATGGCGTGAACCTCAACGCCGGGCAACCCCGCGAGATGCGCCTCGATTCCAGCGGCGCGCTCAAGTTCGGCATGTATCAGCAGACCGGTAACGTGCACTGCCCTACCCTCCCTGGTTTTGCGTTTGCCGCTATTGTGATCGCGGAATAATTAGTGCGTGTTGATTTAGATCAGGGCCTGCTGCATAGCGGTGACTTTTCGCCCCGCCCGCTGGCAAGACGTCGGGGTCGGAGTCACATTTCTCCAGTCGGCGGGGTGACTTCCGCTGGTGTTCTCAGATTTTTGCCTGATGCCCGCTCAGTGATTTACCCGAACGATTAGGGAGCGTTTGCCTCATACCCATAGCGGCACCCCCGGCGCTATATTGGCGTCGCGGACCCGAGAAAGGTTGAAGGCAGCTCGCGGCAGAACTGTGCCGAGTTTGGTCGTGCTCTAAACGCGCGCGATCAGAACAAGACAGGGCGTTGCCACGCGATACATCGCGACTTTCTGCCGGGTGGGTGGAGACCTCCGCGCTCTCATGACGAGGATAAGACGAAGTATCCCTTGGAAAAAAATCAAAGGCTCTCCCGGGATTGGTATGGGTGTTGATGCGCATACGGAATATGGTGTAGACGCTCCGTTCCCCCTTGCGAAGGAAGGCCGGGATGGGGCGATGATGAGGCGATTTCCCAAGAGCCCGCTTAGACACGCCCAAGGAAAACCCGAAGAACCTTCTATTGATTCGGGGACGTCATTGAATCCATCGATCCGTAAACCTCCCGCCGGCGCCAGGAAGCCCTTCAGCATGCTGCGCTGGTTCTCCTGGTTGAGCCTGATCTCGATCGGCACCGTGTGTGCTGCGTCCTCGCTGCTGCTGTCGAACTTCCTGACCCATTATTTCCTGCGCCAGGATGCCACCCTCACCACGCAGTTCCTGCAAAGCGCCGCCGACGTCGAGACCAAGGAGGCGTATGCGACCGGCCAGCAGCCGACCCTCAAGGAGAAGGATTTTGAGGAGTTCTTCCGGCACGTGGCGGGGCTGAAGGGTGTGCTGAGGGCAAACATCTACGCCCGCGATGGGACGCTCATCTGGACGAGCGATCGCCAATATTCAGGTCAGGACTCCGACCACAACCTCGAACTGAAAAGGGCGCTGGCGGGCGCAATCAGCATCGAGGTTGG
>MERG01000394.1:0-3301 GCA_001771985.1 Betaproteobacteria bacterium RIFCSPLOWO2_12_FULL_62_13 | reverse complement strand
CGATCGGCGAGCAGCACCGGCGCCTGATCGAATCCGAGACGCTCGCCGCGGTCGGGGAGCTGGGCTCGGCGGTGGCGCACGGCATTCGCAACCCGCTCGCCTCCATCCGCTCCTCGGCGGAGCTCTTTGCTGACGAGAAATCCGGCCCGGCAGGCGGCTCGGCGCGCGACATCATCGCCAAGGTGGACCAGCTCGAGCGCTGGGTGCGCAGCCTGCTCACCTACTCGCACCCTGAGCGGGGCGAGCCGGTGAGCGTCGATCTCTGCGCCGTGATCGCGCGCGCGCAAGACCAGTTCCGGCGCGAGTGCGGCAGGCGCAATATTGCGCTCAGTTCTGACCTGCCGCAGGGGCTGCCGGCGGTGGCAGGCGACGAGCTGCTGCTCGAGCAGGTGTTCTGCAGCCTGTTCGCCAACGCCGTTGAGGCGATGCCCGAAGGCGGCAAGCTGGCGGTTTCGGTCAGGCTCGCGCCCGAGGCGAAGTGCGTGGCAGTCACCGTCCACGACACCGGTCAGGGGATCGCGCCCGCGCAGCTCGCGAAGCTTTTCACGCCGTTTGCCACCACCAAGCCGCACGGCATGGGGCTGGGGCTGTCGCTGGTGCGGCGGATCATCCGCCGCTTCGGGGGCAACGTGCGGGTCGAGAGCCGCCCGGCGCACGGCACGCGAGTGACCCTTGATCTGATTCCGGCCACCTGATCATGCCGGCGATCCTGATCATCGAGGACGAGGCGATCCTCGCCAAGAACCTCGCAAGCTATCTCGAGCGCAACGGCTTTGAGGCGCGGGTTGCCGGCAGCGCCGAGGCGGGCCTGAAGGCCCTCGACGAGTTCCTGCCCGATGCCTTGCTGCTGGACTACAACCTGCCGGGAATGGACGGGCTCGAGCTGCTGGGCGAGATCAGGCGCCGCGACCCGCAGGCCAAGGTCGTGATGCTCACCGGACACGGCAGCACCGAGCTTGCGGTGCAGGCGATGAAAGCCGGCGCAGCCGACTATTTGAGCAAACCGGTGGCGCTGAGCGAAGTCAAGCTGGTGCTCGAACGCGTGCTCAGCCTCAATCGCATGGAAGGCGCGCTCGCCTACTATCGCGAGCGCGAGGCGGTCACCAGCGGCCTGGACCGGCTGCTGGGTGAGTCGCCCGCGATGAGCGCACTCAAGCAGACGCTGCGGCAGTTGGTCGAGGCCGAGAAGCACATCGTTGACGGTGCAGGCCCCGCGGTGCTCGTCACCGGGGAGACCGGCACCGGCAAGGAGCTGGTGGCGCGCGCGATCCATTTCGACGGCGCGCGCCGGGCGCGGCCGTTCATCGAGGTCAATTGCGCTTCGATCCCCTCGGCATTGCTGGAAAGCGAGCTCTTCGGCTACGAGCGCGGGGCTTTTACCGACGCGAAACAGCGCAAGCTTGGCCTGTTGGAAGCGGCCGACGGCGGTACCATGTTCCTCGACGAGGTGAGCGAGATCGATCTCGCCACTCAGGCGAAGCTCTTGAAGCTGCTCGAGGACAAGCGGATACGCAGGCTCGGGGGGCTGCGCGAGCAGCAGATCGATGTGCGTTTCATCGCCGCCTCGAACCGCGATCTGGAGCAGATGACGCGCGAGGGCCGTTTTCGCGCCGACCTGTATTTCAGACTTCGTATTGTCCATATCGTAGTCCCGCCGCTGCGCGAGCGGGATGGGGACGTGCTGGTCCTCGCCGCCCACTTCCTGCGCGAGCACGGCGCGCGTTACGGAAGACCGTATCTGCGGTTGAGCGAACAGGCCAAGCGTGCGTTGCTGAGCTACGCGTGGCCCGGCAACGTGCGCGAGTTGCGCAATGCGATCGAGCAGGCTGTGTTGCTCGCGCGTGGTGAGTCGATCGAGGCGGCGCAGTTCCCGAACCATGATACTCGGGCATCCGTTTCTCCGCCGCCGACGAATGCCGCAACAGGCGAGTCGACGGCGCAAGCGTTGCCCGAGCCCAACATGAATCTGGGCGAGGTCGAGCGCGACCTGCTAATGCAGGCGCTCACCCGCACCCGCTGGAACGTTGCGCGTGCTGCGCAGTTGCTGGGCGTGAGCCGCGACACGTTGCGTTACCGGATGGAGAAGTACCGGGTCAAACCTTCGGCATAGCCTGTGGGTGGGGGATTTCCCCCAGTCCCATGGGAAATGCCCCATTCACTCCCCAACCGGACCGCGTGAATCATCACGCGAGTCCAAGACAATTGCTTTACATTCAACGAGTTTTGCAGGAAGTGCCACGCTGGCACGGAACCTGCTAGTGTTATGGCTGAGGCCTACGAGAACCGGGTTTAGGCACGACCCCGGTGAGAGCCGAATTCCTTGATTGATCTACATGCAAAGGAGAAAAGTCATGACACACGTAGACAAGATGGTGCTGGCAATTAGGGCGATTGCGGACGCATTGTCCGAGCGCAACATGAATTTGGGCGAGGTCGAGCGCGGCCTGTTGCTGCAGGCCCTCAGCCGGACCGGCTGGAACGTCACGCGCGCCGCCCGGTTCCTGGGCGTGAGCCGCGACACGTTACGCTACCGAATCGAGAAGTACCGGCTCAAACCGTCGGTGTAGCCTACAGGTGGCGGATCTCCGCGAATCCCATTGAAAATGCTCTTCCACACCGGACCGGGACGCGTGGACTATCTCTCAAGTCGCAGAAAACGGCATTGTTGTTCAGAGTGATGTCATGGGTGGCATCGGCGGAACGGGGATCTGCTGGTTTGATCTGCTCGCGCCCAAAGAGCGGGGCTCCCATGACGCTGCCGTTCATACGGAACATGAAGGCGAAGACGGGATCGCGTTCCTCAGCCTGATAGCCCGGCGCTGTCGGCGGGGCCACCGTCAGGAATGGCTTGTTGCTAAACTATACCGGCAAGATCAACCACGGCGGTAAGCCGCCCTTCGGTGCCGAACTCGTAACACATGCCGTCGGCAAGCTTGAGCGTTCGGCCGGTGACCATCGGGGTGACTTCCATCTCAATTGCCAGGGAGCGGTCGTTGCGCGCGCGGAACACCCCATCGGCTTCGCGCGACAGCATGAACTGCGCGCCGGCCGGATTAGTGACGCGCACCGCTTCGGCTCCCAAGGCTTCCGCGCACCAGTCATAGGTGAAGCTCATCCCAGGGCCGAACCGCCCCACGCGCGCGCCGGTTGAAGTAAATGGGGCCGGGTCCACTTTTTTGAGGTTGGTGCGTTGATGTGTATGTCAACGTTTATGGGGTCTGATCTTACCCATGGCACGGCGTCCTCGACTACGCATTGCAGGCGTGCCTCAGCACGTCATACAGCGCTGCAATAACCGCCA
>MERG01000393.1 GCA_001771985.1 Betaproteobacteria bacterium RIFCSPLOWO2_12_FULL_62_13 | reverse complement strand
CCGAGCAAGCCGCGCTGCTGCGCCGGGCGATCGCCGACTACCGCAGACTGAAGAAGCTCTTACGCACTTGGGAGGTCGAAACCGAGCACCTGATCGAGCGGTTAGGTCGCATCGTGAAGGCTTGGGGCTCAGTCTGTGTCCCCCTAGTCCGCTTTTGCGCCCGAGTCCTTCACCGCCTTGCCGAACCGCGCGATCTCGCTGCGGATCAGTTTGCCGAACTCTTCCGGCGTGCCGCCCAGCGGGTCGAGCCCCGTGTCCACGAGGCGCTGGGTGATTTCCGGCGTGCGCAGTATGCGCGTAATCTCGATGGCGAGCTGGTTGATGATCGGCCTGGGCGTCTTTGCCGGTGCGACGATGCCGGTCCAGTTGCCCATCACGAACTCCTTGTAGCCCTGCTCGATGAAGGTCGGCACCTCGGGAAGGAGGGGGTGACGTTTTTCCGTGAGCGCACCGATGGCGCGGAGCTTGCCGGCCTTCGTATGCGGGAGCAGGGCCGGCATGGCGTTCATCGTCACGTGCGCTTCGCCCGAGATCAGCGCCGGCACAGTGGGACCGATCCCCTTGTACGGCACGTGCGTGGCATCGATCTTCGCCGCGACCTTGAACATCTCCATGGCCAGATGGCTGATCACGCCAATGCCGCCGGAGGCATAGATGAGTTGTCTCTTCTTCGCCACACCGACGAGCTCCGCCACGCTGTCGGCCGGGACGCCGGCGTTCACGACCATGATGAGCGGTGAGTTCCCCAGCAGCACGACCGGCGTCAGGTCGCGCTCGAGGCTGTAGCTGAGGTTGGTGTACAGCGTCTGGGAGATCGCGTGGGCGGCGCTGATGTTCATAAACGTGTAGCCGTCGGGCGTCGTCCGCGCAAGCAGCCCCGCGGCGAGATTGCCGCCCGCGCCCGGGCGATTGTCGACGACCACCGGCTGGCCCCAGGACTCCGTGAGCTTCTGGCCGACGATGCGCGCCATGATGTCGTTGCTACCACCGGGTACGAAACCGACGAGATAGCGGATGGGCCGCACCGGATAGGTCGTCTCCGCGGCGCCGGCGAACGGCGCACTGAGCGCGCTGGCAGCCATCGCCACTGCCAGTACTGCGGTATGGGCACGTGATGCCATGGTGCACCTCCCTTCGGCACACAATGAGTGAGTATAAGGCGAGTCGGGATAGAAATGCGGCGCACAGGCAATCTTGGGGTACGGTGGCAATTCCATCGATTTCGCGATGGGCCGCATTCCGGCTCCTATAATGCAGACGTTTCCACAAGCCTCCTACGAGCTCATGCGCGAATCCTAGACCGTCCCGCCGCCTACGGTCAAGCCTGCGAATTGACTCATCAAAAACCTGAGTGAAATGGATTCGTTGCCTCACGTAAGAAACCTGAGTGAAATGCCCCCGCATTGACTCAGATTTTTAGATGAGGCAACAAGTGCGTTGCATCAATCCCGCGCGTTGCGTAATATTCATCATGGGCGCCTGATGTTTGATCTCGGCAACCTACATCATGCCAGCAATGGCGGCGCTCAACCTCTTTTTCCACAAAAACTTTCCAGTCGTCCTTCGGGTTTTGCAAGAACCTCAAGTACACACGGGGCTCAGAACAATGTCACATGCATGGCGATCCAGCAGGGTCGCGTCTATCTCGCCTTCAGCCACGGTTGCGATGACGGACCGGGTGAAACAGCTCCGTGCTGCGGGTGAGAACATCATCGGGCTAGCGACCGGAACACCCGATTTCGATACGCCGGCCTATATCAAGGCCGCTGGCAAAGCGGCTATAGACGAAGACCGTACCTATGTCACTTACACGCAAAGCGCCGGCCTCCCGGAGCTTCGTGAAGCGATCGCCGCGAAGCTCGCTCGGGAAAACAACGTTCGGGTCAACGCCGACGAAGTATTGGTCACAATCGGCGTGAAACAGGGCCTTTTCACCGCAGCGCAAGCTTGTCTGGATTCAGGTGACGAAGTGCTGATTCCCACGCCGACCTGGGTCACGTATGAAGCGTGTTTCAAGCTCGCGGGCGCGACCCCGGTGTTCGTTCCTTGCCGCGCGGAAGATGCTTTTCGGCCGGATCCGGAGGCTATGGCAAAGCGCCTCACATCCAGAACACGCGCGATCATGCTCAACTCGCCGGGCAACCCCGCGGGTGGCGTCATCACGCCGGAAGCAATGCGCGCTATCGCGGATCTGGCGATGCGACACAACCTTCTGGTCATGTCGGACGAAATCTATGAGCACATGGTTTATGGAAGCCTGCGCCACATCAGTATCGCCTCGCTGCCGGGCATGGCGGAACGAACGCTGACTTTTAACGGGTTATCGAAAACGTACGCGATGACGGGTTGGCGGGTCGGTTACGTGGCGGGGCCGAAAGAAATGCTGCGCAACATGCAAAAGATCCATAGCCACTCGGTGACGTGTGCCTGCGGGTTCTCGCAGAAAGCCGCGGCGGTCGCACTCAATGGGCCGCAGGACGATCTGCACGCATACATTCGAATCCTTACCGAGCGCAGAAAGCAGCTGATTGCCGGGCTCAACAGCATCCCCGGCGTTCGATGCGATCCGCCGGACGGCGGCATTTTCTGCTTTCCTGATATCACGGAGCTGGGTTTGTCGGATCAGGAATGCTCGGCGTTTTTCCTCGAGCACGCCAAGGTCAGTACACTGCCTGGCTCTGCCTTTGGCCCCGGCGGTGAAGGGCACCTGCGGATTAATTTCGCACGTAGAAAAGCGAGTGATCTGGATATCGCGTTGGAGCGCCTGCGGGCAGCGAGGGCAAAGCTTTGAACACGACGAGCGCAACTGCAAGTGTCGGCATCGACATAGGGGGAACATTCACCGATTTGGTCATGGTCCATCCGCAGACGGGCGAGCGCGTCATCGAAAAAGTCCTCACCACGCCTGACGATCCGAGCAGGGGCGTTCTCGAAGGCTTGGTACAGCTCCTGGAGCGGGCGGCAGTTTCGATCGATGCAGTGAGCCTGATCGCGCATGCAACGACCCTCGCGACCAACACAGTCATACAAGGCAAGGGCGCTCGCGTAGGGCTGATCACGACGCGCGGGTTTCGGGACACGTTGGAGATTCAGACAGAGTCGCGGTATGACCTTTACGACCTCGATTTGATGCTGCCACCGCCACTGGTGCCACGTGCCTTCAGACGTGAAGTAACCGAGCGAGTAGATTATTGCGGCAGAGTGGTAGAGCCTCTGGACGTCACCGAGGTGAAAAGCCTGCTGGGCTGGTTCATCGAGCATGACATTCACGATGTGGCAGTGTGCCTGCTCCATTCGTATGCGAACCCAGCGCACGAACGTCTCATCCGCTGCGTCGCAGAAGAAATGGGCAATGGCTTCAGGCTCAGTCTATCGAGCGAGATCTGTCCGGAGATCCGGGAATACCCGCGGGTTAGCACGACGGTCATCAATGCCTATATTCGCCCGCAGATCATCTCTTATCTGAATAGACTCGAAGGCGGCCTGCAAGAGAAAGGCTTCGGGGGGAGCCTCTTCATAATGTCGTCCGCCGGCGGAGTTCTGCACCCCCGGACCGCGAAGGACATGCCCTCCGCGCTGGTGGAGTCGGGCCCTGCCGCGGGTGCACTCGCCGCTGCCTATTTTGCGCGTCTCACGAAACGCAAGCAGGTGCTGGCATTCGATATGGGCGGGACGACGGCGAAAGCGTGCCTCATTGAAAACGCGCAGCCGGTTCTCGGCCAGGAATTTGAAGCAGCGCGCCTGAAGCGCTTCAAGCGCGGCAGTGGCTACCCGATTCGGATGCCGGTTGTCGAGTTGATTGAGATCGGTGCGGGTGGCGGCAGCATCGCGTGGATCGATAGCATGGGGCTGCTCAAGGTCGGCCCGGAGGGCGCCGGCGCAGCTCCGGGACCCGCGTGCTACGGATTAGGCGGCGACCAGCCTACGGTTACCGATGCCGATCTAATCCTCGGCTACCTCGACCCAAATTACTTTCTCGGCGGACGAATGCAGCTCGACGTCGGGCGCGCCGAGTCCGCGGTTCGCAAGCACATCGCGGATCCACTGGGTATCGGTGTGCAAGAAGCGGCGCGGGGCATACTCGAGGTCGTTAGTGAAAACATGGCAGGCGCGGCGCGGATTCATGCGATCGAGCGCGGCTTCGATCCAAGGGCGTTCAGTCTGGTCGCGTTCGGTGGCGCCGGGCCGGTGCACGCGTATTGGGTGGCGAAACGTCTCGGTGTAAGTGAAGTTATCTTTCCGGTCGCCGCCGGAGTCGCATCCGCCGCGGGGCTGTTGGTCTCGCCTGCGGCCTCGCATCACGTTCGCACCTTCATTCGCCCGCTCGCAGAGCTGAAGGACGATGAGCTGGAATCAGTCTTCGATGCTCTCGAAGAGGAAGGCAAGGTATCTCTGCAACGGCTTAAGCTCTCCCGCTATACGGTCGAGCGTCGCCTGGAAATGCGATACGTAGGCCAAGGGCACGAAGTCGAGGTGAAAGTGCCGCCCCGCGCCGGGCGCTGGCTCGAAAAGATTCATAGCGCATTTGAAGCAGAGTACGTTCGGCTCTTCGGACGTCTGCCGGGGCAGGTGCCGATCGAGATCATCAACTGCAGGCTCTCGGTATCGAGCTACGCACAAAACATCGATGTCTGTCCGCCACTGAGAACCGAAAAAGCTCGTCCCCGGAAAGGCGAGCGCCGCGCCTTTTTTGCGGACACCAAGACGCAGATCCCGTGCGACGTTTACGATCGCCACCTTTTGGGACCCGCTGAAGTCGTAAAGGGTCCTGCCATTATCGAAGAACCCGAATGCACAGTGGTCGTGCCACCGGGGCTGCATTGTAAAGTCGACCGTTATGGAAATCTCATCATGAGCAACACGTAGGGAGTGGCCGTGAGCGCAATTGCGGATTCCAGCACCCTCGAAGTGATGTGGAGCCGGCTCAACTCAATCGCTGATGAGGCAGCGATCACGCTCGTACGCACCTCGTTTTCCACGGTGGTGCGTGAGTCGAAGGACCTGACGTGTGTGCTGTTCGACACGCTCGGCAGATCACTCGCGCAAGCCGCGATGTCCATCCCCTCCTTCACCGGCACGCTGCCGCTGACGATGAAGCACTTTCTGCAGCGATATCCGGCGAAGGAGTGGCGTGCGGGGGATGTGGTGATGACCAACGATCCGTGGCTAGGCAGTGGACATCTGCCCGACATCAATATTGCTGTGCCTGTGTTTCTACGCCGCAAACTCGTCGGGTTCGCCGGCCTGGTCGCACATGCCCCGGACATTGGCGGCAAGACCCTCTCCGCAACGGCCGCTGAAATCTATGAGGAAGGCCTGCGTCTGCCCGTTTGCCGCTTAGCGAGAGCGGGAAAGTGGTCGGAGGACATCGTCGATCTGATTCGCACCAACGTGCGTGTCCCGGATGAAGTGCTGGGGGATCTGAATGCCCTCGTAGCGGCCGGGGAAGTCGCGCAGCGGCGCATTGTCGAGTTCATGAAGGAGTTCGAGCTCAACGATCTGTCAGAGCTCGCGAACGAGATCCAGAAGAGAGCCGAGACGGCGATGCGCAACCGCATACGTGCCTTGCCGCAGGGGACGTACCATCACACGTTGATTACTGACGGTTTCGATGAGCCGCTAAAACTTCAACTCGCGTTGCGAGTCCTCAAGGACCGCCTGGAGCTCGATTACACCGGGACGGCACCACAGCAACGCAGCGGTATCAATGCGCCTTGGTGTTACACCTATTCATACAGCGTGTTCGCCGTGAAGTCGGTGCTGACGCCGGAGGTTCCGAACAACGAAGGCACGTTCCGCCCGATCAGCGTGCACGCTCCCGAGAGATCTCTACTCAACGCCCGCTTTCCTGCTGCGACCGGCGCTAGAAGTACCACCGGTCACTTCGTTGTGACTGCCGTCTATGGCGCCCTCGGGCAAATAGTGCCTGAGCGTGTGCTTGCCGAGTGCGGAGCACCACGGCCGATCGTCGTTCTTCGCGGCATCGGAGACGATGGTCGGCCCTTTTCGCAAACGCTGTTCTGCATGGGCAGCATGGGAGCTCGGCCCACCGAGGACGGCATCTCCTGCATTGCTTATCCGACGAACACTTCGGTAACGCCTGTAGAGGTGGTGGAAACCGGCGCGGCCATTCGCATCGGTCGAAAGGAGATCATTCAGGACTCGGGTGGCGCTGGCAAGTTTCGTGGCGGATGCGGGCAGTGGCTAGAGGTAGAGTTGCTCACCAAGGCGCCGGTGACCATTTCCGTACGATCGGATCGGACGCGTAACCCGGCCCGAGGTGTGGCGGGCGGAGGACCGGGCTCATGCACGCGCGTACTCCTCAATGGCGAGAAGATCAATCCCAAAGGGATCACCATCGCCCACACAGGCGACCGCCTCCGGGTCGAAACGCCAGGTTCTGGAGGGTACGGGGATCCCCTCGAGCGAGATCCCGAGCGGATCCACACCGACGTTACGAACGGGGTGGTATCTGCCGCTGCTGGCCGCTCCCTCTATGGAGCCGTGATAGACGATGCGACAGGACAGTTGGACTTGGCGGCGACTGTTCGGTTGCGCCAAGAGCTTAGAAGCAATAAGTCGGGCTGAAAAAATGTCGACAGCGGAAGTGGTGGAGCGAATATCAGCAGTGGAGTTGCGTGCGACCCCACCCGAGGTTTTGGCGCAGGTCAAATGCAGCATTCTCGACACCCTTAGCGTAGGCGTAGGGGCAGTCGGAGATTCCTACGGCAAGATGGTGGCCGACCATGTGCGGTTGCAGGAAGGGCCGCCACGGGCGGCGGTCTGGGGCACTTCCCTGCGCACCTCTTCGCCTATAGCAGCCTTTGCCAATGGCAGTTGGGCGCCGGCGCTGGCTCTTCATCGGGCATCCCGAGGCCGGATGGCGCAGTGCCGTCATCTACTCGATCATCGTGAGCTGCCGGCGCCGCGGCATCAACCCGCAAGACTACCTCTCAAACTACGCAGTAGGTAATGCTGATACGCATCGTCGTCCTTGGGATTCGCTGTCAACGCCCCTGATCACCCGCCGAAGCTCGGCTACAGCGGGTTGGTTAAAGCCGAGCATCTCTATCGATCACGGCGAAGAATCTCGTCGGAAATGATTCCTAGCGAAGAATACCCCCCCGATTCGCGCGCATTGGAAAGTGCATCTAGCTCGGTGAGGTCAAGGTCCGCAAGGAGCGTTAATAGCTTTGAAAGTGAACAGCTTCACGTTCACACAGCCACACCGCTTTACTCACAACTGCGCACTCGCTGGGTCAGTTCCCGCGAGCATTAGCGGGTCAGGTTTCATGAGCGCTGAGGCATCATTGAAACGGAGCCACAGCCTATAGCCTTCCAAGGGCTTTACCTCAACAACTTTCGGGATCATGACTACTCCAGCGGCTCAATCCTGTTCAAGGGCTGCCTAGCCTGAGCGCGAGATTATCCGGGGAGCGCTCTGACGTATGGTCGATCCGGAGCGAAGCTGTGCGATGCCCGGTACACACGTCGCCCCTAGCGCGCCGCCCGCTTCCGGGTGGCGGCTGTTGAGCCGGTTGCCAAACCTCGCTCCTTGACGCGGCGAAGTGCCTGATTGATGCGCGACTGATAACCCCGGCCCTGTGCTCGAAAGAAGGCAACTACGTCCGCATCCAGACGGATAGTGGCAAGAACCTTCGTCGGCGCCTTCTGTGGTCCGCGTCCGCGACGCATGACCGGTGGTCCGAGCATTTCCTCGGACCATGGAGGATTGTCGCGATCAACGACCTTTGCGGAAGTACTCTTCGGCGGTTTCAAAGTAATAGCGCGCTTCATATTTCTCGGCTCTGCGTAAAGAGATGACGTGGATGTCTTCGTCCCGGTCAGTGTGGACCAGGACGACCATTTCGCCGTTCAGAATCCCGAACGTCACCAGTCGCTTTTCGCCATAGTCCTCGCGCGTGTCTTCGCGAGTGATGGTGAAGTTGTCCCAGATGGCCTCGGCACCCTCGAAGTCCAACCCGTGCGTTTCGATATTGCTTCGGCGCTTGGCTTCATCCCAGGAGGTCACGAGTCAATTGTAAATACAATATAGTGCAGGGCCAAGGGGGAAATTCGTCGGGATGCGATCAAACGCGAGTAGCCTGAGACCCATGCTTACCCGCGGCCGCTCTGTGCCACGTCTGCGACCGTCAGGTGCAGCGCGGTGTAAGGCGTCATCCCCGCACGAACACCCGGGCGCAGACATACTGCGCGCCTTCGATGGCGTCTAGCATAAACTCAGCAATGTCGGCTCTACTGATGCTGGAGAGCAGGCCCACCCGGAGCGCACAACCAGCTTTGACGGCGTGTCGCGCAGGCCCATTCGTGAGGCGTGGTGGTTTCACGAGCGTCCAGTCCAGCCCGCATTCCCGAATAAGGCCTTCTTGTTCCAAACGATCCTGCGCAACCGCAGGCCGCCGGCGAGCGAAACTCCGGCAGAACCACTCGAACGCAGGCGTTCGGTTGCCCGGACCGACCATTGCTCCCGTCTGGCACACGAGGCGACGCGAGCCAACTTGCCGCATCGCCTGAACAATCGCCGCTGTAGCGGCCGCGCAGAAAACCTCGGTGTACGGCGCCCGCGGCCCAATTACGCAGCAGACGGCGTCCGCACCGGCGACCGCCTCGACCACGCGCGTGGAGTCCGTGAAATAGCCACGCACGATGATGGGCGCCGCCGGCCCGCGCGGGGTTGCACTCTCTGGTCGTGCGAAACCCCGCACAGCCCAACCCCGAACCGCGGCAGCGTTGACAAGAGCATGGCCCGTCTGACCCGTAATCCCGAACACTGCCAAGGTTCGAATTTGCATCGCTGTTGCGGATGATGCCCTAACCGGCCAGTGGGGGAAACTGTGACACCGCAACTTTTCCAGAGCCCTGTAGGGCGGGAAAGCGGAGCACATCCCGCCGGTCGAGGGCATATACGGTAACATCGTGTCACGCCCCGCTATATTCGCGCCTTTATTCTCGGCGGCACGTTCTTCTTTACGGTTGCCCTACTCGAACGGCGACCGAGCTTCCATCGCTACGTCCGGCGCGGCGTGCATCCCGCTACCTGGGCGGCCGGCGAGGAAATTCGTGGACTTGAATTCGAATAACGCGATCGGCGGGATGCGCTGCGCTTTCCCGCCCTACGAGTTCTGCAGCGATCACAATTCCGTCATGCCGGCGAAAGCCCGCATCCAGTAAGCCATTGATTCGCTTGCTGCGCGTTTCCTGACACCGGCTTTCGCCGGTGTGACGAGTTGCTTTTTCGACAAACTCTAGCGATTCCGATTAGCTACAGCGCATTAATCCGGTCATACAGGCGGCGCTCAACCACGATGCCCTCGCGACGTCTGCGCTCGCGCTCGCGAAACGCGCGCTCCGAGGGAATGCGGATTTCGTTCACGCCCGGCTGGCGGGGTGTCGATTTGACACGTTCGATCAGTTCGGCAAGCTGCTGCTTGAACTGTTCGGGCGGGAGCAGCAGGCCGGGATCGAAAACGACGAACAGGAAACCGTAACCCTGCACCTCGCCGCGCGGCAACGTGGCGCCAGCCAGGAGACCCAGCGCCTGGATCGTCAACGACAGGCCATAGCCTTTGTGTCCGGCAAAAGGCAGAATCCCGCCCGCCAGTGCGGCCTCGGCATCGCGCGTTGGCCGGCCTTGCGCGTCAATTGCAACTCCGTCCGGAAGCAACCGCTTCAGTCGGGCTGCGAGCACTACTTCCCCGTGAGTGATCGCTGAAGTGCCCATGTCGAAGATCAGCGGATCGGGCTCGCCCGGCAATCCGAATGCAATTGGATTGGTCCCCAGCGCGGGCAGCTTGCCGCCGAGCGCCACCACGAACGGCGCGCTGCACGCGGTATGGATGCCCACGAATCCGGCGCGCGCGATCATCTCGAGGTAATAGGCGTTGCGGCCGGAAAGAAAGCTGTTGTGAACGCCGACCAGCGCGAAGCGGTTCACCCGCGCCTTTTCGATCGCGGTCTGCGCCGCACGATACAGCGCATAGGGACCGATGTAGCCGCCGCCATCGATTAGTGCCGAAACGGGGGTCTCGTACGCTACCCTCACGGGTTTGCGCGGCTCTTTCGTGCGCGGGTCCTCCGCGATCGTGAGTATGCGCGCCAGCCCCA
>MERG01000392.1:27080-27371 GCA_001771985.1 Betaproteobacteria bacterium RIFCSPLOWO2_12_FULL_62_13 | reverse complement strand
CGGCACTTACAACATCCTGTGGCAGATAGAACAGTGCCGCCGCCTCGACCTGCCCTATCTCTATCTTGGCTACTGGATCGCGCAAAGCCGCAAAATGGCCTACAAGATCCAGTTCCAGCCGATGCAGGGTCTGATCGATGGCCGCTGGCAGCCGGTCAAGGAAACCGCCGATGAACGCAGACAAGGTCAACCCCCAAAGCCTTAACGCAAAGGATGCAAAGGCGACAAAGGAAATGAAAGCAAGGAACATTTTTTTCTGGTTTGCTGGTTCTTGATTTTCTTGGCGTCCCT
>MERG01000392.1:24433-27019 GCA_001771985.1 Betaproteobacteria bacterium RIFCSPLOWO2_12_FULL_62_13 | reverse complement strand
TAATCCGTAGCGCATCGTGCGCGTTCTGATCATCGAGGACGATCCGGCGATCGCCGCCAACCTCTACGATTTCCTGGAGGCGCGCGGCCACAGCGTCGACGCCGCTGCGGACGGGCTCACCGCGCTGCATCTTGCCGTAACACACGAGTTTGACGGCATCCTGCTCGACCTCGGACTGCCGGGAATCGACGGCATCGCGCTGTGCCGCAAGCTGCGCGAGGAAGCGCATCTCGATACTCCGATACTGATCGTGACCGCGCGCGACACGCTGGACGACAAGCTCAAGGGCTTCGAGCACGGCGCCGACGACTACCTCGTCAAGCCGTTCGCGCTCAAGGAAGTCGAGGCGCGGCTCCTCGCGCTTCACAAGCGTCACACGGGAAAGCTGGTGAGCCGCACGCTGCAGGCCGGAGAACTCACGCTCGATCCGAAGACGCTGTCGATACGATTTGCCGGCGCCGCTGTCAAACTCCCGCCCAAGTGCATCCGGCTCCTCGAACGGCTGATGAGCGAGCCTGGACGCGTGTTCGGCCGCCGTGAGCTCGAAACCGAAGTGTGGGGCGATACGCAGGAAAGCAGCGACACTCTGCGCAGTCACATGCACATTTTGCGCCGCGCGCTGATCGACGCCGGCGGCCGGGATCCGATCGAGACCGTGCACGGCATCGGCTACCGGCTGCGCTCCGATGCGACTTAGACCCGAGCTGCGTCTGCGCGTTGCGCTCGCCTTTGCGCTCGCGTGTATTGCAGTGGTGGGGGCGCTGGGCGCGACGCTTTACTCCGCTTCCGACGAGATGGAAGAGACGCTGGTCGATCAGATCGTGTCCGAGGAAGTCAATTACCTGATCGAGCACCACCGCAGCAACCCGGACTACCAGCCGGCAACGGGGCTTAACCTTCAGTACTACGTCGTGCGCACGCCGGACGAAGCCGCGCGTCTCCCGCGCGATGTTCGCGAGCTGCCGCCCGGCAATCACGAAATCGGGAGCGGCCGGAATGAGCGGCATGTGGCCGTGCGGCGCTCCGGCGACGCGCGCTTCATCGTGGTCTACGACGTCGGACCGCACGAAGAACGCGCGCAGCGGTTCAGGAATCTGCTGCTCGTCTCGCTCGCTGCCGTGGCGGTCGTCGCGCTCCTGCTCGGCTACTGGCTCGCGGGCGTGCTCACCCGTCAACTCACCGATCTCGCCCAGAAGGTGGCGCGACTGTCGCCCGATAAGCCACACGCGCTTCTCGCGCACCCCGAGCAGGACGCGGAAGTGGCGGCGCTCGCCCGCGCGCTTGACGACTACCAGGCACGCATCACGCGGTTGATCGAACGCGAGCAGGAGTTCACCGCCGACGCGAGTCACGAGCTGAGAACCCCGCTTACCGCGGTCCGCACCAGTTGCGAACTGCTGCTCGACGAGCCCGGCCTGCCGGAGAAGGCGCGCGCGCGAGTGCGCACGATTGACGAGGCTGCGCGCCGCATGGCCGAGCAACTGCAGACGCTGCTCTTCATCGCCCGCGAGCAGGCGCTCGACGCCAGCGAGCCGGTGGCGCTCGCGGAATGCGTAAGCGACGCTGCGGAACCACACCGCGTCGAGATCGCGCGCAAGGGCCTCGCCTTCAATGTCGAAATCGACTCGGGCGCCGTGCTCAATCTCAACCGCCAGGCCCTGCACACCGTGCTTGCGAACCTCATCGGCAACGCCGTGCAGTACACCGAGAGCGGCTGCATCCGGGTGAGCTTCACCGGGCGCCGCCTGACGATTGCCGACTCCGGGCGCGGCATTCCGCCGGCGAGCCTGCCGCGGCTGTTTGAGCGTTTCTACCGGAGTAGCGACGGGGCGGAGGGTTTTGGGCTGGGGCTCGCGATCGTCAAGCGGATCTGCGACCAGTACGGGTGGCGGATCGAGGTCGAAAGCCGGCCGGCGGCCGGCTCCGCCTTCAGCATTGCCTTCCCCTGATCTACTTCACAATCCCTTCACGCGCGCGCGACAAATGCTTGACGCGCCTCGCGCTATGCTGCGCGCCGTGCCGTACTGCTCCGGGTCGGCTTCGGGCCGGGGCCGATCAACTGCGGGGATTTTCAATGGATATCGGTTTAGCGCGGCCGGCGTCGCTCTCGGCCGCGGGAACGCGCTCGCGCTTCAGTCTTCTCTGGCTTCTCATCGCGTTTTATCTCGCGACCTCGGGCGCGACCCGGCTCGTCCTCGCGATCACGGCATTGCGCGCAGGGCAAGTCGGAACAGCCGAGCTGCCGCGGGTTTTCGCATTCGGCGCCGGCTACGATCTTGTCACCGCACTCTATCTTGCGGCGCCGTTCGCGCTCTACCTCCTCGTGGCCTCGCAGCGACTATTCCACGCGCGCCTCCATCGTGCGCTCACCTGGGCGGGTTTCAGCCTCACCGTGTTCGGCCTCGCCTACCTCGGGGCTGTCGAATACTTCTTTTTCGATGAGTTCAATGCACGCTTCAACTTCGTCGCCGTCGAGTACCTGATCTACCCGCACGAAGTTTTCGTCAACATCTGGGAGTCGTATCCCGTGGCGCGCGTCCTCGCGGCTGGAGCCGGGGTCTCGCTTCTGTTCGTCTGGTCCTGCCG
>MERG01000392.1:23878-24411 GCA_001771985.1 Betaproteobacteria bacterium RIFCSPLOWO2_12_FULL_62_13 | reverse complement strand
GCCGGCAGGCCGTCGCAGCGGCGCTAAACGCCTCGGAAAAATTTCGACTCCGCCTCAAATCTGCCGTAATCGTGTTCGGTCTGCTGATACCCGCACACCACAGCGTCGACAGCACCTCGGGACGGCTCAACCACAACCGCGTCGCCGATGAGCTGGCGGCAAACGGCATCTACTCCTTTTTCAGTGCCGCCGCCAACAGCGATCTCGATTACCGGCAGTACTATCTTACCGTGGACGGTGAGGAAGCCATTGCCCGCGCGCGCCGGCTGGTGGCCCAGCCCAACGCGATCTTTCTGTCCGGTGCACGCAATCCGCTGGCCCGTCACATCCAGTATGCCGGCTCGCCCCGGCTTCTCAACGTAATCGTGTTGCTGGAGGAGTCGCTTGGCGCGGAATTCGTCGGCGCCTACGGCGACCAACGCGGTCTTACGCCCAATCTCGACCGGCTCGCCCGTGACAGCCTCGTCTTCACCAATACCTACGCCACGGGTACCCGCACGGTGCGCGGCATGGAAGCAGTGACTGCTTCGTTT
>MERG01000392.1:5661-23861 GCA_001771985.1 Betaproteobacteria bacterium RIFCSPLOWO2_12_FULL_62_13 | reverse complement strand
CGAAGTCATGCGCCACAACGGGTACAGCCCCACCTTCATCTATGGCGGCTATGGCACCTTCGACAACATGAATTACTTCTTCGCGAACAACGGGTATCGCGTAATCGACCGCACCGATATGGATGAGCCGAAGTTCAGCAACATCTGGGGTGTGAGCGATGAGGATCTGTTCCGCAACGCTCTCAAGATTTACGACGAGCAGTTCGCCCGCGGCAAGCGGATATTCTCGGTCGTGATGACCACTTCCAACCACAAGCCTTTCACCTTCCCTGAGGACGTGCCCGGCGTGCGGCCGAAGGGCGGCGGCCGCGAGGCGGGCATCCGGTACGCCGACTACGCGATTGGCCGCTTCATGGACGAATTGCGCAGGCGCCCGTACTTCAACAACACCGTGGTGGTCATCGTGGCGGACCACGGCGCCCGCGTATACGGTCGCGAAGACATTCCGCTGCCGACATACGAAATTCCGTTCATCGTTCATGCGCCGGGCAAGATCGCCCCGCGCCGCGTCGACGCGTTGACGAGCCAGCTAGACGTCGCGCCCACGGTGTTGGGGCTGCTCAACATTTCTTATGACAGCGCGTTCTTCGGCAAGGACGTGCTGGCAGCCACACCGGAGCAGCGCCGTGCCGTGCTCAACCACAATCGCGACATAGCGCTCTTCGCTTCCGGGACGATTCACGAACTCGGTTTTCGGCGAACAAAGGCGACGCTTGCGTACGACCGTGCCACGCGCCGCCAACGGCCCGCGGCGCTTAACACTGAAGGCGTGAAGGACGCAACCAGCGTTTTCCAGATGGCATACGACCTCTATCGCACCGGCCGCTACCGGCTCGACTGAACCCCGCGAATGACGCGCCCAACGGCAGCACAGCAGGATTTTCTGTTGCGCCACCTCGGCCTGACGGTGTTGTCGATCGGCCTGCTACTGGCGCTGGAGACGACTTCCATCGATGCGGCGGTGAGCGGGTGGTTCTTCGACCCCGTGGCAGGCGTCTTCCCTCTGCGCTACAACCGCTTTCTCGAGGTCTTCGCCCACTAGTGGGCAAAGCTCTTGGTGATCCTCATCGCCTGCTGCGTCGTGGCGATGTATCTGCTGAGCTTTGTGCTGGAGGAGCTGAGGCCGCAGCGTCGCCTTCTGCTCTTTCTGAGTCTTGCGCTGATCCTTGCGCCGCTTGCGGTAGCCCTGCTCAAGGCTACGAGCGTCCGCCACTGCCCTTGGAGCCTGCAAGAGTACGGCGGATACGCACCGCATCTTGCGCTTTTCGACACGGTCCCGCGCGGTCTACCCGCTGGCCACTGTTTCCCCGCCGGCCACGCGTCGACCGGTTTCTGTCTGCTGGCATTCTACTTTGCCAGCGGCGCGCTGCGCAGACCGCGCCTCGCGCTGCTGGGTCTCACCGGCGGCACTGCGGCCGGACTGGCATTGGGTTTCGCGCGCGTCGCACAGGGCGCGCACTTTACATCGCACGTGCTGTGGTCGGGAGTCGTGTGCTGGACCGTGATCATCGTGCTCTACACGCTCGTCGAGAAGCGCCACGACGCCGAAACCGGCGTACGGCGAGCCGCGCCCCCGCGCGAAGGCGAGCGGTCGGTCAGTGCCGAGGCGAACGCATCAACCGAGGGCACGCGCTCCGCCAATTTTCGCGTTGTGCCTCTCAATCCGCTTTCACGCGCCGGGTGCGGCGGGACTACCTTCGGCCTGCGCGGTCCACTTCCGAACCAGATTGAACCCCACGGCAAGCAGCGTCGGCCCCAGGAAAATGCCGACGAAGCCGAACGCGAGCACGCCGCCGAACACGCCGATCAGCACCAGGATAAACGGCAGGCTGCTGCCGCGGCTGATCAGCATAGGCTTCACCACGTTGTCGATGCCGCTGACCACGAAAAATCCCCAGATCGCCATGAACGCCGCCCAGCCGAGCTGGTCTTGGTAGAAGAGCCACACTGTCGCACCGATCCAGATGAGCGGCGGACCAGCCGGCACGAGCGACAGCAAAGAAGTGAGGAATCCCAGGAGCAGCGCTCCCGGTACACCGGCGAGTAAGAAGCCAACCAGCGCAGCCAGCCCTTGCGCCAACGCGGTGCCGATAATGCCGTAGACCACGCTGTTGATGGTGTCGCCGACGGTCTCCATCAGGCCCACGGTCATGCCGCCGGCGATGCGGTTGAGCCCGTTGCGGGTCGCCTGCACCAGCGCCGCGCCATCGCGATAGAAGAAAAAGCTGATGAAAGCGATCAGGGTGAACTGCAGCACGCCCTCGCCGATGATGATCCCGGTCTTCACCAGGATCTCGCGTGCCGGCTTGACAAGCCCCAACAGCGCTTCGTTGAGCTTCGACCTGCTTGCAACGAGGTCGCGCCAGGCGGCGTCGAGCGAATCGCCCACCAGCGGGATGCCGGCCACCCAGTCCGGCGGCAACGGCAGCCCTTCGGCCACGAGTTCGCGACCCCGCTCGACGAGTCCCGGCACCTCGTCGACGAAAGCGCGCGCGATCAATGCCAATGGCAGCACCAGCAACAGCACGATGACCAGCGTTATGGTGAGCGCCGCGAGCCAGCTCTTGCCGCGCATAAGCTGCTCGAGGCGGAGGTAGATCGGCCAGGTCGAGAAGCACAGGATGGCCGCCGACAGGAGCGCCGTGATGAAAGGCTGAAGCACGAACAGGCAACCGATCACCAGGACCACGATCGCGGCGATCTGTGCGGTTTGCTCGAGGCCTTTCCCGGTCAGCACGCGTTACGAATTGCATCAGACGAACGCCGCTTTCTAACACGCCGCATGACGCCGGTCAAACTCGCCCGATTTGCGCGGCCGCTTCCCGCAACAGGGCCGGGCGAAGACGCCGTCTGGAGTTTGTCAGAGCCAAGTCCGACAAACTCCTAGAGCGTTTACAATATCGCCATGTCGTACCTGCCGCTGCGTCCGCTGCTGTTCTCCCTGGATGCCGAAACCGCGCACGGTCTCACCCTCGGCGCACTCAAGGCGCTGCATCGCCTCGGGCTCGCGCCCCGCGCCGCGCCGCAGCCTGCGGACTGCGTGCGCCGCGTCATGGGCATCGATTTCCCCAATCCCGTGGGACTTGCCGCCGGGCTTGACAAGAACGCGGAATATCTCGACGCGCTTGCCGCCCTCGGCTTCGGCTTCGTCGAGGTCGGCACGGTGACCCCGCGGCCTCAACCCGGCAATCCGCGCCCCCGCGTGTTTCGTATCGAAAAGGCGCAGGCGGTGATCAATCGCATGGGTTTCAACAATGACGGTGTGGACCGGCTGATCGACAACGTGCGGCGCGCGAGCTTTCGCGGCGTTCTCGGAATCAACGTCGGCAAGAACTTCGACACACCGCTTGAGCGCGCCGCCGAGGATTATGTTCATTGCCTGCGCAAGGTCTACGCCTTCGCAAGCTACGTCACGGTGAACATTTCCTCGCCCAACACGAGGGGTCTGCGTGAATTACAGGAATCCGCGCAACTCGAAAGCCTGCTCGGTGCAATCAGCGCGGAGCGGCGCCAGCTCGCCAACGCCCACGGCAGGCGCGTTCCAGTGGCGGTGAAAGTCGCACCCGATCTCGATGGCGCCCAGATCAGCGCCATCGCCGAACTGCTCCAGCGGCACGAAATCGACGCCGTAATCGCCACCAACACCACCATCGCGCGCAACGGCGTCGCCGAGCTGCTTCATGCCGATGAGGCGGGCGGACTGAGCGGCGCGCCGCTCACCCGGCGCGCAACCCAGATCGTGCGGCAACTCGCGGCAGCGCTCGGCGGTGCGCTTCCGATCATCGGTGTCGGCGGCATCATGAGCGGGGCGGATGCGGCGGAAAAAATCTCCGCCGGGGCGAGCCTCGTTCAGCTCTACACCGGGCTCATCTACCGCGGACCGGCGCTGGTTGGCGAGTGCGTCGCCGCGCTCTGTGACAGGAAAGGTTAGCGCATGCGTATCGGCGTGCCCAGGGAAATCAAGAATCACGAATATCGCGTGGCATTGACGCCCGCCGGCGCGAAGGCACTCGTTGCCTGCGGCCAGCGGGTGAGCGTGCAAGCCGGCGCAGGCGTCAAAGTCGGGTTCCCCGACGAGCAATACCGCGCCGCAGGCGCGCAGATCGTTGCGGGCCCGCAGGATGTCTACGCGTGCGACATGGTGATCAAGGTGAAGGAACTGCAATCCTCCGAATTCGCATTGACGCACGCGGGACAGATTCTCTTCTGCTATCACCACTTTGCGCCCGATGCGGTCCTTCTCAAGGCGATGCTCGATGCGCGCGTCACCTGTGTGGCCTATGAAACCGTGACGGATCATACCGGCGCCTTGCCGCTGCTCGTGCCCATGTCGCAGATCGCCGGGCGGCTCGCGCCCCAGGTCGGCGCCTGGGCGCTTCAGATGGCGAACGGCGGCAGCGGCGTGCTGCTCGGCGGCGTGCCGGGTGTTGCGCCGGCGAAGGTCGTCATCATCGGCGGCGGCACGGTTGGCGGCAACGCCGCGCGCATCGCGATCGGCATGGGCGGGGAAGTGACGCTCGCCGATCGCAGCGCCGCGCGGCTCGCCCGCCTGGAAGAGGTATTCGGCGCCCGCCTCAAGACCGCGGTCTCCAGCGAACACACCGTCGCGCCGCTCGCCCACGATGCGGATCTCGTGATCGGCGCGGTTTTGCTTCCCGGCAAGCTTGCACCGCGCCTGCTACGCCGCGATGACTTGAAGCAAATGCGCCCCGGCTCGGTCATCGTCGATGTTGCCATCGATCAGGGCGGGATCTGTGAAACTTCGCGTCCGACTTCACACTCCGATCCGATTTACGCGGAGCAAGGCGTGATCCATTACTGCGTGCCGAACATGCCGTCCGCAGTGGCGCGCACGGCAACGCTGGCGCTCGCCCAAGCCACGCTCCCTTATGCACTGGGACTCGCCGGCAAGGGTTTGCGCCGCGCGATCACCGAAAACCCCGGACTGCGTGCAGGCCTGCAGCTCCATGCAGGACAGGTCACGCATGCCGGACTCGCCCAGGACACCGGACGCAACTTCGTCGATCCACTGCAGGCGATGGCATGACTCGGACTTATCCGGTGGATACCCTCGCCGACAGGATCGACGCCATGCTGCCGCAGACGCAGTGCCGCAAGTGCGGCTATGCCGGCTGCCGGCCGTACGCCGAGGCGATTGCCGCCGGCCGCGCCGGCATCAACCAGTGTCCCCCAGGCGGCGATGAGCTCGCGCGCGATCTCGCCGCGCTGCTGGGGGTTCCCTTCAAGCCGCTCGATCCCGCATACGGCGTGTGCCGGTCGCCGGCGGTCGCTGTCATCGATGAAGCGCTCTGCATCGGCTGTACGCTGTGCATCCAGGCCTGCCCGGTCGACGCTATCGTGGGCGCCGCCAAGGTCATGCACACCGTCATCGCGGCTCATTGCACCGGCTGCGAACTCTGCGTTGCGCCCTGCCCCGTCGACTGCATCCATATGGCCGAAACGGGCGAGGTGTTGACACGCGAGCAAAGGCGATCCATCGCCGCGCAGGCACGCCGCCGCTTTCACGCCCGCAATGAGCGCCTGCAACGTGAACGCGAGGAGCGGGCGGCACGACTTGCCGCGTCAAGAGAGTCGATGGCTGAAGTAAAGAAGCGCGCGACGATACAAAAAGCGATCGCACGGGCGCAAGCGAGATTACAACAGCGCGAGCGTTAGCTTATCCTGCGTTTCTTGGCATTCTTGGCGCCTCGGCGGCGAGGGATGTTGCAGTTGCTTGCCACAACGACTGAATTGCCCTAGGATTGAATGCACCGCTGTCCGACCCCGAGCCCATAGCGAGGCTCTCAGAAAAATGCCACCAACCGAAATGGCCGTGCTGTTCGCCGACATCTCGGGCAGCACCAAGCTCTACGACACGCTGGGCGACACCCAGGCCAAGACGCTGGTCGACGAGTGCATCGGCATCATGCGCGGCATCGTCGCGCGCTACAACGGCCGCGTAATCAAGACCATCGGCGATGAGGTCATGTGCGTATTGCCGGATGCCGACAGCGGGCATCTCGCGGCCACCGACATGCAGCTCAAGGTAGCGGCCTTGCCGGCGGTCGCCAACGTCAGGCGCGCGATCCGGGTCGGCTTCCATTTCGGCCCGGTGATCGAGGAAAACGGCGACGTCTTTGGCGACACTGTCAATCTGGCGGCGCGCATGGCCGGGCTTGCCAAAGCCATGCAGATCATTACCACCCGCGCCACGGTCGATCGGCTGTCACCCGCATTACGGGATTCGACCCGGGGAATCGCCGCACTGTCTATCAAGGGCAAGGGTGACGACGTCGACGTCTGCGAAGTCATCTGGCAGGGCGGCGATGATCTCACGATGGCCACAGCATCGATCGCGGCTGCCGCGACGCATATCAAACTTCATCTGACGCATGGCACGCGGGAGCTGGTGCTGGAGCGGGCCAATAGCGGCATTGTTCTCGGCCGCGACGCCAGTTGCCAGGTCGTCCTGGCGGACCGCATGGCTTCGCGCGTGCATGCGCGCATCGAACGGCGGCGCGACAAGTTCTTTCTGATCGACCAGAGCACCAACGGCACCTTTGTCACCTTCGCGGGTGAAGCGGAAATCGTGCTGCGCCGGGAAGAGGTCATGCTGCGCGGCCAAGGCCGGATTGCGTTCGGCCACAGCATCGGCGAGTCGAGCGAAGAAACGGTGAATTTCGCGGTGCGCTGATTTCCGACCGATACGGTCAGTATTAATCGCTGCTGACCACCGTTGCTCGGGGTCAGATCAGGTTTTCACCGCGCCGGCCTTGAGCAGGCCCTTGCTGCGCGATTCCGGCGCGTTCAAGAGTCCCGCCGGCGGGACGGTCTCCAGTCTGGCGCGCACCGCCGCTTCCGCGCAGGCGCCGGAAAAGTTCACGTTGATAACGGCGCCGCTCGCCCCGGCCAGCGCAAAGCAATTCTGGCCGAGCTTGGTATTGAGCGGTTTGAGAACGGCGTCCTGGACGATGTCGGTCGCGCTGCCCTCGGGCAACTGCAAGCGGAACTTGCCCGAG
Organism: Betaproteobacteria bacterium RIFCSPLOWO2_12_FULL_62_13; assembly: GCA_001771985.1. GTDB lineage: Bacteria > Pseudomonadota > Gammaproteobacteria > Burkholderiales > SG8-41 > DSOT01. The sequence continues at coordinate 16,842 of MERG01000392.1, read as the reverse complement.
TCGGCCAGCAGTTGCGCATCCAGCACTTGACGAATGCCGCGCAGTTCGCGCAGCAACAGCCGCGCACTCGGTGCATCCGGCAATCCAGCGATGTTGAGACTGATCGACTGGGCGCCGAAATTGAAGTGCTGGAGGAAAAAATTCCTGGAGAACTCCTCGCCGACCAGCTTGCCGATCTCGATGAGCGCCTGGTCTTCGGTGGCCCAACTCCGCCCCTTGGGGCTCACGGTGTTAAGATAGATTTCCTCGCCGCTTGACTTGTCGATCGCCTTGACGGTCCACGACGTCAGGGCGGTCTTGGTGACGGTAATGCCGGACGCCGCGAGTCGGGCTGAGAGCTGTTTCACCTTCACCTCGCCCTCGATCTGAAAATCGGCAGACTGCGCGTTGGGGCCGGTCTTCGTCTCGCCTTCGGGCGACCACACGCGAAAGCCAAAGGACTTGATCCGCTCCTTGACCACGTTCTCGGCGAGTTGCGAGCGCTCGGGAGGTAGGGGCTGCGCGCTGTCGGCGTTTCGGATCGCCATCAGGATCGAAATTTTCGGGTCACCGTTGTTGCGGATGAACTCGATGCGCTCTTCCTTGGACATCTGGTTGAGCGACTTCTGCACGTCGCGCACCTTCACCGCTGCGCGCGTCTGGGTCGCGATCAAGCCGTCCTTGCCGGTTTCCGGCGCGCCCTCCTGGAGCACGGTCTTGATGAACGCGCCCGAGTGCGACAGGAGTTTTTGCTCAATCACCTTGTAGTTCTTGTCGAGCGAGCTCTTGTCGACGTACAGGGCGAGCACTTTTTCGACCAGTTGCCGCTTGGCGTCGGCACGCGCCTCGGCTTGCGCCGCCGCCGGATCTCCGTTGAATCTGGGATCCTTGGGATCGGCGAGCCCCAGCGCGCTGATGATCATGGTGCCGGGTTCTGCCGCCGGTTCGGCCGACGCCCGCGGCGCCTCGGCCGCGGCCGCCGGGGCCGTCGGTGGCGCGGAGCTTGCGACAGGCGCGTTCTGCGTCACAGTTTGAGGTGCGTTGCGATCCTTGCCGAACAAGAGGTATCCGCCTCCCACTACAATCAATAGCGCTGCGGCCGCCCCCGCCATTATGGCCATGTTGACCAGCGACTTTGCTGCTGCCGGCGTCCGTGTTGACGCCGACGCCGCAGCCGGCGTGGCGGACGCGCTCGACGGCGCAACGGCAGGCGCGCTTGTCGCAGCGCCGGGGATGGTCCGATTTACTGCAGTCGCATCGAGATTGACGACGGTTTGATCAGCACTCTGGTTGCTGACCGCTGCTTTGATCGCCGCGGAAAACTCCGCTGCGGTCTGGTAGCGCTCCGCCGGACTCTTGGCCATCGCTTTCTTCACTACGGCATCCCACGCCGGGGGCAACGTTACGTTCAACATCGACGGCGGCAAGGGCTCTTCCTTCAACACCTTGTGCATGATGGTGGTGACCGTGCCCGTGAACGGTTTTTCCCCGGTCAGGAACTGATACAGGATCACGCCGCAGGAAAAGAGATCGCTGCGGCCGTCCACCGGCTGGCCCAGGAACTGTTCCGGCGACATGTACGCCGGCGTGCCCAGGATAGTGCCGGCCTGGGTCAGTTCCGAAGTCTCGATACGTGCGATACCGAAGTCCGCGACCTTGACCTTGCCGTCCGCGAGCAGGATGACGTTGGCGGGTTTCATGTCGCGGTGGGTTACGCCATTGCTGTGCGCATGGTTGAGCGCATCGAGCAGTTCGCCCATGATGCGCTCAACCTCCCTTAGCGCGAACCGTTCGTCGGCGTCGAAATAGTCTTTGAGTTCGCGGCCCTTGATGAATTCCATGGCGATGAACGCCACGCGAGCGCCTTCGCCTGCGGAGGACGTATCGTCGCCTTCTGCAACCACTTCGTCATAGTCGTAAATCGCGACGATGTTCGGATGATTGAGCCGGCCCGCGGCCTGGGCCTCGCGTTTGAAGCGCGCGAGAATTTCTGCCGCCTGCGATTTTTCCAGTTGTTCCGGGCGTATGGTCTTGATCGCCACGGTGCGCTCGATCACGGGGTCGAAGCCTTCGTAGACGATTCCCATCGCCCCCTTGCCGAGTTCGCGCCGGATTTCGTATTTCCCGAGTCTGGTCAGTCCGGACATGTGGGTTCCCTGAATGCGCCGGCCTGGGACGGCCCGCACGCATCACGCGCGCGGCCCCGCTGTGGGGCGCGCGGCGTGTTCGTCAGCAATGCTGACGGAACGACGTCACTTGTATTTGGAATCGATTTCGTAAACAGCGGTCTGCACCAGGCGCTGCACCATGGTGTCGAGCCCGACCCCGCCTTTGGCGCTCTGTGACACGCCCAGGACGCTGGTCTGCTTGGCGCCCACTTCCATTTTTAGTTCCTTATAACCTTGGGCAACCTGCTCGGTGGTGTTGGCGTCCATGATCTTGTAGCGCATGCCGATCAGCCACACCCCGGCCGAGTCCCGGGTCTGCACCGAGCTTGTAGCTTGGCCCGCGGCCGCCCCGCCGAGCCCGCCGAACATGCCGATTATGCCGCCAATCGCCCGCCCGTCGAAGCCTTCTTTATTTTCGGCGATCTGTTCGGCCTTGAGAATATCGAATTTGACGATCCACTTGGTCGATCTGAGCTTGCCGACCTGCATGGTCTGACGCGCCTTGTCGACATCGCCGAGGTTGTAGGCGAGCGAGATCTCCTGCACCAGGTGGCCGAGATTGCTGCGCTCGAGTACCGTAAAGTTCGCCTGCGACAGTTCGAGCTCGGCGAAATCGGCGATGTTGTTGGGGAGGAACCTTTGCGTAAAGGTGGCGTTGTTGCTCTTTATTTCACCGGGAATCACCACCAGCGCCGGGCCTTTCGTAGCCTTGTTGGCATATTCGACCTCCTTGTAGGCCGCGACATCGGCCGCCGCATTGGCCTTCTGTGAGGTCTCGGTACCGGCGGTCGGCGACGGATTGCCGAAGGTCGGCTGTGCGATCGCTTCGCCGCCGCCCGCGGCGAGGACGCATACCGCCGCAATCGCGGCGCGTCGGAACAACGCGAATTGTATCGTGGTCATGGTCATCTCCCTCTGTAAACTCGCTTTATCTCCCTGGCGGCGCCTCTAGCGGGCGCCGGCCTTTTGGCAATAGTCGCCATACAACTGCGCAACCACCTCGTCGGCGCGCTCGTTGATCAAGGTCAGCGCCATCCCGCGGGTGTCGCGTCCGGCATAGCTTTCATTCCTGGCGTCGGCCTGGGAAATCATCCTGCCGTTGGCGCCGGTCAAGGTAAAGTTCATGCTGACGCTCACTTGATTGACGTTGATAATCGGATTGCGGCCGCTCTGTGTCGCGATCAATCCGCGCAGAATGTACTGTGCCGCAAGACGCTTAGAGGCGCTGATCGCGGCGTCCGGATCATTCTTGAAATAGGCGTCGATTTCGGCCTGTGCGATCTGCCTGCGGATCTCTTCCGGAGAGTAGGTCCTGAGGCCCAGCGACTTCAGGCGCCCGTTGATTGCATCGACATGCGGGCCGTATGACGCCTGGCTTGCGTACACGACCCCGTTCCGGTCCTCGCCGATCAGCACCATGATCTTCTGGTTCTTGATCCTATTCAGACAAGGCGTCGCAAGCAGCGACTGGACCTTGGCTCGGCGCTCGGCCTCCCTCGCCTTGTCCACCTTGGCTGCCTCGTCCTCGTTGGAAAATTTGAAACCCTGCGCCTGCGCCGCGGTCGCGGCGGACAACCACACGAGCAAGGTTATCGACAGGGCACGTAGCATGAGGCATGAGCCAAGACGAATGACAGAATGATATGGATTCTGATCTACTAACCACACTATTTCAAGTGCAGGCGCGCACACGCCGTTGCTGGAAGCTTGTCGCGACCACGACCGAGCGGGCGACCTCGCCGCCTTCGCTGGCCGAGCACCTCGGGCCGGGCATCACGTTGAGCAGAATCGGACCGGCGCCACTCGCGCTGACTTTATGGAAATGCTCGTCTCATCAGTAGGATAGGACAGGGACCGGCCCCTTGTTCACAAGAGCTTTCTCGATCAGGTAGCATTACTGAGCGTCGTGAAAATACCTGACTCCACTCAACCCTCACCCCCGCCCCTCCAGCCCTCACCCCCGACCCCTCTCCCGAAAAGGGAGAGGGGAGGCTCGAGCTTCCCTTCTCCCTCCGGTAGAAGGGTCAGGGATGAGGGAACGGCGAGGGGAGATTTGTGGTGCACATGGATTGTCACCCATCTGCACGAGACTCAGTGGAATCCGCGTCTAGAATGAACGCCGCCAGACGCCACGAAATTTTCTCCCGCCTGCGCGCGGCCAATCCCGCGCCGCGCAGCGAGCTTGCTTTCGGTTCGCCATTCGAACTGCTGGTCGCGGTGGTTCTCTCGGCGCAGGCGACCGACAAGAGCGTGAACCGCGCTACGGAAAAACTCTTCCGGCGCGCGAACACGCCGCGCATGTTCCAGCAGCTCGGGCAGAACGGACTCGAACGATACATCATGAGCATCGGTCTTTACCGCGCCAAGGCCAGGAACATTCTCGCGACCTGCAAGCTGCTGCTCGAGAAGCACGGCGGCGAGGTGCCGCGCACGCGCGAGGAGCTGGAACAGTTGCCCGGCGTCGGCCGCAAGACCGCCAACGTCATCCTCAACGTCGCCTTCGGACAACCCACGATCGCCGTCGATACCCACATTTTCCGTGTCGCCAACCGCACCGGCATCGCGCCGGGAAAGAACGTGCTGCAAGTCGAACAGCGTCTGCTGAAGTTCGTGCCGGAGGAATTCAGGCGCGACGCCCACCACTGGCTGATCCTGCACGGACGCTACGTCTGCAAGGCGCGCAAGCCCGAATGTCCGCGCTGCCTGATTGCCGATTTGTGCGAATACCCGCGCAAATCGAAGGATGAAGGCGGAAGGCGGAAGGATGAAATGCCCCGCTCCCGGTCGCGGGGGTAAAATGCTGCGAGCAGCGGAATCAGTCATTCATTCTTCGCGCCGCTCTCCCTGATGATCTTGCCGTATTTCTCGTAATCGGACTTCAAGCGCCGGGAAAACTGTTCAGGGGTCATGTGCATCGGGTCGAACGCCAGGCTGCTGAGTTTGTTTGTGACTCCGGGATCGGCGAGCGCCTTTTTGATCTCGGCGTTGAGCTTGTCCACGATCGGTTTGGGGGTCCCGGCGGGGACATAGGCGCCGACCCACGCCGTGAATTCGTAGCCTGGGACGGTCTCCGCGATCGCCGGAACATCCGGGAGCTGCCGAATCCGCTCGTCCGAGGTAACTCCCAGCGGCCGCATCTGCTTTGCCTTGACGTATCGCAAAACAGAGCCGACGCTGGGCAGCGACACCTGGGTGTGCCCGGCGACAAGCGAGACGTAAGCGGGACCGCCGCCCTTGTACGGCACGTGCACCAACTTGATCCCCGCCATCGAGGCAAACAGAGCCATACCCAAATGCAATGCGCTGCCGACGCCACCCGTTCCATAAAGAATCTCGTTGGGCCGCTTCCTGGCCAGCGCGATGAATTCCTTCACGGACTTCACCGGCATCGACGGATGAACGGTCAGCATAAACACTTGTCTCGCCATCGTCGTCACGCCGATGAAATCGCCGAGGGTATCGTACGGCAGCTTCATCAGGTGAGCGTTCATGAGGTGGGTGGCAGTGTGCGTCAGGATGGTATAGCCGTCGGGCGGGCTTTTTGCGACGAGAGCGGCGGCGATCGAGCCCGCTGCTCCGCCGCGGTTGTCGATCACAAACTGCTGCCCAGTTATTTCCGTCACCTTCTGAAACACGATGCGCCCAACGATGTCAGTCGATCCCCCTGGGGGAAACGAGAGGATTACGCGAACCGGCTTATCCGGGTAAGCCTGAGCAAAGGTAATCTGCGGCAACAGCAGCACGGTCAACAAAACCGGCAATAAAATGCGATTGCATAGCTTCATAATTCTCCTCCTCGCCCACCTGTTATACATCCAAAACTGCATCCATATGATCCCGCTCTTGCGCGAACATGCGCATCCGCGCCGTTCGTGCAGGAGCGGCGTCATGTACTAGCTCGAAGCACAGCAAGCCGGCGATCCCAATCTTTGGGAAGCCGGACGGGTTTGCTGACCGGATAACCGCGCAACCCGTTATGCGCAAAAACATAAGCGTTGTTGCGTAGAGGATCGCCCGTTACGGCGATCATGTAATCATCCGGTTTCCAGACCAGCGGCACCATGCGGTCCGGATCGTCCGACTCGTGGTAAATGCCGGGAATTTTGCCAAGCCTTGCTTCGGCGGCAAGATCCCAAGTCGGCTTGAGCGTCCAGTCGCGCAAAATGCGCTCGAACTGACTCGCCGGGAGGCGCGCATGCTCAAAAAGATATTGCTTCAGGTCGGCTTTGGACAAGCCCGCCTTTGCTATCGTCTCAGCAAGAATCGGCGTCAATAGCACAAGCGGACGCAATTTCCCCATTCCCTGCCCGACCGCAAACATCAATTGCCACGATATCTGTCTGACGACTGCGTCCGCGATATAGGGAAGTATTTGCTCACGCACGCCGCCGGATACTGACACGATAACATTGCCGCCCGTGTAGCGCGCAATCGTGACCGTGTTCTGGCCAGCGGCATGACCCATATCGACACCGAGGGATTGCCACCCGATTTGCGTGAGAACCTCCTCGTTCTCGGCAACGACCACGCGCCATGTATTTCCGTAGGTGGCTTTGTCGTTCTTGTGCAGCACGAACCCCGCCACATTCCGCAGATAAAGCCGCCAGAAGCGGCCGATTGAGGTGTTCGGCAAAAAGCCATCGCGCATTACGCCCTGAGTGTAATTGAAGCCGAGTTCCTTGATTATCGGCCCGTTCAGTATGATGAGCGTCTCTCCGCCCGGAGTGTTCCCGCTATGCTCGATGCCGTAATGGGGATCGGCCATGGCCTCGACCAGTGCGACCAGCAATGGCATGTACTCGGGACGGCAACCGGCCATAACGCCGTTTACTGCAATGCTCCATATGCTCGCGGCGCGGCTGTCCGGCAGCAGAATACCGAGGCTCTCGTCAGCAGCGCGGCCAGTGCAGCGCAGGAACGCTTCGATTTTTTGCCGCGTTGGAGGCACGATCGGCAGTCCGTCGCTCCACTCGTTTTCATAGAAGAACTGATTGACTGCGTCGAACCCGCCTTCATAAACGATATCCCGTGCGGAAGGTTCGTCCTGCCTGGTGGCGGCAGCGGGTACGCGGGTCAGGTTCTCGATGACGTGATTTACCGTCACGTCGAGAATATTGCGCCGCAGTTCCTCTTTGGTCTGGACATTGGTATGGCCAGGCACGCGGGCCACCGGAATATTCGGCATGCCGAGCCCGACGCTAGCCGCCGCTGCCTGGCGCAGAAAACCTTCGCAAACAAGCGTGGACGAAGGAACCCCCGCTTTCTCGCACACCGCACTCGCCCGCAACACGGCGGGCGTGCAGCTTCCTCAACAACCCATCCCGGAGATCGCTGCATCCACCCCCAGTTCCTGGAAGCGTTCAGGCAATGCTGCAACCACCTTGCGTTCGTCGGTGCCGTGGGTGTTGCCGAACTCGCGCCAGTTAACGAAGCTCGTGCCTGGAAATCGCGCCTTGAGTTCTTCTTCCAGCACGGCGAAAACCTCATCGCCGCGAAACAGGAAGTCCCACAAGAACGCGATCTTTTTGCCGGCAAGCGTATCCAGCCGCCGCGCGAGTGGTCTTATTTTGCTCTGCCGCTGAGACCGCGGCCAAAAAACTTCATAGTGCCCATCATTATCGGTTTCAGACGTTTGGAACCCCCGAACGGCCATACGTGTTTTCTCCATCAGTTACGCGCGATCGAAATCCGCGCTACGGAAGGAACACCACCCGTTTTGCCGCGGCTCCCGGAGACACTTGCGTCTTGAAAGCGAGAGGAAACCCCATGCTGCAATGGCCGGCTTGATCGGCGCTGCGTATGAGAAGGCCGTTGGAAACCGCGCTGCCGTGTTCGCGCAAGAATTTTTTCTGGCTTTCAATAAGCAGCATAACATCGGAATTTATGCTTGAAAAGCTTGCCCAAACATGACGTTTCAGATGATGGAGATAAACCGCGAAATCGTCCTCGGCAAAAAAACATGCCGCGCGGTTATTGCCCCGCTGGACAATATGCGGGAGCAGGCCACCCGGTCTCAGGCGCGCCCGGCGGGGCAAGTCATCGCATGGGCACACAGAATTCGTTATCATGGTTGCTTTACCCCGCACGACGCGCTACATCGGCCGCCGGACGACAAGAGTGGTCCCTGAGGTTTCCGTCCCTGAGGTTTCCCTTTAAGGAGGACGATTGAAATGACCCAAGTTGGCACAGGCAAGCATACCTACGAGCTCGTACAGGACTTTCCCAAGCTCCCGGCTGGAAACTCGTTCGGGATGGTCAGCTCGGTGGCGACCGATTCCCAAGACCGTCTCTACGTCTTCCAGCGCAAAGATCCTCCAGTGATGGTCTTCGACCGCAGGGGAAACTACCTTAGATCCTGGGGGATTGGCGCCATCACACATCCTCACTGCATAACAATCGTCGATGATATCGTCTATATCACGGATCGGGACGACTCTGTCGCGGTGATTTTCACCTTGGAGGGTAAACCCCTGCAGGTGATCGGGAAGCGCGGCGTGCATTCCGACACCGGTTGTGAAAGACCCGGCGACCTGGTGCCCCGGGCGGCGGGTCCCTTTAACTACCCCACGGAGATGGCGCCTGGCCCTTCTGGCGATCTCTATGTTACCGATGGCTACCGCAATTGTCGGGTGCACCGATTTACGCGCGACGGTCAACTCATAAATTCCTGGGGCGAGCCGGGCAAGACTGCACCAGGTCAGTTTCACTTGCCTCACAGCGTTCTGGTCGCTCCGGACGGGAGGGTCTACGTCTGCGACCGTGGCAACCGGCGCGTGCAGATTTTCTCCGCCGACGGCAAATTCATCAGCATGTGGACCGGCATGAACGGGCCGAATCACATTGCCAGGGACAAAGATGGCATCTTTTACATCTGTGAGCAGAAAGCCGATGGTGCACCGGGATTTGTCAGCATTCGCGATGGCGAAGGAACGGTGCTCGCCCGGTGGGAGAGCCGCCAAGTTCACGGGTTGTGGGTGGACTCGCATGGCGACATCTATCTGGGATCGACCACGAACCATAGCGTGGACAAGTACCTACGTAAAGGTTGATCGCCTGTTATCCGCTCGCCATAGCGCGGTCCTCTGGCGCAGTCATATCCCGCCGACCCATAACGTCAATAGCGAGGATTTTTTCGGGTGACGCGTTTTGTCGTACGGGCAAAGTGATCAAGGATGCCGGTATCCACGCTGATTGGTGTATGAGCTGGTGATTGAGCAACAAGGAAACGGGGCGACCGCCCGTAGCCCGCCCGGACGCATGAGATTGGCAAGGAGGATGAGTCATGGTGAACGTTACCGCTGCCACGCCGAAGAGTAACGCTGCCCGGAAAAGTTCGGATGGGCTTGATGAAGCTGTGAGGCAACGGGGACTGGCGCTCCCTGTTACATTGTGCCGAGCATGACCGGGCGCTGACTTCGCATAAGCCGAACCCGTTTGGCCGTAATAGTTACCGGCAAGCAGCCTGTCGGACTTAGCATTTGACAGGCTGCTAACAGCAAAACCGCCCGCCGATTGTGAGTGTAACCCAGATTAACAACCGCTCTTGCGCTCCCAAAAGCACGCGAGCAAGCCAGAAATGAGGTTTTCATTGGCATTTTTCTCCCGTATTCGTGCCGGCGGTTTTGCATTAGGAGTTTGTCCGATCCAAGTCCGACAAACTCCTAGGCACCGTTCGACGGCAGTTCGACGGTCGCAGTGCCTTTTGCCGTCACATCGCCGCGCTGGTCCTCGGCCCATATTTCGCACCGGACCAGATAGCGCTCGCCATCCTGCAATTTTTCCGCAACCTTGCCGCGGCACCATGTCGTATCGCCCACCAGGTTGAAGCGGCGCACTTGTACGTCCATGTTCCGCAGGAAGCCATGGTCGCCCATCCAGTTGGTCATGAGATGGCCGAGCCATGCCATGCGTTGGGGACCGTAATCATAGGCAGCCGGGACGCCGACCCGTCGCGCGAAATCATGGTCCCAATGCACGATCTCGGGAGGCTCATAGGCGCCAAAGCTGTTGACTATCGCTCCCTTGGGATGCCGGCTGTACCACCGTACTGCGTCGCCATGAGCCCGTAACCATTGTCCACCAAATCCAAGAAGCCAGACGATGATATCGGTGACGGTCAGAGGCCCCTTGACGACGTGGGGCAATTGCTCTCCGACCTCGACATCCTGCCAATATCGGGCTTTACTTCCCTGTCTCACCTCTTTGTCGTACTCCGCGGCGATTCGGGCATACTCGTCGAGCGTGTAATGTGCCTGGGTCAACTGCTTATACTTCCCCTTCTCATGAGCGGCATCGCGTTCCATCCTGAAGCTGTAGGGCCGCGCAACCGCAACGACTTCGCCCGCGCTATCCCAGAACGTCACCTCCCGAATCTGCTTGATGGTTCGACCGGCAAACTGGCTTTTTTGTTTTACCTCGATATCCTTCAATATCGTTTTTGAAGTCAGCCTGTCGCCGAGCCTGATGGGACGGTGCCACTCAAAATAGGCGCCCGAGAACATGGAATGAATTCCACGTAATCCACGCGCTCCCCAGGCAGTTCGATTCATCGCCAACAGGATGAAAGGAGGCGCCATCAGCCCGCCATGTGGCGATTTGCAGGCATAGTCCTCGTCCAGCCAGAGCGGATTTTCGTCGCCACTTCCCAGCGCAAAATGTTTGATGCCGTCCCGCGTGGCTTCGGTGATGAAGCCGGGCGGACCGATGATTTCCTTCCCGATCTCCGATCGAAGCTCCGCGAGCCCATCGTCCGTCAAGCGGTCAAATGATTGCTGCTTGCTTTTTGCCTGGGTCATTGCTTGCCTTTCCTCGTCATGTTCACTGATCCCGCATGTTCATCTCATGCGGTTCCGATCGCGTGCGCTTACGTGATCACGCCTATATCATGGAGGCGCCGGATTTCGGACTCGGAGTATCCGTAGGCATGCAACACCTCAACGGTATGTTCGCCAGCATCGGCGGGGCAGTGGGAGGGGTGGGTGATTCGCCCCGATATTTTATGACGGGCCCCACCATCTTCACGGGCCCGTATGTT
>MERG01000392.1:0-5590 GCA_001771985.1 Betaproteobacteria bacterium RIFCSPLOWO2_12_FULL_62_13 | reverse complement strand
CACGGGGGCGTGAGGAACATCGCCCGAGGCCAGCAGCTTCAGCCATTCCGACAAGGGCTTGCTTGCGACGATGTCTTCGATGATGGGATAAAGCTCTGACGAGTTCTCCACTCGGGCCTGCGCGCTCGCAAAACGCCGATCAGTCGTGAGTTGCTCCCGGGCCGCAGCCTTGCAAAATCGCCGCCAGAACTTGGTGATAAACACCGCGAGAATGAGATGTTTCCCATCGGCAGTCTTGAACACGCCGACCGGAGCAATCGAGTGATGGCGAGATCCAACCCGGTGCGGACTCTTGCCGGTCGCAAAATACCAGCCCGCGGAGTAGCCAAGCATGCCCAACAGGCAATCCAACATCGAGATATCCAGATGTTTGCCCTTGCCGCTCGCCTCCCGTTCATAAAGCGCGGCCAGGATACCCATGGCTGCGAACATGCCGGCCGCCAGGTCGCCGATCGGGATGCCCACCTTCACCGGCATGCCGTCCGGCTCGCCATTCAGGCTCATGACTCCGCTGAATCCCTGCACCACGTCGTTATAAGCCGGGGTCATCGCCAGCGGCCCATCCTGCCCGAAACCGCTGATCGAGCAATAGATGACGCGCGGGTTCAGCTCGGCAAGGCGTTCGTACCCGAGTCCGAACGACGCCATTTTTCCCGGTCTATAGTTCTCGACGACGACATCCGCACTGGCGGCGAGCTTGCGCGCCACGTCCTGGCCTTCGGCACTTCTCAGGTTCAGGCCGATGCTTCGCTTGTTCCGGTTAAGGCTCAGGAAGTAATGGCTTTGACCGTTCACCAACGGCCTGTTCTCGCGGGTCGCGTCCCCCTCTTTGGGCTCTTCGACCTTAATGATGTCGGCGCCCAAATCTCCAAGAATGAGCGTCGCATAAGGACCGGACAGCACGCGGGAAAAATCGACGATCCTTACCCTACCTAGGCTGGTTGTCACTGAACATTTTCCTCTTCATTTCCGACGGGTGCCGAAATGCTGCGCGGAACCTGCCTGGCGCCCGGCCCAAACTGGCGGTCGCCTTTCCCTGAAAGCGCGGCGGCCTTCTACGGCATCCTCTGTCGAATACCTGAACCGAATCTGTGCTTCCAGAAAAAGCAATAGTTTGGTTGAACGGCATCGATTCGGCATGCCGCATCGCGTATTATCCGCCTCGATCGGCGAGTCCATTGCAGGTTCACCCCCTCAACTTCTTATGGCGTCACTCCTTATGGACATTCGCTTCCTTGATCACCCGCGCCCACTTTGCGGTTTCCGACTTCATGAAAGCCGCCAATTGCTTCGGCGTGCTTCCCACCGGTTTCGCTCCCTGGGCAATGAGGAGCTCGCTCAATTCGGGTGATCGCAGCAGCTTTACGACCTCCTCGTAGAGGCGTTTGTGTATGGCGGCAGGCGTGTTCGCGGGAACAACAAGCCCGTACCAATTCGTGGCTTCAAAACCGTGCAGCGTTTCTGCAACCGTCGGCACGTCCGGCAGCAACGCTGCCCGCTTGGGACTGAGCAGCGCGAGCGCCCGCAGTTTGCCCGCTTTCACAGTGCGTAAACCCTGCACCATGCTCTGAACCATCATCGGAACGTGGCCACCCGTTAGAGCCACCAATGCCGGACTGCCGCCCTTGTATGGGATATGCACAATCTTCGTCCCCGCCATGTGATTGAACAGCTCCATTGCAAGATGCGGTATACCACCGGTGCCGGTTGACGCGTAGTCAAGCTCTCCGGGCCTGGACTTGGCGAGCGCAACCAATGCGCTGACCGTCCTGACCGGAAGCGACGGATGGACGGTCAACATCATATCCACGGATACGACTTGAGTGACAGGCGCGAAATCTCTCGCGATGTCGAAAGTCACTTTGCCGTAGAGCGTCTGGTTGATGGCCAGATTACCCGCGGTTCCAAGAAACAACGTGTGGCCATCCGGCGGAGAGTTTGCCGCGATTTGCGTGCCGACGATGCCGTCCGCCCCGGGGCGATTTTCGACCACGACTTGCTGTCCGAGCACGACCCCAAGTCTGGAAGCTATCATGCGCGCGACAATATCGGTGCCTCCCCCGGGCGGGAACGCCACGATCATCCTGATCGGCTTGGTCGGAAACGCCTGCGCACCGGCGAGCGCAGACGACATGGCTGCAAGCGCAGCGAAAGCCCGAAGTCTTGTAGACAGCTTCATTGTTTTCCCCTCCTCTGGATACGGTTGCACTGTATCCCATGAAAAGACGATCTCTCTAATTCATTGCACGTCGGCGAACGCGGCGCGGTTAGCATTAATGAACTTGCCCCAGCGTTCGATTTCCGCGCGCATATGCGTCGCAAAGGCCTCGGGTGCTGCAATGACAGGCTGCATGCCGTGCGCCAGCAATGTGTTGCGCACGTTCGGCGTCTCAACTGTCCGCGCAATTGCCGCATTGATCCGCGTAATGATCGCAGCCGGTGTCGACGCAGGAGCGACCACTCCAAGCCAGTTCACGACCTCGTAGCGCGCGAGCGCCGCTTCGTCCACGGTGGGCACTTCGGGCGCCATTGGGCTGCGGGCGAGCCCCGTCACTGCAAGCATCCGCACCTTGCCAGCACGCGCCAACGGCAACGCCGACATGATGTTGTTGAAGGTTGCCGCGATGCGCCCGTCCGCGAGGTCCGTGTATAGCGTATTGGTCTCTGCATAAACGCGCAGCCGCATATCGATGCCGGCCATGGCGCTAAACAACACTCCGGCAAGGTGTGGTGCACCGCCGATTGCCGACGACGCATACGTCAGCTTTTTCGGCTGCGATTGCGCGAGCATTATGAATTCGCTGACTGAGGCCACAGCCAGCGTATTGCTCACTGCCAATACCATCGGCCACTTCGCAAACACCGCAACGGGCGCAAAATCGACGAGCGGGTCGTAACGCTGCTTGTGCAATAGCGTTCCAACGATCTGCGTCTGGGCCGCGATTGCCAAAGTGCGGCCGTCCGGTGCAGCGCGTACAAGGCGCTCTACACAGCGCGCGCCGTTTTCGCCTTCGACGCGTTCAACGGTGACGGTCTGATTCAGAACTTCGCTCAAGGTCGGGCTGATCATGCGCGCCACGATGTTGGACCCGCTGCCTTCACTAAACCCAACCAGCAGGCGCAGGTCCTCCGATACCGGGTGCTTCATGTTGTCTCCAAGAAGATTGTCACAATGCCACGGGAAGCATGTGATGGCAAGACACATGACTTCACTTGGGTTCGATTTGTTGACAATGCCCTGCGCTCACCTGAAAATGCCCGAGCCAGAAGAACGAGCATTGAACGCCGGTCGCCAAAACATCGCGCGCGGGCTGACTGCAACATGATTCCGTCCCAAGTCCACATCTGGGGAGCCAACACGCCCATCGCTGCAGGCATCGACATCGTATCGCGCGTGCAGAAAAAGTTCCAACAACCACGCTGGCACCGTCAAGTTCGCCGCAGTTGTCTTCGTTGACGATGCCTTGATGCTGGGGCTCAGGCATCCTATCCGAGCAAACCGACAGGGAGGAACGAGCGTGAAAGCTACCATTGCGGTTATTGATGGCGATGGCATCGGGCCAGAGATCGTGCCTCAGGGCGTCAAAGCGCTGAAGGTGATTGCCAAGCGCTTCAAGCACGACTTCAACCTCGTGCCCGCGCAGTTGGGCTACACCACGTGGAAGCAGACCGGCCACGCCGCCCCGCCGGAGACGATCGAGCTCTGCCGCAAGAGTGACGGCGTCCTCTTGGGCGCGATCGGCGCGGGGCAATGGGCGAACACCAGTGAGAACTTTCCTCCCGGATGGGGCCGCCGCCAGTTCTGCCGCGAGCTCAGGTACACGTGCAGCGTGCGCCCCGCAAAGGTCTCTTCGCACACCATCAACGTCAGCCCTACCAAAGCTGACCGCATCAAGGGCACAGACCTTGTCGTCGTGCGCGACAGGTCGCCGGATTGGCTGAAGCTCACGGACAAAACGCCGCGTGGCAGGCTAGCCAGGGACATTTTGGAGTTCTACGAGGACGAGATCATTCCCACGCTCAAATTCGCGTTCCTGCTCGCCCGGAGCCGCAAGAAGAAGCTCTGCCTGATGACCCAGTCCTCGCAGTTCGCCACCTCAAAGCTCTGGCTGCAGGTTTTTCAAGAAATGGCGAAGAAGCACCCCGACGTGGAGCTTGACGTTCAGGCGCCAGACAACTGCGCCATGCTGCTCATGCGCAACCCCGCGGTTTTCGACGTGATCGTGACCGACAGCCCTGCCATGGGCGGGATGATGAACAACCTGGCTGCGCTGCTCATGGGCTCCGTGGGCATGGGCCCGGGCACGACAATTGGCCTGCGTGACGGCGACACTTATACGGCAATGGTTCAGAGGAACGGGCTGTATGAGCCTATCCACGGCACCGCAAGCATTCGCTCGGGCCAGGGCATCGTTAACCCCATCGGCACGGTGCTGGCCGCTGCCATGCTCCTGCGCTACTCGCTCGGCTTGGAGCAGGAAGCGCAGGCGATAGAGCGCGGCGTGGAGAAGGCGCTGGAACAGGGCTATCGCACGTATGACATCATGGAGCCCGGCAAGATAAAGGTGGGAACGAACGAGATGGGCGAACAGATTGCGGCCGCGATTGAGGCGGGCGCCTGATTGCAAATTTTCCAGGGTGCGGCCGCGATCCCGAGACCATGATTGCCGATTTGTGCGAATACCCGCGCAAATCGAAGGATGACGGCGGAAGGCGGAAGGATGAAATGCCCCGCTCCCAGTCGCGGGAGTAAAATGCAGCGAGCAGCGGAATCAGACATTCATCCTTCATCCCTCATCCTTCATCCTTAGTCATGTTCGCCCCTTCCCGCGATGAAGCGCGGCGCTTCTTTTTCGACACCTGGATGAAGTATCGGCGCGGGGAAGCGCTGACGGATCTGGAAGCTGTCGCAGTGAAGGTGATCGGCCTGCATCCCGAATATCACGCCGTGCTCGATCAGCCGGATCGGCACCTCGACCGCGATTATTCTCCCGAAGGCGGCGAAATGAACCCGTTCCTGCACCTGTCGCTGCACCTTGCGATCGAGGAGCAGCTCTCGATCGACCAGCCGCACGGCATCCGCGCCCATTACCAACGGCTGCTGGAGAAGACCGGATCGGAGCACGACGCCAAGCATCTCGTGCTCGAGTGCCTGGGAGAAACCATCTGGCAGGCGCAGCGCTACGGCACGCCGCCGGATGACAAGATCTATCTCGGATGCCTCGAGCGGCAGGCCGGATTCAGATTGCAGGATTGAGGATCAACAACTCAGGATCGAGGATCGGGGAAAACGGGCAGATCGCGCCCCGCTGGCTCGCCGACGAAACAAGGAGCAACTCGTCACAACCGCGGTCGCGGAATCAGCTAAACTTGAACCTCAGAACTCGCCTCTTGGAGCAGGCAGCAGCCATTTTTCATGAATCAGAACGGCGCCATGAATCCGATCGCACGCCCCGGTTCCGCCCGCCGGTTCCTCATCGCCGGGTTCGTCGTGCTGTTGGCCGGGATGGTATTGGTTGGCATCTGGGTGGGGAAACAAGTGGAACACGGGGTAATCAGTCGCGTGGGGCTGGTAACCGGCCTCTACGTG
>MERG01000391.1:4626-5229 GCA_001771985.1 Betaproteobacteria bacterium RIFCSPLOWO2_12_FULL_62_13 | reverse complement strand
CGTTAAAACGTAACTGCGCAAGCAATGTCCGAAGTTCGTTACGCGTCCTCGTCATCAGCGCGATCCGAATCGAGATTGAAGAAGTCGCCGGCGACGTGTTTCAAGACGAGATTCTCCAGGCGTCCAAGGTCGAATAGCCCGAAGCGCAGCGCCTGCTCGAGCGCGGCAAGGAACGGCGCTTTCGGATACGTGCGTTTGAGCTCGATGAGCCGCCGCAGCTGGCGCACGCCGCTGCCGTGACTGTGTTGCTTTAAGGCCGCGGCATAGCGCTCGAGAACCGGGGCCTCACCGCGCAACAGCTCTTCTTCGAGAAGCGGTGCGCGTGGCGCACGTTGCGGTCTCGGATGATGTTCGGCAATGGTGTGCCGCGCATCGCGCTGATGGATCAGCCGTGGATGCGTGGCGATCCATTTATCGCGGTTAACGATCTGAATCTCGGCGGGATACTTGTAGACGGTGAGCGTTTTGCCGACGAATTTCTCGGGCACCGAGTAACATTTCACTTTCACATCATGGGGTGTTGACCCCCTGAACGCTTACCTCTTTTTTACTGATCTCAAGAACCGGTAGATTAACGGGTCATCACAAAACGCCACGTTGAAT
>MERG01000391.1:0-4609 GCA_001771985.1 Betaproteobacteria bacterium RIFCSPLOWO2_12_FULL_62_13 | reverse complement strand
ACTGATCTCAAGAACCGGTAGATTAACGGGTCATCACAAAACGCCACGTTGAATCTCAACCAGGGCGATGGCTCATGGTGCGGCCGAAACAAATGACCAGGTCCGAGGATGATGCCTTTGGTTGCCGCGAGACTGGTAATTTCAGCCGTGTTGCTCAGTGAGTTGAATCGCGCCAGGACGAATATTCCGGCCTCCGGTTTGGCAAATATTTCAAGACCGCAATTTTCCAGTTTTCTTATTGTGATCTCCCGATTTTGCTCCAGCCGTTCCCTCAGGTTCTGCAAGTGCTTTTGATATTGCCCCGAGGCGAGGATATTCAGGATCAGTTTTTCGTTTAGTTGTGATGTGGTCAGCCCCGTTAATACCTTAAGGTCCACGAGATCCTCCAGGAGATCCTCGCGGCATGCGATATAGCCGACACGAAGGTCCGGGGAGACCGTTTTCGAGAATCCGCTGACGTAAATCACTCGATTAAGCTGATCGAGCGTTGCTAATCTGGTGAGAGGATTTGGGTGAAAGTCTCCATAGGTGTCGTTCTCAACTATCATGAATTCGTATTTCTTGGCGAGTTGCAGCAGACCGTGCGCAATGGCCGGATTTGTGCTCGTCCCAGTGGGATTGTGCAGGACGGTCATGGTGAAGAACAACTTGGGCTGATGTTCTTCGATGATCCTCTCGAGTGCTGCCAGGTCCGGCCCCTGCTGCGTGCGGGGAACACCAACTAATCTTGCCCCTAGCGTCTTCAGATAGCCAAAGATTGCATAATATCCCGGGTCGTCCACCAGCACGGTATCGCCCGGGTGCACAAAATATCGTCCAACCAGATCGATCGCTTGGCTTACGCCATGGGTTGTAATCAATTGATGCGGTTGTACACTGATTCCAAAGCCGATTAACCTGTCGACCAGTTGTTCACGTAGAGGCAAGTAACCGTGTGGCCAGCCGTATTCAACAATGAACGGGGCGGGTTTTCGTGCGAGTGAGCGCAAGCTGTTTCGGATAAGTCTTTCGTCAAGCCATGATGCAGGCAGCCATCCCGCGCCAGGCTTTAGCACGGGTCGCCGCTCTTGCAGGATGCTTCGCAGGATCCACAGCGTGTCCTCGGCATTTTCGAGGTTTATGCGTTCGCGTGCATGATTGGTTCTGGCGCGCGCTGAGATGTAAAAACCGGACCCTTTACGCGACACCAGAAAGCCCTCATTCACGAGGCGGTCGTACGCTTCCACTACGGTAAACGTGCTGACTCCGTGCGCCTTGGCGAAACTTCGGATGGAGGGAAGCCGCGTGCCTGGCCTGAGCGCACGTTGCACGATACGCTTGCGTAGCTCCTCGGTAATCTGCACCGTAAGCGGCAGTGCGTCACGTGGGTTAATGGTGATAAATTTCATCGCCGGTGCGGCTCAGTTAAACGCCATGCTTTCCAGAAAAACGTCCTGGAATTTCGCTTGCTGGGCAAGGTTAAGGACGCGGACTTCCCTGGCGACCTTCTCGGCTTCGACGCGCGCGGCCTTGGAAACGAGAGCAAGTTTTGCACCTTGGCCGGCCGCGTTACCTACCTGTCGGACTTTTTCGATGGCAATGCCTGGCAATAGGCCGATGGATTGAGCGTTTGCTCGATCAATGAAGTTCCCGAATGCGCCCGCCAACAGGATTTCGCGCAGGTCTTTTTCGGCAATTCCTATCTCGTTCAGAACCATCTTGATGCCGGTTGCAATGGCTGCCTTGGCAAGTTGAAGTTCGCGGACGTCCTTCTGCGTTACGCCTAGTTTACGCTGCTGCCGATCTTCCTTGACGAGGAGGAACTCAGCGCCTTGCAGAACTCGTCCGCTCGCTGCCAGCAGCCCGAGCTGCCGCATAACGGCGAGGGCATCGATTAGTCCCGAGCCGCAGATGCCAACAGGATTCGCGTTGCCGATCGTTTCCACCCCAACCTTACCGTCAATGAGCCGAACCCGTTGAATGGCACCGATCATGCCACGACAGCCGCTCGTGATGCGCCCGCCTTCGAAGGCCGGGCCGGCGGGTGTGGACAAGGCAATCAGCCGTCCACTGTCGGGCTCGCGCCCCACGATCTCGGTATTCGTTCCAATGTCGATAGCTAAGGCAGCCCCTTGGCCAACATGGAAGCGCGTTGCGAGAATGACTCCCATCGTGTCCGCACCGACAAATCCGCCCAACCCGGGCAGTATGAAGAGCCCGCCATTCGGGTGCACATTGAGGCCGAGCGACGCTGCGCGAAGGTTCAGCGAGCCCGTTGTGGTCGGCACATAAGGGGCCAGCGCTAATGAGCGCGGATCGATAGCCAGCAGAAGGTGCTGCATAGCCGCGTTCCCCACTACCGATACCTCGTAAATACGCTGGGCACCTACCTTTGCCTTCGTGCACGCTTTCTTAATCAGATCGTTCATCAAGGTGCGGACGGTCCGGGCCAAGACTCGGAGACCTTCAGATTGTTCGGCGGCGAAGGTGATACGGGAGATGACATCACTTCCAAAGCGGCTCTGCGGATTGAGGGCCGAAACCACGGCGAGCTCGTGTCCAGTCAAAAGATCCAGGAGATATGCCACGACCGTCGTGGTACCAATGTCAAATGCGATTCCACAAACAGGTGCTGCATCCGGCGCCTCGATATCGATGATCTCCTCGCCGACGAGAAGCGCGGCACAGTGAAATTGGAGCCCTCGGAGCTTCTGCCCTAAGTTAGCGAGGATGGGCAGCGTGCAGCGCGCCCGAATTCCGGCGTCAGCAAGCGCTCGTTCAAGCCGTTCGCGATCCGCGACGTCGTCCGAGACGCTTGGTGGCACGAGCCGTAGAAGGACCCGCCGCACGTTTGGCTCGAACGAGTAATGTCCGATTTGGGTGCCGTCTGCCATGATCTGGGCGATCCCTGTCAGCGCGAACTCGGGGACGCGAATTTTCGTCGGTCCGACGCTCCTGACCTGGCAGGCGAGGCGCTGCCCGGCACCCATTAGTCCCAGTCGCCGGGCCTCCTCCTCGATCTCCGACAGGGGGCTAAGCGCACCGGAGGCCTCGATGGCGCACCGGTAACACCGCCCGCGGCCGTCACAGGGGGTCTCCATGTCAACGCCGGCTTGGCGAATGGCGTCCACCACCAAAGCACCGCGTGCCGTTCGGATTCGGCGGCCACCCGGCTCCATGACGATTTCGATCGACCGCGTGACCACGTGCTCGGTGCCTGAGGCGCTCACGCGCGAGCCCCGCCGCCCGCCTCGGCGAAGGCTACCAGCTCTGCGCTGTCCCTGAGGACGAGATGGATCTCCTCCACCCCGCCTCTGTCTGGCAGGTTGCGCTCGAGCGCCCCGAGCATGAGCCGTGCACTCTCCACCGCTGAGAAGCCAAGCCATCGGGCAAGATTCGGCAGGCCGATGCTCGGCACCGCCAGTTCCGCGCACCGGAGCAGGCAGTTTCTGACAGCAGTCTCGAGGAGATCGTGCGGCTTGCCTGCCGACGCGCCTTCACTCCCCATCGTTCCCGGCAGTGCGACATGAATGATGAAGCAGGCCAGCATGCCACCGCTGGTTGTGACCACTGCCTCACCGACGTCGAGCGGGGCCTTGCGGCGCGCAGCCGCTACCGTCGAGGGGCCGGCCTTTTTCGTGAGCTCCCGTGCCACCTCCGGGTCCCATTCGAGCGTGGCGCTGGTTGGGATGACGACGGCGTCAGCGTAACAGTCGACGATGCTCCCTTCGTAAATCTGGAGCGTTACGCCTTTCTTCAAGTGCTCCATCATCCCGGGGGGGCGCGAACTAAAGACAGGATGAGGTCTGGGGCTGCCGCCGCGTCCTCGCCATACGCGTCGGCCCCGATCGCCCGTGCGGCTTGGCGGTCGACGGCACCACCGCCGACGATGATCGATATGCGCTCGCGAAGGCCAGCCTCCTTGAGCGCGGCGATCGTGTCGCGCATGGCGAGTCGGCTGCTCGTCAGCAGCCCCGACAGGGCGACGATTTCAGCCTGATGTTTTGCGATGGATTCGATGAACCGGGATGGAGGAACGTCGGCCCCGAGATCGACGACGCGGAATCCGCTGCCCTTAAGCATTGTGATGACAAGGTCTTTCCCCAATGAATGAACATCGCCGAAAACGGTGCCGATGATCACAATGCCCTTGCCGGCTGGGATATTGCGAATCATGAGCGGCTCGAGCACGCTCAATCCAGCCTTGACCGCACCCACGGAGATCATGACCTCCGCCAACGAGACGCACCCGTCCTTTAGCCCGTCGCCCAGGACGCGAAGCGCCGGCATGATACCCCGATTCAGGATATCCCACGCTTCCCGACCACTGGCGAGCGCTTGCTCGACCAGCGCCTTCGTCCGGGGAGCGTTACCTTCCTCTACATACTTGCCGATCTCGCCCAATATCGGGTCGTTGGAGTCGGTCGTCACGCAACCTCCTGATCGCTCTACGCGTATTTCCGGCTACCCGCCAGTCGATCCGCGCGCTCGCCCAGCTGATCGAGCTTGTCTTAGAGTGCCTGACATAATGAAGCGCGTGATGCGCTGGCACGATTTTGGCTCAGGGCGCGAAGCTCGCCGCAGCCAATATCGCGAATATTGGCAAGGTGAGCGACAATGCCGTGGGCCA
>MERG01000390.1 GCA_001771985.1 Betaproteobacteria bacterium RIFCSPLOWO2_12_FULL_62_13 | reverse complement strand
GAAATGACAGTCGCAGCCTGGATGGAGTGAAACGAAATCCGGGGCCGGTGGTGGTTTGCGCTGTTGTGACGAATACGTTCCAATTCTCCGCTGTCCGCAGAAAGGTTCCGCAATACGCGAATATGCATTAAAATGAGTTGGTCAAGTAGTCACGAGGGGCAAAAAATGCGAACCATGACCCTGGCCGATGCCAAAGCCCGTCTGTCCGCCGCGGTTGATTTGGTCGAAGCCGGCGAGGAAATCGTCATCACGCGCCGAGGCCGCCCGGTGGTGCGCATCGTGCGCGAAGCCGAGCGACCAGTGGGGAACGCCGCCGCCGTGCTGAAAGCGTTGCAAAAATTTGTCATGGCGCAGCCACTGCAAGCGGAGTCGGCGGTCAAGCTGATGCGCCGCATGCGCGACGGCAACCGCTATTGACGCGCTACGCCGATACGTGCCTGCTGGTGTCTCTGTTTTTCCGCGATGCCGGCACCGATGCCGCGTTGGCGTGGTTACATGCCGCCGGAGTAGAGCCGATTATGGCGAGCCACTGGAGCCTGACAGAAGTTTCCAGCGCTGCCGGACTTAGGGCGCGCGCCGGTCAGATCGCTCCCAAACTACACCGCGAGGCCTTGGTGAAGTTTCGCCGCTTCGCCGCCGGACGCCTGACCCTCACCCCACCCGAACCCGCCGACTTCGAGCGCGCCGCCGCACTGCTTGACCACTTTAAGACCGGCTTGCGCGCGGGCGATGCGTTGCACCTGGCGATTTGCGCCCGTCAGGGCGCGGTCTTCTGCACAGGGGATAAGATGCTCGCCAATGCGGCCATTGCGCTCGGTGTAAAAACGGAAAAAGTAGGTTGATGCCACTCGAACAGTTGCCGCAGAACGGGATCGTGGTACGTGGCTCGTGATGGGTGATGGGTGATCACCGCTCACCGCTTTTCTAATACGTGCGCGTCACGGCGAGGTCCGCCCCGCCGGTGCGTCCAGCAGCCATTTGTCACCGTTGGAAATCTGCCGTGACGTTCAACCCGCGTTCAGGGAATCGATCAGTGCCGTCAAGGAGGACACGAAATCGTCGGGCAGGCCGCTGGTCGAATTCAGGATGCCTCTTAATTTTTCTGCTGACAGAAAGTCCTCGACCGGTGTCTTCAATCGGACGCCGCCGGTCTTGGCAAGCTGGCGCAGGCGGACGAGACTCCGCGCAACAAGCAGGACGAACTCGCGGTAGTGTGCCCCTGCGGTGGCGTGTCCGCCGAGCGCGAGCAGTTCAAGTGCCGTCTCGCAGACGGCCTTGATGCCGTCTTCGCACTCCGCCAAGGCCCCGGGGCTTGAAGGCAGGAGCCAGAGAATCTCCCAGACCCACGGCGCCGAAGTTGGGCGCAGCAGCCATTCCTGGAGCGAGGCGGGCGTACTCTGGGCCAGGGCCTCCGGCACCAGAATCCGCGGCCCTTTAAGGCCCGACGCTTGTTCCAGCGCGACCGCCTGCACCACGGCAGGCCCTACGATGTTTGCGGGCTCTTCGCCGGCCAGGAAGATTCCCTTGAGGTGCTCAACTTCGCCGAGCGCGATGGCGCCTCGAATCAGGAAAGGTCTCGACCGGTTCAACTGAAACAGATTGAAGACGAGGTCGCTCGCCTGCTCGATCGCCGCCACCGGGTCGGTCTGCGTCCGGAAGACGCTGTCGCCCAGGGCGTAGCGATGTGTCCACGTCTGCGCACCGGGAAACAGGCGCTCCTGCTGCAGCAACGCCGCAAGGTCGCTCAGGGCATCGACGGCGCTTGCCGAACCGCGCTCGGCCATCTGGCGAAAGCCCAGGACGTCGAAGTAAAAGACCGCCTCTTGGGACATGGGTTGTCAGCGCCTCACCTCGGCCGACAACACGCCCAGGATTACGACACGATTGTCCAGGACCGTATGGAATACGATGAAGCGCCGGCTCCGCGCGGCGAATATCGGTTGCGAGCCGGCCTGTCGCAGGGCTCCCGAGACTCGCAGGCGAAACACCCATTTACCCGGAAACGGGTCGCTTTCCAGGCGCTTGACGTGCGCATCCAGTTCGGCGCGCGCCTCGGCTGGAAGGGGCTTGACCTGGGTTTCGTAGATCGACTGCGCGTACTCGACCGGATAGGTCACGCAGAGGCCGCGGCCTGCTCGATGACCGCAGTCGCGGAAACGGTGCGGCCTGCCCGCGCCTCGCGCATCGCCCGCTCGAGCACTGCGCGCACGTGCTTCGATTCCAGGAGCTGGAGCGCCAGAAGCTCGTCGGCGCTGAACGGCTGCAGGATCGCCGCCGGCGCGCCGCGGTTCGTGATCACGACGACGGAGCGGCGCAGGTCGCCCAGCACGCTCTTCGTCCTCTCCTTCAGGTCCTTCATGGTGCGGTACCGGATCGTCGTGTTCGCCTCGGAATGTGTCTTTACAGGGACACCAAGATCCTACCCCGCGCGCGATCGGGCGTCAATGCCGGCGTACGCCGCGGAGGGCAGATCGACGGGCGCCGGCCGCGTTGGGGATCATGTTTCCTAGAACCCATCTCAAAAACCCGTTCGTCTCGAGCGTAACGTAGTGAAGTCGAGAGGCGAACCCCGCCCGTGGCCCGTTCATCCCTCGACTTCGGCGCTTCGCCCTTACGCTCGGGACGAACGGCGCAGGGTTTTTGAGATGGGTTCTAATATGTGCGCGTCACCGCGAAGTCGGCAAGTTGCAGCAGGTAATCGCGGTATTTTGAATTTGGCAGAGCAGCGAGCGCCGCGCACGCTGCGCGCGATTCGGTGCGCGCCTGGTTGCGCGCATAGTCGATGGCGCCGGTCTGCCGGATGGCGTCGAGCACCGCCGTGAGTTCATCGAGCCCGCCGTGTTCGATTGCATCGCGAACAAGCGCCGCCTGCTCCGGCGTGCCGTGCTTGATCGCGAAGATCAACGGCAACGTCGGTTTGCCTTCGGCGAGATCGTCACCGACGTTCTTGCCGGTGGTGGTGTGGTCGCCCGAGTAATCGAGCAAGTCGTCGATCAACTGGAACGCCGTGCCGAGGTGGATTCCGTAGGCCGCGATCGCGTCTTCCGCCTCGCGCGAAGCGTTGCCGAGGATCGCGCCGAGCCGGGTCGCGGCCTCGAATAGTTTCGCCGTCTTGTAGTGAATCACCTGCAGATAACCCTCTTCGTCGATGTTCGGGTTGTGGCAGTTCATGAGCTGCAGCACCTCGCCCTCGGCAATCACGTTGGTAGCGTCCGCCAACACCTGCAGCACGTGCATGTTGTCGATGCCCACCATCATTTGGAAGGAGCGCGAATAGACGAAATCGCCGACCAGCACGCTGGCGGCATTGCCGAAAAGAGAGTTCGCGGTCGGCCGCCCGCGCCGCAAGGCGGACTCATCCACCACATCGTCGTGCAGCAGTGTTGCGGTATGAATGAACTCAATTACCGCTGCGAGCTTATGATGGTGCTTGCCCTGGTAGCCGAAGGCGCCGGCGGAGAGGATCAGAAGCGCCGGTCTGAGCCGCTTGCCGCCGCCGCCGATGATGTATTCGGCAACCTGGCGGATCAAGAGCACGTCAGAATGCAGGCGGGTGCGGATCACCTCGTCCACGGCTCGCATGTCGGCCGCAATGAAGTTGCGTATGGCGTCGATGGTCACGGTTGGCGGGTGGGACAAAAGGAGGTTGATGATAACAGTAATAATCCTCTTGGCCATGGCCGCCGTACTGCGCCGGAGGAGCGGCGCAGTGGCTCGTGAAGCATGTCCAACCCCTTGACGTGAAACCGTTCCCGCAGACCGGCCGGAATGTTTTTCTTTGACTGTCAGGTGCCGGTTTTGTAAAATGCACGGTTTTCCAGACAAGCGCAAGTGGGGTTATCCATGTATGCGGTCGTAAAAACCGGCGGCAAGCAGTATCGCGTGAGCGCCGGCGAAAAACTGAAAGTAGAACAGATACCTGCAGACATCGGGAGCGAGATCGAACTGGATCAGGTGCTGATGGTGGCGGACGGCGAAGCGGTCAAGATGGGCACGCCGCTGCTTGCCGGCGCCTCGGTCAAGGCCAAGGTCCTCGCGCATGGGCGCGGCGAAAAACTGCAGATTTTCAAGTTGCGCCGCCGCAAGCACTATCGCAGGACCCAGGGGCACCGGCAGAATTACACCGAGATCGAGATTCTCGGCATCGCAGGCTAAGGAGAGATTGTCATGGCACATAAGAAAGCAGGCGGCAGTTCACGCAACGGCCGCGATTCGCAAGCGAAGCGGCTGGGTGTGAAGTGCTTCGGCGGCGAGGTGGTGCCCGCGGGCAGTATCATCGTGCGCCAGCGCGGCACCGCGGTTCATCCGGGGGTCAATGTCGGCATGGGCAAAGACCATACGCTGTTCGCCAAGGTAACCGGCAAGGTCGAGTTTTCGCAAAAGGGCCCGCGCAACCACAAGATGGTGAACGTCGTTCCCGCCTGACGCCAGGGTGTTCAAGCGACAAGGCCCTGTCGAACGACAGGGCTTTTTAATTTGTAACCGCCAAGACGCCAAGGCCGCCAAGAAAAGCGAAAAGATTTCCAAGACGTCCAACACGATAAAGATGAACCACCAAGGGCACGAAGGACCCGGAGTTTGGGTTTGCATTTGAAAAGACTTCTGCTGTCTATTTTATGTCCTTTGTGGTTGAAGATTTGTTTTTCCTTGGCGTTCTTGGCGTCTTGGCGGTTCAAACACAATGAAATTCATTGACGAAGCGATAATCGAAGTCATCGCCGGAAAAGGCGGCGACGGGGTTGCGAGTTTTCGGCGCGAGAAATTCGTGCCGCGCGGCGGACCCGACGGCGGCGACGGCGGCCGCGGTGGCAGCATCCATGCCGTTGCCGACCGCAACATCAACACGCTGATCGACTACCGCTACGCCCGCATCCACCGCGCGAAGAACGGCGAGAAGGGCCAGGGGTCCGACTGTTACGGCAGGTCCGCGCCCGACATCGAGCTGCGCGTGCCGGTCGGCACGGTAGTGAGCGATCTTGACGCCGGCGAGGTGATCGCCGATCTCGACCGACACGGCGCCCGCGCGCTGCTCGCCAAGGGCGGCAAGGGCGGCCTGGGAAACCTGCATTTCAAGTCGAGTATCAATCGCGCGCCACGCCAGTTCACGCGCGGCGAGCCGGGCGAAAGCCGCAAGCTCAAGCTCGAGCTCAAGGTCCTTGCGGACGTAGGGCTGCTCGGCATGCCCAACGCCGGCAAGTCGACCTTGATCCGTGCCGTTTCAGCCGCGCGCCCGAAGGTTGCCGATTATCCGTTCACGACGCTTCATCCCCATCTCGGCGTGGTGCGCGTCGATCAGAACCGCAGCTTCGTTGTCGCCGATATTCCGGGCCTGATCGAAGGCGCCGCGGAAGGCGCCGGGCTCGGTCACCAGTTCCTGCGCCACCTCGCGCGCACGAGTCTGCTGCTGCACCTCGTCGACCTGGCGCCGCTCGATGCGGGGGCCGACCCCGTCAAAGATGCGAAAGCCATCGTCCGGGAATTGCGCAAGTACGACCAGGGGCTGCACCGCAAGCCGCGCTGGCTGGTGCTCAACAAAGCCGACCTCCTCGCTCCCGAGGTGCGGGAGAAAAGCGCGAAGAAGTTCGCCACGGATTTGGGCTGGAAGGGGAAAAGCTTTATCATTTCCGCGCTCACCGGTGAAGGTTGCAAAGCGCTCACCTATGCGATCATGGGTTACCTGGAAGAAAGCCAGAAAAGACTCGCCGCCAAGGAAAAGCAAGAACGGAAACCGCAGATAAACGCCGATGAACGCAGATAGGATCAAAGTCAAACGCCAGAAGGATTCTGGCCTAACGCGGCTGGCTATATCTGTCCTTTTCTGTAATCTCTGTGTTCTCTGTGGCTGGCTTTATTGGAATTGTTCATCGGCGTTTATCGGCGTTCATCGGCGGTTGCAAGTTTCTTGGGGTTTATGGAATCGGTTCTGAAAGACGCCAAGCGGCTGGTCGTAAAAGTCGGCAGCGGTCTGGTCACGAACCAGGGCCAGGGACTCGATCACGCCGCACTGGCGCGCTGGGCGGGGCAGGTCGCAGAGCTGCGGCACATGGGGCGCGAAGTGGTGCTGGTGTCGAGCGGAGCGATCGCCGAAGGCATGCAGCGGCTCGGCTGGAAGAGGCGCCCGCACGCGCTGCACGACCTGCAGGCGGCTGCCGCAGTGGGACAGATGGGATTGATCCAGGTTTACGAATCGTGCTTCCGCGAGCACAACCTGCTCACCTCGCAGATTCTTCTCACCCACGAGGATCTCGCCGACCGCAAGCGCTACCTCAACGCGCGCTCGACCATGCGCACGCTGCTCGCGCTCGGCGTCATCCCCATCATCAATGAAAACGACACGGTGGCGATCGATGAAATCCGCTTCGGCGACAACGATACGCTCGCCGCGCTCGTGACCAACCTCATCGAGGCCGACGCGTTGATTATCCTTACGGATCAGGCCGGCCTCTACAACAAGGATCCGCGCAGGGACCCCACCGCCACGCTTGTTGCCGAGGCAAACGCCGGCGATCCGCAACTCGAGGCGATGGCGGGAGGCGCAGGCAGTCATATCGGCCTCGGGGGCATGCTCACCAAAGTGCTTGCGGCGAAGCGCGCCGCGCGCAGCGGCGCCCATACCGTGATCGCCTCCGGACGCGAAGACAATGTCCTTCTGCGGCTCGCGCAGGGAGAGCGGATTGGCACCCAGCTCATCGCACCGAGCGCGACGCTCGCCGCACGCAAGCAATGGCTCGCCGATCATCTGCAGGTGCGGGGAACGCTGCTGCTCGACGCCGGCGCAGTGAAGGCGCTCAGGGTCGACGGCAAGAGCCTGCTGCCGATCGGTGTGCACCAGGCGACCGGAGACTTCGAGCGCGGCGAGGTCGTGAGCTGCCTCGATGAATCCGGGCGCGAGATGGCGCGCGGACTGATCAACTACAACTCAATCGAAACCCGCCGCATCCTGCGCACCCCGTCCCCCGAGATCGAAGCGAAGCTCGGATACGTCGACGAGCCGGAGCTCATCCACAGGGACAATCTGGTCCTGCTCTGAAACGAGACCCTTTGCCACAGAGGACACAGAGTTCGCAGAGGAAAATACAAGACAACGGCAACATCAGCCGTATGACTCTCTGTGTGCTCTGTGATCTCTGTGGCTGACGATTACTGCGCTTGATCAACAAGGAGGCTGACGATGTCGATATCGAAATGGTGCAGGCCTGTAAGCGCCGTCCTCATCCTGGGTATGGGAACCGCTGCGCAAGCCGCGTCACCGAACATGAAGGAAGGCCTTTGGGAAGTCACGGCCAAGGTGCAAGCGCCGGACAGGCTTGCCTCCACGCCGCCGACAACGGTGCGGCATTGCATCAGTCACAAAGACCTCCAGGACCCGCAGAAAATGACTTCAAGCACCGACCCGCGCGGCAATCGGTGCAAAGTCACGGACCACAAGCTGGAGGCCAATAAGGTGACGTGGAAAATGGGGTGCGACGGCAAGAACGCGATGACCGGCAGCGGCAGCATCACCTTCAGCGAGACCACATATACGGGCACCAGCACGATGTCGGTGAAGCAGGAAAACCGGACGGTGGACATGACCATTCGCTACACCGGCAAGTACATCGGCGCATGCACGAAATGATCGTGACTACCGAGCGTCGTGAAAATACCTGACTCCGCTCGGCCCGTTCCGGCCCGAAGCGGGACCCTTCAGGCGTTCGCCGGCACGGACGCGCGCAGGCGCGTCCGAGAATTCCCGGCTCACCCCCCGCCCCTCCAGCCCTCACCCCCGACCCCGGGGACGGGCGAGGGGAGATTCGTGGTGCGCATGGGTTGTCACCCATTTGCACGAGACTCAGCAATGAGCGGTGAGCGGACTCACGCCGTTCCCCTCTGTCATCACCGAGGCTCCGCTGGACCATATTTCAGCGCATCGACCGCACTCTCTGCGCTGCGCACCGGGGACTTGCCGTTGCAGAAGAAATCGCCATAGAGCACGCCGTGGTGGCGGTTGATTTCCTTGTACTCGATGCGCCGCCATTGCGGATTGCGCGCTCTTGACCAGGCGCCGTTAGCCTGGCCGATCGCGTAGTACTTCTGCTCGCGCGTCTCGCACCGGATCCCTTCGAAGCTGACGTTGGCCGCACCGCCCGCGCTCCTGACGACCAGCGTGTAACGCACGACGCCGTCCTCGCCCACCGAGATCGACGGAGCGTCGACAAAAAACCGGTGCGGGGTGGCGGCGCCGGCCTCGAAAGGAACCAGGTTCTCCGGTTTGGGATAAGGCGGCAGCCGCGCCTCGATTTCCTTCCACGTTTTTTGCGCGTCGTCGAAATCGGACTCGAAAAGACTCCACTGCGCCGCTGCCGTGAGCGTCACGCTCAAGGTGATCAGCAGCAGCGCCGGCCTAAGGGCCTTAAACAAAATCAAGAACATCAGCCGCCGATGAACGCCGATAGAACCGGTGAATAGTGAATGGTGAATGGTATGAACTATGAACCGGGTCGCGTAGCTGCCGCAACAGCGTTTCACCGTTCCCCATTTCCCATTTACCGTTCACGCGTTCTAAATTTCATATATGTAATCACGCGTCAGCGGCAGCGGCAGCGCGCCCTCCCCAATCGGCCTGCCGGCGAGCACCTGGAACACCGAAATCCAGCCGCGATCGAACCCGTGTGCCGAGCCGGCCATGTAGACGCGCCAGATGCGGAATACCTTCTCACCCACCTTGGCGAGCGCCGCCTCGCGGTTCGCCTCGAGTCGTTCCACCCATTGCCACAGCGTCCTGGCGTAATGCGGACGCAGGCTTTCCAGGTCCCGGCACTCAAGACCCTGGGCCGACATTTCAGCGATCACTTCCGAAATGTGCGTCAGTTCCCCGCCCGGAAAAACATAGTCGTCGATGAATTCGCCGATGCCGCTGCCGAGTTCATCCTGGCCGAGCACGTTCAGCGTGATGCCGTGATTCATGACCAGACCGCCGGGCTTGAGCAGGCGGAATATCTTGGCGAAGTAAAGAGACAAATTTTTCCTGCCGACATGCTCAAACATGCCGACGCTCGCGATCTTGTCGAACGGCGCATTCTCGGGCACGTCGCGGTAATCAAGCAGATGCACATCGCACAGCCCTTCCAGTCCCGCTTCTTCGATGCGGCTGCGCGCATAATCATATTGATTCCGGCTCAGGGTGATGCCGGTGGCGCGCACCTTGTAGCGCTGCGCCGCCCAAATCACGAGCGCGCCCCAGCCGCAGCCGATATCGAGGAAGCGTTCGTCCGGTTTGAGTTGCAGCTTGCGGCAAATATGGTCGAGCTTCTGCTCCTGGGCGATATCGAGCGTGTCGTCCGCCCGCCGGAAATAGGCGCAGGAGTAGACGCGGCGCCGGTCGAGCCACAGGCCGAAGAAATCGTCGCTCACGTCGTAGTGATAGCGTATCGCCTTGCGGTCAAACCGCCGGGAATGTCCGATCCACCTGCGGATACGCGAACCCTTGCCGCCCGCGGATGCGGATGCCCCGCTCAGCGCTTCGGCCATGCGCACGATCTCGCGCGCTTCGCCTTCGACATCGAGTTCCTGCTCCACGTAGTGCCGCGCCAGTTTGCCCATGCTGGGATTGACAAGCGACGCGAGCACCTTCGGCGAGCGCACGGTGAGGGTGACGCGCGGCTGCGCCGCCGGCGCCAGCGATGCGCCGCTCCAGAGCCTCACGCCGAGCGGCAGGCCGAGCTCACGCAACTGCCGCTCGATGCGATTGATCAGTTGAGCTTCCATCATGTGGTCCGTCGCCGCTCAGACAAGGTCGGTGGTCAGTGAATCTCTGACTACCTCACTGACGTCCTCGACGGTCACAGTGTACTGCGGGTGGTCGATGCCGGCGGACAGGCTGGCGGCGCGCTTCAAAGCCTGCACCATCGCGCGCTCGAGTTCGAAACGCAGAAAATGCACCGATGACGTCTTGTCCGCGGTCTCGCGCACCAGGTCCTCGTCGGCGATGGCATAAACGCGCGGATGGCCCGCGACCTTGATCCAGACCTTGTCCTCGATGCCGATCAGCCTGCCGAGCATTTGCCGACGCTCGTCAGCGTCCGGATACTCGATCATCATCGTCGCCTTCCAGTTGCTGCCGTCCGGAATCAGCGGGTTGTAGGCCTCGAGCTCGCTCTTTATGCCTTCCTCGTCGAAAATCCGCTCGGCATGCAGCATTTCCTGTATCTGGTAGCGGATGGTCAGCTCATCCTCGAAAATCAGCGTCACGCTCCCGCCGAGAGGCAGCGTGCGGCTCTTCTTGTGCGCCATCACCTGGGCGCGGAACGCCTTGCGCGCTTTGGCATAGGCTTCAAGGGTCATGAGGCTGTCGCGGGTGATGTGGGCCATGAAGTATCCTTCGGAACCGTTAAGAGTTGAGAGTTCAGCGTTGAGCGTGGAACGCGCGGGTGCCAAGCCATTACTCTCAACACTAAACTCTGAACCCTCAACTCACAAGCCATAGGCGATTCGCAGCAGCGTGATCGGGTGTTGCTTCTGCGCGCTCGTCTCTCCCATTCCCTGCTTGATGTGGCGGCCGGCGATCGCGCAATCGGAACTGATGTAGTCCGGAGCGGCCTCGGCCATCCGGCGAAACACCGGACGGCCGATCTTCATCGACTGCTCGAAGTACTCGCGCTTCACGCCCCATGTGCCGTCGTGACCGGAACAGCGCTCCACCGTGGTCACTTTGGTTTCGGGAATCATTTCCAGCAGTTCGCGCGTCTTCTGACCCGTGTTCTGCACCCGCAGGTGGCAAGGCACATGATAAGAGACCTTGCCCAGCGCCTGTCTGAAATCGGTCTTGAGCAATCCGTCCCTGTGCCGCAGCATCAGGTATTCGAACGGATCGAACATGGCCTCCGCGACCGCCTTCACATCCGCATCGCCGGGAAACATGAGCGGCAGCTCCTGCTTGAACGTGAGCGTGCACGAGGGCACCGCTGTCAAGATGGCATAACCTTCGCGCGCGAGCTTCGCGAGCACCGGAATGTTGACATCCTTGTTGCGCGCAACCGCACCCAGATCACCGAGCTCGAACTTGGGCATGCCGCAGCACACTTCCTTTTCCACCACCCCCGCCGGAATCTCGTTGTGCGCGAGGATTGTGAGCAGATCGTGGCCGATGCCCGGCTCGTTGTAGTTGACATAACACGTGGCGAAGACCGCGACCTTGCCCGGAGTGTTCTTGCCGTCCCTCACCGGAAACGACGCCTCAGGGCGCGCGGTGTTGCGAAATTTGCTGCTCGCGTATTCCGGCAGCACACGGTCCTTGTGGACGCCGAGCGCGCGCTCCATCACCCCGCGCGCAAACCCCGTCTTGTTCGCGGCATTGACGAACTGAACCACGACCGGGATCGTCGCGAGCGTGCCTAACGCGTCGGTGCTGGAGAGCAGCTTATCGCGGAACCTGACCTCGCCCTTCCTGAACTTGACAGCCTTGGCGCGCAGCATGAGGTGGGGAAAATCGACGTTCCAGGGATGCGGCGGCACGTACGGGCATTTGGTCATGAAGCACATGTCGCAGAGATAGCACTGGTTGACGACCTTCCAGTAGTCCTGCTTCGCTACCCCATCCACTTCCATCGTCTTGCTCTCGTCGACGAGGTCGAAAAGGGTCGGAAACGCGGTGCACAGGTTGATGCAGCGGCGGCATCCGTGGCAGATGTCAAAGACGCGCGAGAGTTCCTTGAAGAGCTTCGTTTCGTCGTAGAAGTCCGCCGAATTCCAATCGAGCGGATTCCGGGTTGGGGCCTCGAGACTGCCTTCGCGGATTGTCATTACCGTCTAAGGATGAAGGATGAGGGATGAAGGATGAAGCAAAAACGCTTTGATTCCGCCTTCCGCCTTCATCCTTCCGCCTTGCCGTTCAGTCGGCGAGCTGATCCAGCGCCTTCTGGAAGCGGTTGGCGTGAGAGCGCTCGGCCTTCGCCAGCGTCTCGAACCAGTCGGCGATTTCGGTGAAGCCTTCCTCGCGTGCGGTCTTCGCCATGCCGGGATACATGTCGGTGTATTCGTGGGTTTCGCCTGCGATCGCCGCTTTCAGGTTGTCGCGAGTCTTGCCGATTGGCAAATCGGTCGCCGGATCACCACAGGACTCGAGGTACTCCAGATGGCCGTGAGCGTGGCCGGTTTCGCCTTCGGCAGTGGAGCGGAAAACCGCAGAAACGTCGTTTTGTCCTTCGACGTCCGCCTTCTGTGCGAAATAGAGGTAACGGCGATTGGCCTGCGATTCGCCGCCAAATGCGGCTTTCAGATTGCCGTGAGTCTTGGATCCCTTGAGTTGCATAATTTTCTCCTTGTCATCAATGATTTAAATACTAAACGGGGGCGAAAAAACGCCGCACAACGCGGTTTCTTGACTGGATAACACCAGATTTTAGACTAACTCTAATCTGTAAACTCAGTATAAGCCTCGCCTCAAACCGGTGTCAAGGCGGCGTGAGAATTCAGCGTGCGAGCATGGCCTCGATCTCTGAAAAGGTCAGCGCCACCTGGCTCGTTTGAATGGTTACGCCAAGCTGCCGCGCGATCTGCGTTGCCGAAAAAACCCCGCGCACCTTTTGGCGACCCGTGTCCTCGACTTCCACCACGACCGCGTGTTGCCGTCCCGATTTCCTGAGGCTCGCGACGACGTGGCCGACTTTGGCTGCACGCACATCAGCGAAGCTGAGCACATCGAGCCGTTCCTGGGGCGTCATGACGTCACGCACCAGCAGTTCTTCCCGCCTGATGCCGCGCTGGGCGATCATCTGCACCGGCTTTTCGGCAAGGATGTCGTTGGCCGTGATCACCCCCATCACCTTGCGGTCCTGATCGACAACGAGCAGCAGTCTGACACCACGCTGGATCATACGCCGATGCGCTTCATCCATCGTGTCGCCGGACAGGATGATGACCGCCGTTGTCCGCTGGAAGTCGGTGAACACCTGCAGCGCAGAATCCTCCAGCGTGACTTTTTCCGGCAATGTTTGGCTCGGCTGCGCATAGCCCACGCCGGGTTGAAGCATGACGGAAGTCAACGCTGAATAATCTCTGAGCACGCGCCCTGCTTTCCTTTCAACTGTCCCAATGCTGATCGGCGAGATAGAAAACCGCGGGACGGTTCCCCGGCACGCAATACACGCCGCGCGCATTCAGTTCAAGCAGCCTGATCATCGGAGCACGGCGCGCCTATCCGCGCTCGACGACGCTCAGCCGCTGTTGCTGCCGCTCGATCGCGGGCCGCCGGCCGCGACGCCGCAGATAACGCGCGAGCTCCTGCAGCGCTCTCTGGTACACCTCGCGCTTGAAGTCGATCACCACATCCACCGGCACCCAGTAATCGTTCCAGCGCCAAGCATCGAACTCCGGTTTTTCTGTCGCTCGCAAGCACACGTCGCAGTCACGCCCGATCAGGCGCAGCAGAAACCAGATCTGCTTCTGTCCGCGATAGTTACCGCGCCAGTCGCGCCTGAGCCACCGCTCGGGCACCTCATAGCGCAGCCAATCGCGCGTACGGCCCAGGATTCTCACGTGGTGGGGGCTCAAGCCCACCTCTTCCCTGAGCTCGCGATACATTGCGGCTTCGGGCGTCTCACCCGGTTTGATGCCGCCCTGCGGAAACTGCCACGAGTGCTCTCTTACCCGTTTGCCCCAGAAAACCTCGTTTTTCCAGTTGCAAAGAATGATGCCAACGTTGGGGCGATATCCGTCACGATCAATCATGGAGTATCCCCGTAACTTGGTCAGTT
>MERG01000389.1:2013-7321 GCA_001771985.1 Betaproteobacteria bacterium RIFCSPLOWO2_12_FULL_62_13 | reverse complement strand
TCGAATCGTCGGTGAGTAGATACACGTAGCCGTCGGGACCGGCGCGCACGTCGCGAATGCGGCCGATCGCGTTCCTGATGAGCCGCTCCTCCTTGATCACCTTTTCGCCGTCCAGCTCGAGACGCACCAGCATCCGGTCGCGCAGCGCGCCGATCAGGAGGTTGCCGCGCCAGTTGGGAAACTTGTCGCCATCGTAGAACGCCATGCCGGAGGGCGCGATCGACGGCACCCATTTGTGGAGCGGCTGCTCCATGCCGGCCTTGTGCGTGCCCTCGCCGATCCTGGTCCCGATGCCGTAGTTGACGCCGTAGGTGATGACCGGCCAGCCGTAGTTGCGCCCGGAGCGCATGACGTTGATTTCGTCTCCGCCCTGCGGCCCGTGCTCGTGCGTCCACAGCTCCCCCGTAATCGGATGCAGCGCAGCGCCCTGCATGTTGCGGTTGCCGAGCGTGAACTTTTCCGGCTTGGCGCCGGCCCGCTCCACGAACGGATTGTCCGGGGGCACGCGCCCATCATCGTGCAGACGGATCACGGAACCCGCGTGATCGTCGAGGCGCTGTGCGCGTTCCCGCTCGCCGCGGTCACCGAGCGTGAGATAGACGTGGCCCTTCTGGTCGAATACGATGCGTCCGCCGAAATGCTGACCGCCGCCCGACTTGGGTTCGAGGCGAAACAGCACCTGCTGCTGTGTCAGGCGATGTCCCTCAAGTTTCGCGCGCAAGAGTTCCGTGCCATGCCCTCCGTTGCCCGGACCGTTATACGCGAGATAGATCCAGCCGCTCTCGGCGTATTGCGGGTGCGGCACCACGTCGAACATGCCGCCCTGCCCCACCGCGGCCACGCGCGGCACGCCTTCGACCGGCTTCGGATCGAGCTTGAAGTCCTTCGACACGATGCGCAGCCGCCCGGGGCGCTCGGTCACGAGCATTCTTCCGTCAGGCAGGAAAGCGAGCGACCACGGATGGTCGAGCCCGGTGATCAGTGTCACGACCCGGAAGCTGTGTTTCTCCGACCGGAAAGTCCTGCTCTCGGCAGCGGACGCTGCCGCAACCGCCGCAGAAAGCCATGCGACGAGCACGATCAACCTGGTGAGTTTCATCGCCGGAGACATATATGAGAGGATTCTAGCATCGCGCGGGAAAACCGCGTCCGTACTTGCCGGCTGCGGGCAATGCGGTAATCTATGCGTCTATGTGCACAAGAATGTACGCGATCCTGGCCGGGATCGCCCTTGCCTGGGCCGTTTCCGCGTGCGCCGTGGGAAAAACGGCGCATCCGGCCCCGACCGACGCCTGTCTTGCTCCGGCGGCGTGGTACACGCTCGCTGGCGAAACGCCGCGCGCCGTATCCGGGCCCGAACTGCTGGCCGAGATCGCCAAACAGGATATTGTACTGCTCGGCGAACAGCACGACGAAGCCGATCATCATCAATGGCAGTTGCAAACGCTTGCGGGGCTGCACCTGTTGCGGCCGCAAATGGTCATCGGTTTCGAATCGTTCCCGCGCCGGGTGCAGCCGGTGCTGGACAAGTGGGTCGCCGGGGAACTCACCGTCAAGCAGTTTCTCGAGCAGGCCGAGTGGGAAAAGGTCTGGAACCTGCCGGCCGAGCTCTATCTGCCGCTGTTTCAGTTCGCACGGATCAACCGTATTCCGATGGTGGCGCTCAACGTGAACCGGACGTTGACGGAGGCCATCTCAAAACAGGGCTGGGATGCTGTGCCGGCGGAGCAAAAAGAGGGCGTCTCGCGTCCCGCGCCCGCCTCCGAAGCCTACAAGGATTTCCTGTACGACGTCTTCAAGACGCATCCACGGCTCGCACGTAAAAAAGCCGCCGCAGTCAGCAGGAAGGACGCGGCGTTCCGGTTTTTCGTCGAGTCCCAGACCGCCTGGGACCGCGCGATAGCCGAAGCGCTCGCTCGGCGCACCAGCATCGAGGCGGGCAGGCCGCGTCCGCTGGTGGTCGGCATCGTGGGAAATGGTCATGTCCGGCACGGCTACGGTGTACCGCACCAGTTGCGCGACCTGGGCGTGAGCAATGTCGGCACGTTGCTGCCGGCAGACGGGAAACAGGACTGCGAGGAACTCAAGCGGGGTTTTGCCGACGCCGTCTTCGCCGTGCCCGAAACGCGCCGCGACAAGCCTCCGCGCCCGCGCCTCGGGGTGCGGCTTGAGGAAGCGGAGGGTGGCGTCAGAATTGTAAATGTCGTTTCCAACAGTCTCGCGGAAAAAACCGGACTCCGGCGTGGCGACCACATCGTGTCGGTCGCCGGTATACCGGTCGCGAATATCAGCGCCGTGATCAGCGCCATCCGCATTCAGCCCGCCGGGACCTGGCTGCCGATGCAAGTCCGGCGCGCCGCCGATACGCTCGATGTGGTGATCAAATTCCCGCCACGGGAATGAGCACGCTCGGGCGATTCCCCGCACTCCTCGCGAGCGCGTTTTCGGCTGCGCTCGACTGCGCGGCCGCTCCCCCGGTCGCGCATCTCGACCTTGATGTTGTGCTCGACCCGTCATCGCGCCGCTTGGAAGCGATTGCCGAACTCCTCGCGCCCGGAGAATTCCGCTTCCCGCTGCACCGCTCGCTCGCCGTCACAGCCGCATCCGTCAACGGTGAGCCAGCCGCTGTCGCGCCCGCGCGCCCCGCCGGCGACATCCGCGAATGGCGTGTGCCGGCGCCGCCAGGCGCTGCGCTGCGCATCGAGTACGGTGGCGTGCTTCCCGGGCTCGACCAGACGCTTGACCACCGCGGCGTGCTGCATGGCATGCCGCCGATGGCCGCCGCGCAAGGCAGCTTTCTTCATTCGGGAAGCGCATGGTATCCGCGACCCGCAGCGCTTTTCAGCTACCGCGTGAGGCTCTCGCTGCCCGCCGAGCAGCGCGGGCTGGTCGCGGGACGTATCGCCGCGGAAGAAATACCGCGCGATGCCGGCGGGCGATACATGGCCACGTTCGAGTTCAAACGCCCGGCGGACGGCATCGATCTCATGGTCGGGCGCTATACGGTGCGCGAAAAGATCGTGCCGCGCCAGGACGCGGAGCCGCTTCGATTACGGACATACTTCTATCGCAACCTCGATGCGCTCACCGAGGGTTATCTCGAAGACAGCAAGCGCTACATCGAGATGTATTCGGAGCAGATCGGCGCATACCCCTTTACCGAGTTCTCGGTCGTGGCAAGCCCGCTGCCCACCGGTTTCGGCATGCCCACGCTCACCTATATCGGTGCGGAAGTGTTGAAGCTGCCGTTCATCCGCGCCACCTCGCTCGGCCATGAAGTACTGCACAACTGGTGGGGCAACGGTGTGTATGCCGATTACGCGAAGGGCAACTGGACCGAGGGGCTTACCACTTTCATGGCCGATTACTTCTACAAGGAACGCCAGTCGCCGGCGGCCGCGCGCGAGATGCGTCTCGGGTGGCTGCGCGACTTCGCCGCCGTGCCTGCCGGCTCGCACCAGCCGCTTGCTTCGTTTCGCTCGCGCACCCATGGCGCGGAGGCCGCCGTGGGCTACGGCAAGGCAGCGATGCTGTTCTACATGCTGCGCGATGCAATCGGCGAGGACGCTTTCCGCCGCGGTATCCGTCTGTTCTGGGAGCAGCACAGGTTCAAGGTTGCATCATGGGACGACTTGCGAGCAGCCTTTGAGCAAGCCGCAGGCCACCCGCTCGCGAGTTTCTTCGCGCAATGGGTGGAGCGCGCCGGCGGGCCGGCGCTCAGCATCGCGGAAGCACGCGCACAGGGCACCAACGGCAAGGCGAAGCTCGCGGTGACGATTACCCAGACCACGCCCGTCTACGCGCTGCGCGTGCCGGTGGAAATCGCGTTCAAGGGCCGTTCCGAAACCCGCTGGGTGGAGCTCGACGGCGAACGCCGCGTTACAGTGGTCGAACTTGACGCCGTTCCGAACGGGGTGCGCCTCGACCCCGAGCTGCGGGTGTGGCGCGTCCTCGCCCGCGAGGAGTTGCCCCCAATCCTGCGCCAATGGATCATAGCGCGCGAGCCGCGCCTGTCAGTGGTTTCGTCTGATGCCGGTGTAGAGCGCGCCGCAAAGAATCTCGCCGAACGTTTGTTTGAAACAACACCGAGAATTGTCGGCCTCGAGGAAGCTGCGCTTGGCGGTGAGCCGTTTCTGATGGTCGGCGTGCACCGGGACGTGGATATCGCGCTCTCGACATTGGGGCTTCCGCCCCGTCCCGCGATGCTCGCGAACCGCGGTTCCGCGCAGGTGTGGACGGTGAGGAACGAGACCAATACCTCCATCAGGGCGCCCATTGCCGTGATTTCCGTGCGCAATGCAGCGTCGCTTGCAGCACTGCTGCGCCCGCTTCCCCATTATGGCGCGCAGAGCTACCTGGTGTTCGACGGCAGCCGCGCCATCGAGCGCGGCGTCTGGCCCGCACCGGGCGGGCTGGTGCCGGTGATCCAATCTCATCGTTGAAATTTTTTCCCTTTAAAGTCGGAAGCGCCGGCGCTTGACCCGCTTCAGGCGTCGAGTGCATGATTGGCCGTAACTCCAGTTGCGGAGCGGGCGGATAGCGTTGAACGGATGGTTGATCGCAAGTATATCGGGTCCACGATCGCGGAACTGGAAATCCGGCACGTTCCATCGCCTCCGTCTTTTCATGCGTCCCGTCATCCTTGACAAGAGTCCGGTGGGGCTCCGTGCGGCGTAGCAAACTTACCAATGAGCAGTGTGCCAGGTATATTTTTCGGTTCCAGTAGCCCGTCCGGGCATTTGACGGAACTTGCCCACAGTGTTGCCGATTACGTGGCGCGTAGCGGCGGTGTTGCCCGCATGCGCCGGTTGCGCGGGACGGACCACGAATACGACCCTGCGGTTTGGAAAAAATGGGCTGAGCTCGGGTGGCTCGGCATTTTGGTGCCCGAGAAATACGGCGGGTTGGGTCTCGGGCTTGGCGAGATGGCAGTAGTTGCGGAGGGTCTTGCTCGCGCCTTGGCGCCTGAGCCGCTCAACGCAGTCGCGGTATTGGCAACAGGCGTGCTGGTGGCGGCTGAGAACGAGGCCTTCAAACGGGAACTGCTGCCGCGGCTGGTCGCCGGCGAAGTAATACCGGTGCTGGCTTGGCAGGAAGATGCAGGTAATCTCGATCCCGACACGTCACGTACGCAGGCCGTACCGATTGAAGGCGGCTTCAAACTTAACGGCAGCAAGAGATACATTGCAGGTGCAGCACACGCTGATGCCTTTATTGTTTCCGCCAACACGAAGAACGAAATCGCATTGTTTTGGGTGCCGGGGGAGACGCCGGGAGTGGCACTGCGGATCGAGCCCATCGCGGACGG
>MERG01000389.1:0-2002 GCA_001771985.1 Betaproteobacteria bacterium RIFCSPLOWO2_12_FULL_62_13 | reverse complement strand
GAAAAACTTTGTCTCTCTCGGGGCCCCTCGGCAAACGAAGCACTGGCGTGTGCGCTCGACCACGCTGCTGCGATTTCGGGTGCGGAACTCTTTGGCGTGATGAGCCGCACATTGGAGATGACCCTCGATTTCCTGCGCGCGCGCGTGCAATTCGGCAAGCCGATCGGCAGCTTCCAGGCACTGCAACACCGTGCCGTTGACCTCTACATACAGACCCAGCTTTCCAATGCGGTG
Organism: Betaproteobacteria bacterium RIFCSPLOWO2_12_FULL_62_13; assembly: GCA_001771985.1. Lineage (GTDB taxonomy): Bacteria > Pseudomonadota > Gammaproteobacteria > Burkholderiales > SG8-41 > DSOT01. Next base: position 1,768 of record MERG01000389.1, on the reverse strand, counting down.
CTCGAGGAAGCGCTGCCGGCGCTTGCCCGCAATCCCGATGGGAGGACACGTGCCGCCCTTGTCAGCCGGATCAAGGCGCGTTGCTCGGAGGCCGGGCTGCGCATCGCACGGGAAGCGATCCAACTGCACGGAGCGATGGGTTTCACTGACGAATGTGACGTCGGGCTGTACCTTAAGCGCGCACTGGTGCTGTCCGCATGGCTTGGTAACGCGGGCTACCACCGCCGGCGCTATGCGCAACTCACGGCGGGGGACACAGCATGAACGCCATCCCGGACTACAATGCAATGGGTGACGACGCGTTTCGTCACGAAGTGCGGACGTTCTTTGAAGCTGAATATCCGCAAGAACTGCGTTATATCCTGCGGCGTGCGCGTTGGGCCGAGATGAAGGATTGGTGGCGGAAACTCTACGAGAAGGGCTGGGCCGCGCCCAACTGGCCGTGCGAATGGGGAGGCATGGGACTCGACGCTGTGAAAATGCTCATTTTCATGGCGGAAATAGAGCGCCACGGCATTGCGCGGGCACCGGATCAGGGCATTACGCATATCGGCCCCATCCTGATGAAATTCGGCACTGACGCCCAGAAGCAGCATTATCTGCCGCGCTCGCTCGCGGGTGAATACGTCTGGTGCCAGGGCTACTCCGAACCGAATGCGGGGTCCGACCTCGCCAGTCTCCAGACCTCGGCAGCGATCGATGGCGACCGTTTCGTCATCAATGGGCAGAAGATCTGGACCTCGCTTGCGGACGATGCGACCCACATTTACGTGCTGGTGCGCACCGACAAGCAAGCGAAAAGGAAACAAGAGGGCATCAGCCTGGTGCTCGCAGAGACGAAAACGCCGGGCATCACCATCCGCCCCATCCGCAACATCGCGGGGCATGAGGAGTTCTGCCACGTGTTTTTCGACAACGTGCACGTGCCGCGCGAAAACCTGGTGGGAAAACTGAACGACGGGTGGACGGTGGCCAAGGCGCTGCTGTCCTTCGAGAGGCTCAGCATCGGTAGCCCGCGCCGGCCGTCTTACGCGTTGCGCCGGCTGGAGATGCTCGCCCGGGCCACGGGCCTCTTATCTGACGCCGCATTTATGGATCGTTATCTGGCATTGAAACTCGACATCGAGGACCTCGGGTCGCTGTATGGCCGGTTCGTCGAGCAGGTCAAGCGCGGTGAGCCGCTCTGGCAGGACGTTTCCATGCTCAAGATCTGGTCGATGGAAACGTGGCAACGGCTTACCGAGCTGCTGGTGGAAACCGGTGGCGAGGAAGGGGTAATAACCGGCGTGCGTAACATAGCCGGCGCGGAAGCGGACATTCTCGACAGTTTCTACTACGCGCGGCCCGGCACGATTCTCGGCGGGACAAGCGAGATTCAGCGCAACATCCTGTCGAGGTATGTCCTGGAATTACCTACCTAGCGCCGTAAGGTCGAGCAATGCTTGCCTGGGGGCGCAACCGTACTCGGCGTGCGGCAAAGCTCAGGTTTCCGGCGGCTGTGCAGATCAATCGGCTTTCATGTTGGCGGCTTTGACCAGTAGTGCCCACTTGTCGATTTCAGCCCGCATAAAGGTGCCGAGCGGTTCGGGCGTGCCGCCAACCGGTTCCGCGGCTAAGAACTGTTGCCGGACCTTCACCTCATTGCTACGCGCTTGAATATGCTCGGTCAGACCCGAATGGCACTTACTTAAGCCAAGCATCGCAGCTCGGCAAGATTCGATATCGTGGATTCAACGGCATAGCGTAGGGTGCGCTTGCGCACCAATGT
>MERG01000388.1 GCA_001771985.1 Betaproteobacteria bacterium RIFCSPLOWO2_12_FULL_62_13 | reverse complement strand
ATGCCGGAGTCGTTCTCCAAGCTCGGCGGGGCGGCCTCGTTACTCGATCGGGATCAGAACGGCAAATCGTAGAAATTGTCGCTCGCCGGCCGGCGACGGAGCTTCTTCAGGTAGGCCTTGACGCCCTCCACGGCCGCCAGGGCGAGCAGGTCTTGCTCCATTTCGCGGTTGGCCTGCTTGACGCGGAGAATCTCGCGGGTGAGGTCACGCACGACGGTTTCGGGTTTCAGGCGGACAAACGGATCGATGCCAAATTGCGCGCGGAAGGTGGATTCGACGCGCATCAGCTCGCGCATGAGCTCGGCGATCTGTTCCGCGAGGAGGGCGTTGTAGTGCCGCAGACGCTTTTCATCGAACCTGCCCATGACGCGCCGGTCGATCTGCTCCAGCTCGAGTTGCAGTTACAACAATTGCAGCAGGTTCCGCTTGTCATAGGCCTGGTTGATGCGCTGCATCAGCGCGGTTTTGCGAGCGCGTTCCTGCGGATCGGTTTCGCGGTCGGGATGCAGGGCACTCGCCAGCTTGCGATAGATCTCGCGGATCGACTGGCTGAGCTGCCTGGCGTCGGCCTCGGCCCGCTCTTCCTTCTCCCGTTGCCGGGGCGATTTGTTGCGCTTGGCGCGCCGTTCTTCGCGCGCCTGCCGCTCGGCTTCGTAAAACGCCTGCTTTTTCTGGAATTGCGTCTGCGCTCGCCGCATGATCTCGTCCGCCGAATCGAGCCCGGTGTCGCCGCCCAGGTCAAAGCCGAACATGCCTTCGAGCAAAGTTTTCATGCCCTGCAATTGGGCCGCTTCCTCGCTGTCGTAGTCGGACCGGCTGTGCTTGTTATAGATGGCCTTCACCTCGGCGTCGTCGCGCTCGGCGAGTATTTCACCCGCCGTATCGGTTATCATCTCTCTGAGCATGCGCCGCTCGCTACGGCTCAGTTCCTTTCGCCCGGTGGCGCGGTCGAGGCTGTGCACCAACCTGACCTGAAGTTCCGTCGCGATCGCGACCAGAGGCAGCAGTTCGCGCGTGTACTTTTCCTGGTAGGCCGTAGTTGCCGCATCCCACGCCGCAAGCCGGGTGCGGAGTTTCTCGATGTGCTGTATCTGGCTATTGAAGGTTCTTTGTCCTTGCGAAAGGGGACTGTCGCTTCCGGAGATGTGGATGGGCGTCAGTTGCGGCTTGAGCATTGGCGGGATTTCCTGGAAAGATATCGTTTCGATTTATGTTTTGAGTCGGCATTTGCGATTTCCTCAATTGCGAACGATAACAGAATTGGCAAACGTTGCCAGCAACATGAAACGGCACGGACATGCCGGGAAACCAAGTCAAGACCGGCCGGTCAGCGGCAGGTGAATTTGCTGGTAAACTGCCAGCATCGCTGCCTTCCGTCAAGACGTTTACTGATGAAAAGTGACGCAGGAACGTCCGTTAAGCGCGACAAGGTCCGGCTCGCGCCCGACGACGGGGTGTTTGAGCTCCCCGGCGCAGAGCCCGCCTGGATCTGGGTACACACCTGCCCAAAGCCGGAGTGTGAATGCCGCTCCGCGCTGGTGCTCGCGACGAACGCGGGGCGCAAGGTGCTGCTCCAGCGCGGCGCCGCGGTCCACGCGGCGTGGAGCACAGGGGAGATAGGCTATTACAAGTTCGCCGCGAAGCTCGACAACCTGTTGGCTTTCCATATCGATATCGACACCGCCGAGGTCTTCGCGCTGGAAGGCGACAAACCGCTGGATCTTGCGAGGCACCCGCTCAGCGGTGCCCTCGCGGAGCGCATAGATGGCGATCTGCTCGATTCGATCGGGCGCCTGTGGTACCGCGGGAAGGGTTGGACGGACCCGGAGCAGCAGACGCTCCTCGCCAAGAAAGCGAAAATCCGTGGCTGGCGGCCCGGCGAGATGCTGGCGTGGGACGACGTGTGCACGGGCGTGCGGCAAGATTATTACGTGCTTGAAGACCGACTCTACGAGGCTGTCGAGATGTACTGTCCTGTGCCCGACTGCGAGTGTGGAGAGGTCGTGGTCGCCTTCGAGACTCGCGTGCCGCGAGGGGCGCCCTCACCGGGGCACGTCAGCGTCCAGCACACCGGCGCGACGAAGATTGAGCCGTACAAGAAATACCACGATCGTCTAGACCAACTCTGGGCTGCGTTCCAGAAGCGGCATCCGAATTACCGTGCACGTTTTGCGCGCCGCTACGGGACGATGAAAAGCATCGGCGCCCGCATTGCGGCTACGCACAAGGTCGGCCGGAACGATCCTTGTCCTTGCGGATCAGGCAAGAAATACAAGAGGTGCTGCGCTTCATCGCCTTGAGCGAAGGTGCGCTCGCATACATCCCGGGCCGCGATCCGAAAACCAGTTCCAGGCTGCATTAGAAGTGGCGAACCCTGTTGAGGATCCGGGCAGCGGGGGCGCCGGCGTCCACTACAGGCCAGCCGGTGCATCCCGACTGTTGCCCAAAAAGAATAAAGACATATCCTTCGCGCGTTGCACCGTCTCGCTCTCCGCCATTAACTACCCACCCGGTCGCTCCACCTGGTTTGAGCGCGGCCGACGGCGCGCGGATGGCGTTTGCGCCGGCAGCCCGAAGACGACGCGCTTCGCCTTGGCACTCGGCATAGCTGCCGGGGCCGCCGTGAAGGGTCGAGCGATCGAGTTCCGGCTCTCTGATGATGAGGCCGTCTACGGCAACGTCGACTGCCCACAACGCGCGCTGGATGCCCTTGAGGTCAGATTCGTCCTTGATACCCTCATGTCGGAGAAACTCGGCCCACGCTCCAGTTGGCGTGTCGGCGAAATAATGCGCAGGACCTTCGCCATCGGCATGCCGGCGCGCGCCCGGCTGGTTAGTCGATTCCCAAAGAAACGGGGCCGCCCATTGGTCGGCCTCCTCGCCGCGTTGACACGATAGGAGCTACAATCATAATAAGGACGCTCAACCAAGTGCTTGAAGGACTGCACGCGAAGCGCCGCATGAAGATCGAGCGGCTCGTGGCGGACGCGCCCGCACGCGCCAAGGCCCGCGCAGGCAGGAAGGTGCGCAGCGGCGCGAAGCGCGGGGAGACCCGCGCCGACTGAGATGGACGGGCACGTGGAGATCCGGGACCTACGCCAGCACTCATATTCGAAATTCCATGTGATGAACGGCCAGATACCCGCCGCCGGCCAGCTCGATCTTTTTCTCCATTCGCGCGCCGTGGTTCTCGCCAATGACGTGGTTTCCGCGCTGCTTGCGCGCGACCTCGTCCGAGCGGCCGAATGTCTCGATCGCCTCTGTGCGGAGGAGCCCGGGCATCATGCTCGCAAGGCGCTCGAGACGCTTTGTCACGAACTTGATGAGCGGCCGTTCCCATGCGCCAATCCGGCGCAAATCGCTGACGCAATCCGACGGCTTGAAGCGAGCTTGCTTCCCGCCGCGACCGCCGCAATGGGTGACAAGGCAACGGAGTTCCTGCGGCCCCTCTGGCGCGACCTCGCGCAGGCGGCGAGCGCGCATGCCTACGATGCGGCGTTTCCGGAGTCATACGGCGCGGGCCTGTATCTGCGCTGCGGCGATGCCGAAGCCGCGGTCGCCTCAGCACTGGCGATTGCGCAGCATGACGATAATGTCGATGCGCTGCATTGGCTTGCTGTAGCGCGCTATCGGGTAGACGGTCTGGACGCGTGCCCGATGCCGCTCATGCGGCTCGCTCTCCTTGGACCGGAGCGCTTTCCCGGGACGCTCCAGGAAATTGATGACCCGCTGCTGAACCGGGATTGGGACGCATTCCAGGCGACGTGCCACTGGCTTGATCCAGAAGACAGGTCCGCGGGAGCCTGGTTTCCGACGTGGCATCTGATCGAGCATCCAGGGACACCAATGGACTGCGGTGACCTGGCAACCCTGCCGGCGACGCGAGCCGTGCAGTCGTTCGGCGCGATCGCGCGTTTGCTTAAGCTCGAAAAGCACGGATACAGCACGTCATTGATTTCGGCCCGAAGAAAATTGCGCGACCTGGATCCGGACATGTTCGACTTGTATATGGCCCGCCGAAACGTCGGCCATCGATAGCTCAAGCGAGATCGTGGCCCACGATCGCTGCGACGGAAGTGCGCCCCGTGGATGCAGCGGTGTGCGGCATCTGACGCCCGACTGGAACCGGAGCAGCTTTACAGTCGCCCCTTGGGCGCGACTTTGCTAACATCCACTCAGCACTGACGATGCGGGACGGCTTAATTCGATCGCACCCATGTTGTTCACGCCAGCAGGAGGGTAAATGTCGCGGCAACCAACGGATCAAACCAGCGCCGGCCTCGCGGACGAGATCGCGCGGCGGCGGGGAAAGCGCTATCCGGCGCACGAGTTTATCGCCAGGACATTTCCGGATTACATGGAGCTTTTGATAAAACTTGACGAGGTGATCCGCGCCAAGCCGCGCATCTACGACGAGAAGATGCACGAGCTCTTTCACATCATCGCGCTCGCGGTCGAGATGTCGAATCCCCCGAATCAGCCGCACCTCAGGCAGCACCTGAAGAAAGGCTTGAAGCTGGGATTGAAGCCCGAGGAGATTGCGGAGGCCCTCATGGTGTGCGTCAACCCGTGCGGAATGAAAGTGCTGACGTACGGCGTAACCTGCATGCTCGAGGCGCTGGAGGAGTTGAAATCAGAAGGATGGACGCCTGCTTATTGAGTTTTGCGTAAATGGGTGACAAGCCATTTGCGCCTCTAATCCCCCTTCTCCCCCCGGGAGAAGCCTGTCCTGAGCTTGTCGAAGGGGGCCGGGGATGAGGGCTGAGCATTGTGGTCCATTTCTGCAATGTTCAGTAATACAACGCTGCAAGGCCCCGAGGCAAGCGCTTTCAAAGCTCATTGAGTTTGTTGCGGCTGTAAGGCACTGGATGCGTAGATCGCCGACGAAACCAAAACTGTCGAGGAGGTTTGCATGCATTGCGCTATCACACTGCGCCGATTCGGCGTGACCCTCGTATCTACCCTGGTCGTGCTGCTCGGCGCGCCATTCGTCGCAGCGCAGGGCTTTCCCGCCAAGCCGGTGCGCATGGTGTTGCCGTTCTCGCCAGGCGGCGCGACCGACATCCTGGCGCGCATCGCGGGGCAGGCGCTCTCCGAGGCCTGGGGCCAGTCGGTGATCGTGGACAATCGGCCGGGTGCCGGCGGCGCCATCGCCGGCAGTCTGGTGACCAGGGCCAATCCCGATGGCCACACGCTGTACATGCCTTCGGGTACCATCGTCACAGCCAATCCGCACATCTACCCGAAGCTCCCATACAACCCCGGGAAGGACCTGGTGCCAATCACCAACCTGGCGAGCAGCCCCCAGGTGATCGTGGTTCAACCGGGCTTTGCCGCCAGGACGGTGAAGGACCTGATCGCGATGGCCAAGGCGAAGCCGAAGACGATCACCTTCAGCTCTGCGGGGGTGGGCTCGCAGACGCACCTCGCAGCCGAAAGCTTGGCCTTTGCCGCCGGCATTGACGCTACGCACGTCCCTTACAAGAGCGGTGGCCTTGCCGCCAATGCGGTGCTCTCGGGTGAGGTGAACCTTACCACCGCCAACGTCCCGGTGGCCGTCGGCCACATCAACCAGGGCAGGCTGCGCGCGCTCGCGGTGACCAGCCGGGCGCGGATCCGCCAACTGCCGGACGTGCCCACGGTCGCTGATACCATCCCGGGCTTCGAGAACCTGGGCTGGTGGGCGCTGATGGCCCCCAGGGGTACGCCGAAGGTAGTGATCGAGAAAATCCAGCGCGACGTAGTCAAGATGCTGCAGTCCCCGGACATGCGTGCCCGCCTCGATCAACTGGGAATGGACCCGATCGGCAGCAGCCCGGCGCAGTTCGCGAGGCAGCTCAGGCAGGAATCGGAGCAATGGGCGAAGATCGTGCGCGAGCGTGGGCTGCGGGTGAATTAAGCCGAATTTCTGGTCGCCGCCGTTTGTCTACCTCGGTGTGCTGATGGTCCTTTACCCGAAGCGCCTGCTGCCGAGGCGTTTCTTGCCGTGCATCGGTGTTCAGCGGCCGGCATCGCGGGGACACCCGATGCGCGAAATCATCTTTCGCGTAGGCTCAATGGTGATTTGAAGAAGCGTCGCGCCGGGGGGATTTCATCGACCCGTCAGGCCGCGTGCCGGATTGCTTTTCCAGAATATCGAGACAGGTTCGGATGGTCGCCTGCTGCACGGCGAGCGTCATCTCGAGCATGTATTGATCCTGCGCATAGCCATGCCCCGCGATGTGATGGCCGGATCGAACGATCTCGCGGATGAGATCGGGATAGAGGTCCGCGCTGATCGCGTTGGCGAAGACGGTTGCGGGAACGCCTGTGCGTTCGAGGATGCCCAGGATCCGCCAGACTCCCTCTTCCCCTCCGTACTGCGACCACTGTCGCCCCGGAAGGTCGATCGCGCCCGCCTTCAGTGGCGTCGTACGGGGGAAGTAGGTCGGCGACTTGCCCTCCGACCAGGTTTCCAACAGCACGCTCACGAGTACGGCAACGCGCTTCCCGTTCGGCCAGGAGATCGTTACCTCAGCCATTCTTGTATGAGCCGCACCCTACCGGGGCTGCAGATTCGCGGCGCGGGCGACGTTCGTCCACTTGTCCACCTCGTTTTTGATCACTTTAGCGAACTCCTCGGGAGAGTTTCCGATGGGCTCCTCGCCAGCCAAGCGCTTTCTTGTCTCGGGCTCGCGTAACACCGCAGCAGTCAGCACTTGCAGTCGCGACACGATCCGTTGTGGTGTCCCCGCGGGAGCGAACAGTCCGAACCACTGCAGCGCCTCGTACTCGCCGTAGCCGGCCTCCGAGACCGTGGGCACGTTGGGCAGCGCTTCGGCGCGCTTGAGACTGGTGACCGCAAGCGGGCGCAGCTTTCCAGCGTCGATGTGGGGCTTCGCCGAAATGATATTCACGATCATCGCCGCAACGCGACCGCCGATCACGTCCGTCAAGCCGGGCGTCACGCCCTTATACGGGACGTGCACCAGTTGAATGGCAGTCATATTCTTCAGCAACTCGACGGCCAGGTGCGGCACGCTGCCCTCACCAGGGGAGGCGAACGTCAGCTCGTTCCGGGTTTTCTTGGCGAGCGCGACCAGATCATGAACGGACCGCGCGGGAATCGAGGGGTGCACGACCAGCACCTGAGCTGATGCTACCACCTGCGTGATCGGAGTGAAGTCGCGCAAAGCGTCGAACTGAGGATTCTTCAAAACCAGATGCAGGCTGGTGATCGTGGTTGGCGCGATTAGCAGTGTATAGCCATCCCCAGCCATACGTGCCGCTGCAGCATAGCCTATGGCGCCGGCCGCACCCGCCCGGTTCTCGATGATGAACTGTTGGCCGAGGGCCGCCGAAAAATGTACCCCGAGCAACCGCCCGATGGTGTCCGTCCCGCCGCCGGGCGAAGAGGGAACGATGATTCGCACGGGTTTCGTCGGCCAGTCCGACTGTGCATGAAGATCGTTGAAGAGGGGGGAAGCGCCCAGCAAAGCCAGCAACAAGAATCGATGCATTGTTGGTGTCCTCTCGAATTTCTTGGGTTGTAGTCATTCGATGTGTTCGTGAGCCAACAGCTCAGTATGGCGTCTTTTGCACCCTCCCCGAACTGTCGACGTACCAGCGTTCGCTCCGGAATGGCTTTCCAGCGACGCGATCGGCCATCCAGTCGGCCATGGTGGTGTAGGGGAATGGGCCAAGATTGGTGGACGGCACCATTCCCACGGAATGTCGCGACTCTTGATAGATGATCAGCTGCTTCGGGCCGGGCAGAACGGAGAACATCTTGTCGGTGTATTCGAGGGGGCTGATCTCCTCGGCCTCGCCAGCGACGCAAAGATAGGGGACCTTAATCTTTTCGGCATGTCCCTCCCATGTCAGGGATTTCCGGAACTGGTCGAACTTGGCTTCATCGGTGTAATTCGACATCCACATGAAACGTTTCTTGAAAGTCGGCGATGCTTCTTCAAATATGGTGCGGCAGCCGGGCTCGAGGCACGTCATAACTACGGCACATGCGCGCACGCGAGGTTCGTTGGCGGTAACTATCGTCCCGAACAGCGATCCGAAGCTTCTTCCTGTGACGGAAATCTGTTCAGGGTTGATCTCGGGCCGGGCAACGAGCCAGTCGACGATCGCCGGTCCCGCTGCCACCCAGTTCTCCACGGTGACGTAAATGCCGAGCAATGGAGACTCGTTCTGGCCAGGGCCGTCGACCGCCAGCACGGCAAAACCACGGTTGAGCCAACGGTCTCCGTACAGGGAAACTGCGATCTCCTTGAAGCCATCCATTCCGGGAATCTCGATGACGACCGGGACCCTGCCGCCGTGGTAATTGGGCGGCAGGTGGAACCAGCCCGGCAGATGCTTCCCGTTGAATGGAACCCAAACTGCTTCGACATGGTGATCTGCGAGTCGCGCATAGCTTTGGTAGCACTCGCGTTTTCTCTGGTTGAGCGCGATGTTCTGATCGTCGTTGTCGTGAAAGGGCCACTGGGCAGCACCCCAATGTACCGCCGCCATGAAGTAGTTGTCGCGGGCGCTTACCAGCCAGCCCCGTTCCTCCGCCTCCTTGGCCTTGGTTTCACGTCGCCGTGCCGTGGTCTCGAAGGCCGGAAAAATATCCGCGTACTTGTGAATGCGCTGCCGAATCAAGTGGAAATCGGCATTGGCTTCAAAGCCGCAAGGCGCATTCAGGTATATCGTCCGGGGCTGGTCCCAATCCACGCCATTGGCGCGAATGATGTTATCGATGAGCCAGCGCTGTTCGGTCCAGCGGCGGACTTGAGGATCGCCTTTTGGGTTTCGCGAGTAGGCCGGAAGCTTGGCGCTCATGCCAGATCTTTCTGATCGGATTATTCGGGCTGCTGCAAGGGCCGATCCGGCTGCACGACTCATGAACGAGCCTTGGCAATTTCGCCCGTTTGCCGAAGGCCGCTTCTCCGCCGCGGCCCTGATCGCATGTTACTGACCATGGTTTCCATCGTCAATCGGGATTTCGTATTCAATTGTTATTCATACGATTGAGAACATATAATGACGCGCGAGCCTCGACCAGGCTGCAAAGACTCTCACCGGGAGGATCTTCCGGATCATCGGCCGCTATCGTTGGCTTTCGATCGTCGGCGCAATCGGAGCCCGCGACATCGAGGGCGAACATAAAGCTCTTCATTCGAAAATTTACTGAGGATAACGGGTACATGGAATTGGGGCTTGCCAAGCGGACAGCGCTTGTCACAGGGGCGAGCAGAGGGCTGGGCCGCGCCATCGCCCTACAGCTCGCAAAGCAAGGGATGAACGTGGTGCTCGTCGCCCGGGACCAGGCACGAATGGAAGGCGTGCAGCGCGAAATCGAAGCCGCTGGTGGAGTGGCGCTGGTCGAAGCGGCCGACCTCTCGCAGCCGGCGCGTGCATCCGAAATCATCGCTGCCACAATTAAGAGGTTCGGGAGCCTGTATCTGCTTGTCAACAATGCGGGGGCCACCAAACGCGGCGACTTCCTCGAGCTCAGCGATGCGGATTGGACCGACGGATTTGCGCTCAAATTCTTTGGCGCGGTTCGGATGGCGAAAAGTGCCTGGCCGCATGTTCGTCAGTCGAAAGGCACGATTATCAATATCGGAGGCGTTGGCGGACGGGTTGCGGAGGCGGAGTTTGCGATCGGCGGCTCGGTGAATGCGGCGATCGGTCTTTTGACCAAAGCCCTGGCCGATCGCGGGGTTCGCGACGGCGTTCGCGTGCTCGCGATCCATCCCGGCACGTTCGAAACGGATCGCTTGACCATACGCGTCGACCGTTACGCCAAAGCCCATAACGTAACGGCGCAGGAGGCCTACAACAGCATCCTGCGGGAGCAGGGCATCCGGCGCTTTGGCAGGCCGGAAGAGCTGGCGATATTCATTGGGATGCTGGCAAGCAACGCGGTCGAGTTTCTCCAGGGTTCCGTGATCGACATGGACGGCGGGCAAACACGGGCGGTTTGATGCATCGGGGCTTCTTATGTTCCCGAAGTAGCTGCATGAGCGTCCAGCGGCACGCTAAGACTTCTTCCGAAAACCCTGCGGCCTCATTCTTATGTTAAGGTGGACCGTTATGTCCAAATGGAAAAATTACGAACCCAAAGGCGTCATTCCAGCCTGCTTGCTGCCCTTCAAGAACGATTTGAGCATCGACGAAACGGCCTATCGCAAGCATTTGCGGGACGTGGTGGATGTCGCCGGGCTTTCGGCGATCACCATCAACGCCCACGCATCCGAAGTGGCCTCGTGCACATTCGAGGAACAGGCGATGGTGTTGGACATCACGATGGACGAAGTCGGAGATCGCATCCCCATCGTCCATGGAATCTATGCCGACGGGAGCCTGGAGGCCGCCCGCATTGCGCGCATGGCTCAGCGGGGCGGCGCTGCTTGCCTCTTGGTGTTTCCGCCGGGTCCGCTCGCACTCGGTTCGTCGAGCAAACCGGAAATGCCAATCTCACACTTCAGGACGATTGCCGATGCGTCGGATCTGCCGATCATTTGTTTTCAATATCCCCTGATCAGCGGACTGGGTTACCCGGTCGACACCTTGCTGAAGCTTATCGACGAAGTGAAGACGATTCGTGCCATCAAGGACTGGTGCAACAACGTGATGCAGCATGAGCGGCAGATCCGGATTTTGCAGAGCCTCCCATGCCGCGTAAACGTCCTCACCACGCACAGTTCCTGGCTGCTGAGTTCCCTGGTACTGGGTTGCAATGGCCTGCTATCCGGAGCCGGCAGCGTCATTGCCGATCTGCAGGTCGTTCTGTGGCAAGCGGTCCAGGCGAACGATCTGGCCCGGGCGCGCAAGATCAACGATAGGATTTATCCGATCGCTCACGCTTTCTATGCCAATCCGTTTGCCGATATGCACAACCGGATGAAGGAGGCCTTAGTCATCCTGGGGCGCATTCCGTGCGCCGCCGTTCGCCCGCCCCTGGTCAAGCTGGAGGATGCGGAAATAGCACGGATCAAGCAGGCGCTCGAGCAGGCGGGTGTCCGGTCCGAGGGCGCCATGGAGCGCGCGGCGTGACAGCGCTGTTTACACCGATGTCGATCGGCGGCGTCGAGATCCGAAACCGGGTCGTGATGCCCTCCATGACAACGCGGCTGGCTGACGGTGAGGGATATGTAACGGATGCGACCATAGCCTATTTCGAGGCCCGCGCTCATGGTGGCACCGGACTGGTTACCGTGGAGATGGCCTCTCCGGAACGGGCGGGGCGGCACCGCGCCAGAGAACTGGGCATTTACGACGATCGTTTTCTGCCGGGGCTCAAACGCCTCGTAAACGCACTGCATCATGCCGGAGCAAGAGCGTCCATTCAGTTGGGACACGCCGGCGGGCATACCCGCGAAGATATCTGCGGCGAGCCGCCCATCGCGCCTTCGGCCATTCCGCATTTCGTGTACGAAGTGACGGGCGAGACCATCACGCCGCTGGAGATGACCAGGGAGCGAATCGAACGAACGACGAGAGCTTTTGTCGAGGCGGCAAAGCGCGCGCGGGAAGCCGGGTTCGACTGCGTTGAACTGCACGTGGCGCACGGCTACTTGCTGTCGCAGTTTCTCTGCCCGGAAGAAAACAGACGCCGCGACGAATACGGCGGAGCGCTTGCCAACCGTGCGCGCATAAGCCTCGATATCCTGAGACGCATGAAGGCCGAGCTGCCCGGCTTTCCGGTCGTTTTCCGGTTGAGCGTCGAGGACTTTTTCCCCACCGGATTGCAGTTCAGCGAAGGCTTCCAGGTGGCGAAATGGGCGGCGTCCGCAGGAGCGGACGCGATCCACGTTTCCGCCGGCCATTACCGCTCGCGGCCTACCGCGCATCGGATGATTCCACCGATGGCTTATCCGGAAGGCGTGTTCCTTGATTACGCCCAAACCGTGAAAATGGCGGTGAGCGTGCCGGTGATCGCCGTTGGACGGCTGGGTAACCCGGCGGTTGCCATGGCTGCGGTGGATTCCGGCAGGGCGGATTTCGTCGCGTTGGGGCGGGCGTTGTTAGCTGATCCGGACTGGGTCAACAAGGTGCGGAGCGGCGTTCCCGTCAGGCGGTGCCTCGCCTGCAACAAGTGTGTGGATGAAATGCGTGGGGGCGAGCCGATCGGCTGCCTCGTAAACCCGACCGCGGCACGCGAAACGGAATTCGCTGCGGCGACCGGCATGCCGAAAGGCGAGCGCATTTGCGTGATCGGCGCGGGACCGGCCGGGCTGTCGTACGCATCCCTTCTCGCGCACTCCAACCAGGTCACGGTGATCTAACGCGCGCAGCTTCCCGGCGGCGCTTTCCGCTATGCCGGAAAGGCGCCGCAGTTTCAGGAAGTCGAAGCGATACCTGAATCCCTGAACACATTCATCGGTGAGCTCGAGCGCGCATGTGTGCAAGCTGGCGTCGCATTGAAATACGGTGTTGATGTTGGCGAGTACCCTGATGTGCTGCGCGATTACGACCGTATCGTCATAGCGACTGGCGCGAAGTATCGGCTGGGCAGCGGCACGCTCTTGCGCTGGCTGCTCGACCACGGATGGGGGAAGTCGTGGCCGATGCGCAGACTTTTCTCATCCGTGCGGTTTCGCAACTGGTTCTACTACCGGGCGCGTAAAGCAACCGGAAACGCGTATCGGGCGCTCGCTGGAGACGGGCAGAAAATCACTGTCATTGGTGATGCGGCGCGCGCCGGAAAAGGAAAGGAAGCGATTGAATCGGCTTTTCGGGCCGCATACTGGGATCCGCCGGCGCTCGACTTGAGTGTGCCGCAGCTCGCATCGGCGCGCCGCCACCGCTCGCCGGTGACTTGACGATCCGTTTTTGCGATAGGCCCCAAGGCTATCCTTCAGTCCTCTGATCCGATCTCTGCAACCTATTAACCTGAAAAAACAATTAGCCGCCGATGAACGCCGATGAATTCGAGCCTTGGCGCGGAAGCTTGTATCACCTGTTGGATAGACATGACATGTCTCACAATGATTTGATTGACGAGGGTTTATCTGCGCGCATCCGCGTTCATCTGCGGTTTCAAGGATTGATCGCTTGAGGACAAGAGTACCCGATATGGCCGGCATGCACGCGCTGCACAAGATACTTGCGGACAAGGCGCGGCCGCAACGCACAGCCGTTACACCCGGCGAGTTTCTGGAGATCGAGCCCGACATCTACTCTGCGATCGTGGGCGTAAATGCGGGGGAGGTGAGGCGCCTCGCGGCCGATCTCGAGGAACTCGGCATCAAGGCATTGCCGCTGCGCGAGCGCATCTTCGCCAGCGCGGACCATGCGTCACCCTCGCCCACGGTCGCGTTTGCGGCCTCGCACAAGGCGTGGCGGGATTTCTATCGCTCATACGGCATCAAGGTCTTCGACGGCGGCGCGGGCGTGTCCCACCTCGTCATGGTGGAAAACGGGATCGTCCTCCCCGGCTCGATGGCGATCGCGGTCGATTCGCACGCCGCGACCATGGGCGCGGTGGGCGCATACGCGACTTCGCTCGGCGGCGGCCGGCTCACGCTATACGCGATCGGCCGTTACTGGATCGAGGCGCCGCAAGTGACGCTGGTAAGAATCGTGGGCCAGATGAAAAAAGGCGTTCTTGGGCGAGACGTTGCGCTGTACGTGAACGGCCGGCTCGGCCAGCGCGGGGCTTACGGCAATGCGGTCGAGTTCGCCGGTCCTTTTGTAGAGGCGCTTAGCATGGACCTGCGCTTCACGTTGTGCAACATGGGCACTGAGATGGGAGCGGTCGCCTCCTACATTCAGCCCGATGCTGTCACGCTAGAGTGGGTGAAGAAGCGGACTGCCAAACCGTTCAAGTTGTACGAGACGGATCCGGACTTTGCGTACGACGGCGTGCACGAGATCGACGTATCGGGCATCGATCCGCAGATTGCGGTGCCGCATGCTCCGGACGGCGTCAAACCAGTCGCGGAAGTGGAGGGGCGGCGCATTGACCAGGCCTACCTTGGCTCGTGCGCAAGCGGCCGGCTGGAGGACTTCGCAGCCGCCGCTGCCGTGCTCAAGGGGCGCCAGGTACATCCAGACGTGCGCTTCATCGCGACGCCGGGCTCGCGGGAAGTTTTGAAGGAGGCGGCGAGGCTGGGCTACATCGATGTCCTGCACGAGGCCAACGCCATTGTGACGAACGCCAACTGCGGCGCCTGCCCGGGACTGCACGGTGGGATCCTGGCACCGGGCGAGGTCGCGATTACGTCGATCACGCGCAACTTCGAAGGCCGCATGGGGCCGGGCGCCGAGATCTACCTCGCTTCGCCTGCGACGGTTGCCGCTTCAGCCGTCGAAGGGCGCATTACCAACCCGCTGAAGTACCTGTGATGCTTGGAGCCCGCATGAAGGTTACGGGAAAAGTCTGGAAATTTCCTCAGGACGACATCAATACGGGCCTCATTCGCAAGCAGATGTACAACCATCTGCCGTTTCACGAACAGGGCAAACACTGCATGGAGAGCCTGGATCCCGAGTTTGCGGCAAAGGCGCAGCCGGGGGACATCATCGTCGCCGGCAAGAATTTCGGTTGCGGCTCTTCCACCCCGGCGCACCAGTCGATCATCGCACTCGGTATTCCCGCCGTCGTCGCCGAATCGTTCGGGAAGCTCTTCTCCAGCAACTGCGTGAGCGGCGGGTTGTGGCCGATTTGCTGTCCCGGTATTCTCGGGCTGGTAGACACCGGAGACCGCATCGAGATCGATACCGGCAGTTGGCATGTGCGCAATCTTGTCAGCGGCAAATCGCTACAGTGCGCGCCGCTTCCCGATTCTTATCGCGAGATGATCGAGTTGGGCGGAGAGAAGCCCTATTTGAAGGCGAGGCTCGCGCGTGGCGCTGCGGGTCAGTCGACACCATGGTATGGAACAATAGCGCTTCTGAGTGCCGGCGCGGCGACACGGATTCCGCGTATAGCACGCAGAACGCGAGGGGGAAACGATGAAAGCTTTCTTGAATCGGCATGGTTTCGCGTGTGGACTGCTCGGCGCGTGTCTCGCGGCAATAGCGGCAGGCTCGTGGGCGCAGGAGAGCTATCCGAACCGTTCCGTGCGGTTGATCGTGCCTTCGTCGCCCGGCGGGGGCACGGACAGGTCGGCGCGTATCATCCAGCCCAAGCTGTCCGAGCTCCTTGGCCAGCAGCTCGTGATCGAATATCGGCCGGGAGCGGCTGCGATGATTGGCACGGAAGCCGGTGCGCGCGCGACACCGGACGGGGATACGCTGCTGATCGCGCAGAGCACCATGACCATCGTGCCGTCGACTTACCGGAAGATACGCTTCGATCCGGCAAAGGACTTTTCGCCCATCTCACGTGTCGTGGTGGTGCCGCAGGTCCTGGTGGGCCATCCGTCGCTGCCGCCGAAAAACCTGAAGGAGTTGATCGGTTTCGCAAAGACGCGCCCCGGGCAACTCGACTACGCAGCCGGCGGCTATGGGGGCAACCCTCATATGTCGATGGCGCTGTTCTTGAGCCTGACGGGACTTGACATGGCCTACGTGCCATACAAGAGCGGGAACGCCGGGTTGGTGGACGCGTTGTCGGGACGAGTGCCGTTGATGATGGGCAACGTGCTGGCTACCTTGCCGCATGTACGAACCGGCAGATTGCGCGCATATGGGGTGACCAGCGCCAAGCGGGCGAGTGGAGTGCCGGACTTGCCGACCATCGCTGAGGCCGGCGTGCAGGGATACGAAGCTGTGCAATGGTTCGGAATTCTTGCGCCAGCCGGCACACCGAACGATATCATCGCAAGGCTCCACCGCGATGTATTGCGCGTCATGCAGGACAAGGACGTCAGGAAACGGTTTGTGGCTGACGGTGCTGAACCGACGTGGAGTAGCACGCCGGAAGAGTTTTCCGCGCTCATTCGCGCCGAGATCGAAAAGTGGGCGAAGGTCGCCAGGAAAGCCGGCATCAAGCCGCAGTGAACGACCAAGGAATTGCGGCATATTCCGGCGCTTGATCAACTTGAAAGGCTGTTGTCATATGACGACGAGAGCAAATGCCGAGATACGCGGGCGCCCGCTGGAAGGAGTGAAGGCGGAGATCATCAGACGAGCCGGACGGTTGAATCCACTCGAGGGCATAGAGGCAGAAGACGGCAAGGAAGTGGCGCAAGCCCTTACGAGTCTTGACCGGGACCATTGGGCGGAAGAGTGGTGCAAGGTGGGACTCCGTTACGAGGCAAAGGCGGATGAGCTTGAGAAGAACGGCGCGGACAAGAGGCAGCTTAGCGACGCGTATTACCTCGCTTTCAATTATTACCGCATCGGTCGCTACCCGTGCGCAGCCGCCCCGCGCCAGCAGGAGGCCTATCGTCATTCGCTGCGGAACTTCCACAAAGCGGCAAGGTATTTCGACCCTGCGCTCGAGATCGTGGAAGTGCCTTTCGAGGGCAAAAAGCTTATCGGCTATCTTCAGGTTCCAAGGGGCATCGAGAAACCCCCGATCGTGATGCACTGGGGTGGAGTGGACGGCTGGAAGGAGGATCGCCAGCGCGCTCACGCCATGCTGCATGAAGCGGGACTCGCGGGCTTGGCCATAGACATGCCGGGCACGGGCGAGAGTCCGGTTCTTTACACGGAGCCGAATGCCGAACGCATCTTTTCTGTAATGATCGACTATCTTCTGAAACGCAGCGATGTAGACGCCCATCGGGTCGGTGTGTGGGGCGGCAGCTACGGCGGCTACTGGGCTGCAAAGCTCGCGTTTGTGGAGGCAAAGCGCCTGAAGGGCGCCGTCTTCCACGGCAGTAACGTGCACTACGGTTTTCAGGAGAAGTGGCTGCGACCGGCGCTCACGGAAAGGGCGTCCGCTGCTTTGTTCGGCCCCGTGGGCTTGTTCGAGGCCCGCAGCAAGGCTATGGGTGTGAAGACTCTGGATGAGTTGATTGAGGTTGCGCCCAGGTTATCGCTCAAGGATCAGGGCGTGCTGGACCGGCCTTCAGCACCGCTTCTCGGGGTCAACGGGAAGCTTGATGACCAGGCGCCGGTCGAGGACATTTACCTCTTGATGGAGTACGGCGATCCCAAGGAAGCCCGCATCTACCCTGAAGGCGGTCACATGGGCCGCACGCCCGGAATGAAGGACGAGGAAATCTGGGCCATGATCGTTCGTTGGTTAAAGCAACGGCTTGAGCAATAGACTGAGCAATTCTCGATCAACCGGGAGGTCATGGAAAGCCTGAAGGAGACGACCGAGACTGTTAGATTTTCGATGCGCGTTGATGCCGGGAACTACTGAGCATTGCAGAAATGGATGACAATGCTCAGCCCTCATCCCCGGCCCTTCCATCCCTCACCCCCGCCCCTCTCCCGAGGGGCTGATCTTTACCCACATCTTTTCCGAGCACAAGGGGTGCTAATGATTTCAAGACGAAATTGCATGTCGGTTGTTTCCTGGTTTCTA
>MERG01000387.1:7842-21656 GCA_001771985.1 Betaproteobacteria bacterium RIFCSPLOWO2_12_FULL_62_13 | reverse complement strand
AAATGTCGACGTGTCGCAGGCCGTTCAGCGTCGGCAGAATCGCCGTGTGCGGTCCCACTGCGGAAGCAAGCGAAGCGATCGCCGCCTCGAGATCGTACGCCTTACAGGTAAGGAGGACGAGATCGTAGACCGGTTTGAGGTCCTCGGCGAGCACGGTGGCGACCGGCACCTTCGCATCGCCTGCCGGGCTCTTGATGACAAGACCTCTCTGTGCGAGCTGCGTGGCGCGGTTGGGCCGCACCAGGAAAGCGATGTCAGCGCCCGCTTGCGCGAGCCGCCCGCCGAAATAACCGCCGGTGCCGCCGGCGCCGAGGACCAGGATCTTCATGGTACGTATACCCTCTTTCATTGCGGCGCGGCTGCCGCTGTTTCCCGCCGGCGCGGGCGCGGCGCGAGGATCCGGCAGGCCTGCCGCGCGATGACGATTTCCTCGTTGGTCGGGATCACCCAGGCTGAGGCGTGCGCGCCGCTGCGCGTGATGCACGCCATGCCGCGATCGTTGGCGCCCGCGTCAAGCTCGACTCCGAGCCATTGCGATTGCTCGCAGACACGGGCGCGGATTTCTGCTGCGTGCTCGCCGATGCCCCCGGTGAATACCAGCGCGTCGAGGCCGCCAAGCGCCGCCGCCAGCGATCCCAGCTCGCGCACCACCCGGTAGACGAAGAGCTCGACCGCCTCGCGGGCATGCGGGTCGGCACTCGCCAGCAGGGCCCGCATGTCGTGGCTGATGCCCGAAACGCCGAGCAGCCCCGAACGGTTGTAAAGCAGGTCGTTCACCTGCTGTGGACTCATGCCTTTTTCCTGAATCAGGTACAGCAGCACGCCGGGGTCGAGCGCGCCGCTGCGCGTACCCATCATTAGACCTTCCAGGGCGGTAAAACCCATGGTCGTCGCCACGCTCTTGCGCCCGCGCATCGCGCACATGCTGGCGCCGTTGCCAAGATGCGCTACCACGATCCGCCCGTCCGCGCCAGCGCCGAGATACGCAGGCAGCACCATGGCAATGTATTCGTACGACAAACCGTGAAAACCGTAACGCTTTACGCCTGCCGTCGTGAATTCGCGCGGAAGCGCGTACAGTTGAGCAACCGGGGGCTGCGATCGATGAAATGCAGTGTCGAAGCACGCGACCTGGGGCATGCCCGGATTGAGTTTCGCGAAAGCCAGAATTGCCGCCAGCTCGTAGGGTTCATGCAACCGCGCGAGCGGAATCAATCCCTCCAGCGTGCGGATCACCTTCTCGTCGATCAGCACCGGGGCGGCGTAATTCTCGCCGCCATGCACTACGCGGTGGCCTGCTCCGATCAGCCGATAGTCCTCGATGTTGGACTTGATCCAATCCAGGAGAACGGCAATCGCTTCGGCGTGCCCGAAACGGTCTGCGCCGGCGGCGAGCGCCGTGCACAACGTGGTTCCGTCGGGCCGCCACGCGTGCATGCGCGGCGCGTGGCCGATGCCCTCGACCTGGCCGCGGAAGATGACGCCGGTCGTCCAGGCGCCGTCGACCGGGTAGAGCGCGAACTTGACGCTCGACGATCCGGCGTTGAGAACCAGAATCGCGTCGCTCATCGCACGCCCCGCTTCATGCTGTGATCGCGCAGCAATGCCGCAATCGCGCACGAGGCCAGCCGCGCCCGCACCGGGTCCGCGCGGCTCGTCAGCACGATGGGCACTCGTGCCCCGAGTACGACGCCCGCGGATTGTGCCCGGGCGAGGTATTGCAACTGCTTCACCAGCATATTGCCCGCTTCGAGATCCGGCACGACCAGGATGTCAGGACGGCCGGCAACGGCGGACTCGATGTGCTTCGCGCGGCGCGCGGCTTCGGAGATCGCATTATCAAAAGCGAGCGGACCATCGAGAATTGCGCCCGTAATCTGGCCGCGGTCGGCCATCTTGCACAGCGCGGCGGCATCGATGGTGGAGGGGATCTTCGGTGTTACGGTCTCGACCGCCGAGAGGATCGCCACCCGCGGGCGCGCAATGCCGAGCGCGTGCGCGAGATCGATGGCGTTCTGCACGATGTCGCGCTTAATTTCGAGATCAGGATTGATATTGATCGCAGCGTCGGTGATGAGCAGCGGGCGCGGATAGGTGGGCACGTTGAGCACGAACACATGGCTCACCCGGCGCGCCGTGCGCAGACCGCCGTTGGAATCGACCACTGCGGCCATGAGTTCGTCGGTATGGAGACTCCCTTTCATCAGACACTCGACGCGCCCTTCGCGGGCGAGCGCCACGGCCGCGTCCGCCGCCGCGTGGCTGTGCTCGGTGGAGACGATCGGCAAGCCGCCCAGGTTGACGCGTGCCTCGGCCGCGGCGCGGCGAATCTTGGCTTCCGGGCCCACCAGTACGGGCCGGATCAGCTTCCTGCGCCAAGCCATGAAGGCGCCGCGCAACGACTCCGGGTCGCACGGATGCACCACGGCCGTGGGCAGCGGCGGCAGTTTTTCGTTGCGCGCAATGAGCCGCGCGAAGGCTTCGGTTTGCTTGTTCAAGACGTTACTCCGATTCATGCGCGAGTGGCATAGCTGCTGAAAGCTTGCAGCACCATGGCGCCGAGCCCGACGATCAGCGCGATCAGGATCACGAATCCGCCGACATAGGGAATGGTGTACGCCAACCACAGCAGAAGCAGCGCTGCCGCAAGCGAGCCGATGCGCAAGCCGAATGTCGGCTCGATCTGCCTGCGTACAGCGCGCGCGAGCTTCTCGCCGATGAAGAACGCCGTGACGAGGTAGCCGGTCAGGAGCGCCACTGCGTAGAACGCGGCAAGGGCCAGCGCAATCGGTACGCCGATGATAGTGATGATGAGGAGCAGGATTACCGGCGGCAGACTGAAAAGAATCGCGATGCCGAGGCCCAGGCTCTTCAAGGGCGCGGCCTGGACCGTTTGCAGCGAGGCGGCGGTAAAGCGCGGAAACAGCACGAGCAGCAGCGCGCCCGCGGCGAGCAGCCCCAAAAAGAGCAACGGGCGCAGCGCGGGCAGACCCGGCACGTCGAACTTCGGGTGCGGAAATTCGAACGATCCGGGCGCGCGGGTGATGGTGCCCCGCACCCACGCGCCCGGTACGATTCTTATTTCCTGGTTGCTGGAATAGATAATGTCGCCGTTGATCCGTGCCGACGGCAGAATCTCGATGCGCTCACCCGTGAGCCGGACTTCACCGTTGACTTCCCCCAGCAGCAGGATGTTCTTGCCGTAGACCCGCAGGCCGTTGGCGAGCGACCCTGCGACCGCAATGTCGCCGCCGGCGAGCCAGACGCGCCCGAGGACTTCCGTGTCGGGACCGAACGCAATACTGCCGCCCGCGATGAGCGCCTCGCCTGAAACGCGTCCGGTGACGCTGACGAAGCCGCCGGCCGCGCGCAGGTCGTCGCCGATTCCGCTTCTCAAATCAATCGAGCCGGCAGCCAGCACCGCATCGCCACTAACCGGGTGGTCCACGCTGATGCGGCCCGCGGCCGCGAACAGGTCACCGCTGACGGGGGCGTCGATCATGACCTCGGCGCCGGTCATGTAGACGTTGGCCGCGTCCTTATCGCCGCCGGCCATTGTCGGCGTAATCGCAGGCCATAGCATGAGGCTCGCCGCCAGGCCACGCAGCAAAGCTCGAAAATAGGACCGGCAAAACATGTTCAACGTAGGAGTTTGTCGGATCTGGGCGAGAAAACTCCCAGACTCAAAGCCCGTGATTGTGCCGATTCTTGGTAGCGAACGCCATTGTCCCGCCTCGCTCGCCCCGTCGGTCTTGCAAACCGGAAAATCGCCCCCATTTCGTGATTCACGAATTGTAACCTTTTCAGGTATAATGGTTTTTCGTTGTTGGGGGGTCGCCATGCCGATTTATGAGTATCGCTGTTCCGATTGCGGATATCAGAACGAGTATTTGCAGAAAATGAGCGACGCGCCGCTTGCCGACTGTCCGGAATGCGGCAAACGCTCATTCAACAAAATGGTGACGGCGGCCGGGTTTCAGCTCAAGGGTAGCGGCTGGTACACCACCGATTTCAGGAACAACGGCGCCAAGCCCAAGAAGGAGCAGGGCAAGCTTGCCGGCACCACGAGATCGGAATCCCAAGCCGAGACGGGCTGCGGCACCGGCGCTTGTCCGGCCTGCAGCTAGTGCCGTTCCAACCATTTCGAGCTATCCGTGGGGCGCGATCCAAACAGGGTATTCAGCCGAAGGTGCTCGCAGTCATTAGGCCAGTCAAGTTGGAACGGCACTAGGCCGCGCGTGTCCGGGTTGGTCGCCTTGGTTTTAGCCAGACCCGGCATGTGCGCCATAGCGTCCTCCCGTCCGCGCCGCACGCCGTAGGTGGCGCGGTTTCACCCAAAACGCCGCTTCGTTGTAATGAGCGCGCTCCGTCCGCGGCGGTTTACCCCGAACGAACGTTAAGAGCACGGCGCCCGCGGGTGTCCGTGGTTGGAAAATGACCAAGAAGACTTTGATCAAGCGTTATTTTATTACTGGCCTCCTGATTTGGGTGCCGCTGGTGATCACGGTGTGGGTGCTGAACCTGTTGGTGACCACCATGGACCAGACACTGTTGCTGCTGCCGCCCGCGCTGCGCACCGAGCGGTGGCTTGGCATGCATATTCCCGGGCTGGGCGTGCTGCTGACGTTGCTCATCGTATTCCTAACGGGGCTCGCCGCCGCCAACTTTATCGGGCAACGCCTGGTCGCGTTCTGGGAGGGCGTGCTCGCCCGCATCCCGGTAGTGAACTCCATCTACAACGGCGTGAAGCAGGTGAGCGACACGCTGTTCTCGCCTTCCGGGCAAGCGTTCCGCAAGGCGCTGCTGGTGCAATGGCCGCGCGATGGGATGTGGACGATCGCTTTTCTCACGGGGACACCTGGCGGAGACGTGATCAAGCATTTGCCCGGCGACTATCTGAGCATCTATGTGCCGACCACCCCCAACCCTACCGGCGGTTATTTCGTGATCGTGCGGCGAGCCGATGTGATCGAGCTCGACATGAGCGTGGATGAGGCGCTCAAGTACATCATCTCGATGGGCGTGGTGTCGCCGAACGGCAGCAGGAAACTCGATCCGCGGCTCCTCCAGCCGGGCAACGACAAGCGGCGGCAGGCGCAAGCCGTAAAACAACAGGGTTGAGGTTTTCACTCAATCCTCGATCCTGAAGTGAACCATGCGTAGCGAATACTGCGGCCGGGTGAGCCGCAAGCATCTCGACCAGACCGTCACACTGTGCGGATGGGTGCACCGCCGGCGCGACCACGGCGGCGTGATCTTCATCGATCTGCGGGACCGCGAGGGCCTGGTGCAGATCGTGTGCGATCCGGACACGCCGGACACGTTCCAGGTGGCGGACAAATTGCGCAACGAGTTTGTGGTCAAGGTCGTGGGCCGCGTCCGCAACCGTCCCGAGGGCACCGTCAACCCGAATCTGGTGAGCGGCGAAGTCGAGGTGTTGGCGAAGGAAATCGAGATCCTCAACCCGTCATTGACGCCTCCGTTCCTGATGGACGACGAAAATCTTTCGGAAAACGTGCGCCTCGAGTATCGTTTCCTCGATTTGAGGCGGCCGCAGATGCAGAACAACCTGCGGCTGCGCTACCGCACGGCGATGGCGGTGCGCAACTTTCTCGACCGTCACGGATTCATCGACATCGAGACGCCGATGCTCACGCGCTCCACGCCCGAAGGCGCACGCGACTATCTCGTGCCCTCCCGCGTGCACCCGGGGCATTTCTTCGCGCTGCCGCAGTCGCCGCAGCTCTTCAAGCAGCTTCTGATGATCTCGGGCTTTGACCGCTATTATCAGATCGTCAAGTGTTTCCGCGACGAGGATCTCAGAGCCGACCGCCAGCCCGAGTTCACCCAGATCGATATCGAAACATCATTCCTCGACCAAGCGGAAATCACCGCACTGATGGAAGAATTGATCCGGCGCGTGTTCAAGGAAATGCTTGACGTGAGCCTGCCGAATCCCTTCCCGCGCCTGCCGTATGACGAGGCGTTGGCGCTCTACGGCTCGGACAAGCCCGATCTGCGCGTGCCGCTGCAGCTCACCGAACTCACCGATGTCATACGCGCTGTCGAGTTCAAGGTGTTCCGCGACGCGGCGCAGCTTAAGGATGGCCGCGTCGCCGCGCTCAGAGTCCCGCGCGGTGGCGAACTTACGCGCAAGGAGATTGACGACTACACCGGGTTCGTCAAGATCTACGGTGCGAAGGGGCTCGCCTACATCAAGGTCAACGATCTCGCCAAGGGCACCGAAGGATTACAGTCGCCGATCCTCAAGTTTCTGCCGGAGGCGGCGATCGCGGTCATTCTTGAGCGCACTGCGGCGCAGAGCGGCGACCTCATCTTTTTCGGCGCCGACCGTGGACGAATCGTAAACGAGGCGCTGGGCGCCCTGCGCGTGAAAATCGGTCACGAACGCGGCTGCGTCGAACCCGGCTGGCGGCCGCTGTGGGTGCTCGATTTCCCGATGTTCGAGTGGGGCGAGGACGAGAAGCGGTGGAACGCAATGCACCATCCGTTCACGTCACCTGTCGACGGCCATGAGGACCTGCTCGACACCAATCCCGGCGCAGCGCGCGCCAAGGCCCACGACTTGGTGCTGAACGGCTGGGAAATCGGCGGCGGCTCGGTGCGGATCCACCGCCAGGACGTGCAGTCGAAAGTGTTCCGCGCGCTCGCAATCGGCCCAGAGGAAGCCGAAGCCAAGTTCGGGTTCCTGCTGCAGGCGCTGCAGTACGGCGCGCCGCCGCATGGCGGGATCGCCTTTGGTCTCGATCGCATCGTGTCGCTTATGGCGGGTGTGGAATCCATCCGCGACGTGATCGCGTTCCCGAAGACGCAGCGCGCGCAGTGCCTGCTCACCCACGCGCCGAACACGGTGGACGAGAAGCAGTTGCGGGAGCTGCACATCCGGCTGCGGCAACAGCAGCAGTGAGGAGTGAGGAGTGAGGAGTGAGGCGTGGCGCCGCTTCGCGGCAGCGCTGTTCGCCCTCACGTTGTTCGTTGTCACAGGGGTGGCCGGGGCCCGCCAAGCTGCCACGATTCCTGAAATTGCGGCGGCGGAACTTCCGCGCGAGGCGCGGGAGACGCTCGAGCTCATCCGGCGGAGCGGGCCGTTTCCATACGAGCGCGACGGCGCGGCGTTCGGGAACATCGAGAAACGGCTGCCGCTCAAGGAGCGCGGATATTATCGCGAGTACACGGTGCGGACCCGTGGCGTGAAACATCGCGGCGCGCGGCGCATTGTGACCGGCAGAAACGGGGAGCTGTATTACACCGACGACCATTACCGGAGTTTCAAGCGGATCAGGGAATGACCAAAGCACCCGAAGAGTTCGCCGCCGTGCGCTCCGGGGTCTACCGGGCGCCGCCGTCGGTCGATCGGCTGCGCCGCGCTGCTGCCGCGGCCAAACTTGCCTGGTTGAGGCTCGACCTTGAGAGCGTCAACGCCAAACCGCGCTTTCTCGCCGCTTGCGCGCAGGCCCTCGATTTCCCCGATACCTTCGGCGCCAACTGGGATGCCCTCGCCGATTGCCTGCAGGACCTCTCCTGGCGACACGCGGCGGGTTACGTGCTGCATCTGCGGGATGCTCGCGGCTTCGCCCGCGCCGTACCCGAAGACTACGCCACGGCGCTTGAAATCCTGCGCGATGCCGCAACCTTCTGGAAGGAGCGCGGCAAGGTATTCATTGTGCTGGTGGACGGCGCGAGCGACTTGCCGCTGTTTGAATTGTGAACGGTGTGGGATACAAGATTCCGGTCTCGGTCCTGGTGGTGGTACACACACCAGACCTGCAAGTGCTGCTGCTGGAGCGCGCGGACCGTCCGGGCTTCTGGCAATCGGTGACCGGCAGCCAGGACGGGGACGAAACGCTGGAGCAGACGGCGTTGCGCGAAATCAAGGAGGAAACCGGGCTCGACGCGGCGCGCTATCGGTTGATCGACTGGCACAAGCAGAATCGCTACGAAATCTACCTCAACTGGCGTCATCGCTACGCACCCGGTGTGACGCATAACACGGAGCACGTATTCGGCCTGAGCGTTCCGGCTCCGCTTTCGATCACGCTGGCGCCGAAGGAGCATTTGCGCTACGCGTGGCTGCCGTGGCGCGATGCAGCAGACAAGGTGTTTTCCTGGAGCAATGCCGAGGCCATCCGCGAATTGCCGCAACGCGTCGCGGCCTATTGAGCCCCGTTAAAGCGCCGCGTAGTCCACGATATGACAAAAGCCGGGAACGGACACATCAGATTTCGTTATGCCAGTCCGATAACCACGGCATCGCCGTGGACTTGCGCCATGCAAAGGGCACTTTCAGGCTGGATTTCTTGTCATATTGTGGTAATGTTTGAAATTCCATTTTTCGCCGTGTGACGAGAACACAATGGACGTGAGCACGATCACATTTGAACGCTTCAAGCCGCTGGCAGACGAAGCCTGCCAGGAGCGCATCATCGCCGCGAGAAAAGCGCTGGGCAAGCGCGCGGTGATCCTCGGCCACCACTACCAGCGCGCCGATGTCTACAAGCACGCCGATCTTACCGGCGACTCGCTGAAGCTCTCGAAGCTTGCGGCGCAGACGGATGCCCAGTACATCGTGTTCTGCGGCGTGCACTTCATGGCGGAGGTCGCTGACATTCTGTCCCATCCCGAGCAGATCGCGATCCTGCCCGATCTCAATGCGGGCTGCTCGATGGCCGACATGGCGAATCTTTCCAAGGTCGAACGTGCATGGCGTGAACTGAAGCGGGTACTCGATCCCGGCCAGCATGTCACGCCGGTCACCTACGTCAATAGTGCGGCCGATCTCAAGGCGTTCTGCGGCGAGCACGGCGGCATCGTCTGCACCTCGACCAACGCGCGGCAGATCCTCGAGTGGTCGTTGGCGCGGCGCGAGAAGGTGCTGTTTTTTCCCGATCAGCATCTCGGCCGCTGGACGGGCTATCTCATGGATATCCCGCTCGCGGAAATGCTGGTATGGGACCCGGACGAGGAGATGGGCGGACTTACGCCGCAGCAGATCAAGATGGCGAAGATCCTGCTCTGGAAGGGGCATTGCTCGGTGCACCAGATGTTCCAGGCGCAGCATATCCTGCGCTGGCGCCAGCAGCATCCGGGGGGCATGGTGATCAGCCATCCCGAATGCAACTTCGAGGTGTGCAAGCTTTCCGACTATGTCGGCTCCACCGAGTACATCATCAAGACGGTCGCCGCCAGTGCGCCCGGCACGCGGTGGCTGGTCGGCACCGAACTGAACCTCGTGAACCGCATCGCCGAGGAGTTCAAGCCGCAAGGCAAGGTGGTGCAGTTCATGGCGCCCACCGTGTGCATGTGCTCGACGATGCAGCGCATCGATCCGCAGCATCTGGCGTGGGCGCTCGAAAACCTGGTCAAGGGGAGGGTCGTCAACCAGATCAAGGTCCCGCCGCATGAAGCGAAGCTTGCGCGCATCGCGCTCGACCGCATGCTCGCGGTGTCGTAGCAACAACTAGCGTCAACGCAGTCGAGTAAACGGCGTTTGCCCGCCGCCGCTTCGAGCGCGCTGTGTTACCCTATCCGGCACACAGCTTCCGTCCGTATGCATCGCCATGCTGGCACCCGCGCTGCGTCTGATTTGCTCATGGGCGCTGCTCCTGGTCGGGGCGGCGCAGGCGGCGGACGTCATGGTTCACGCTTCACGCCGCGGTGAAGTGCTGCTTGTCGAAGCAAGCGCCGAGTTCGACGCGGACGTGCGCGAGACCTGGCAGGTGCTGACGGATTACGACCATCTGGCCGAGTTCATCCCCGGAATGCGCGTGAGCCGGGTCCTCGCGCGCACCGGAAACAGCGTCCTGGTCGAACAGAAAGGCGAAGCGCGCCTGCTGTTTTTCAGTTTTCCGATCGCAGTGCGGCTCGCCATCGACGAGTTTCCTCATAAGCAGATCAACTCGCGCGCGGTGGCGGGAGACTTCAGGGAGATGGTCGGCGCATATTATCTCGAGGCGGGCGACAGGCGCATCCGGTTGCGCTACAGCGGTCGCATGACGCCTGACTTCCTGGTGCCGCCGCTGATCGGCACGTTCGTGCTCAGAACACACGTGGAAAGGCAGTTCAGCGCGCTGGTCGATGAAATCGTGCGCCGGCACCACGCGCTGCGGCCCGCGCCACCTCATCCCGGTTCCTAGAGGCGGGTTCCGGTATGAACGCCCGAATCTGGATTTGTTCCGGCCCATGGGCGTGCCCGAGCCGGGCGCCATGCGCCAATGGGGACGGCATGCCACGGCGTTCGTCGGCCGCCGGCACTTCGACGACGCCGATTTGTTCGAAAAGTATTTTGAGATGACGCCACCGTGAATCAGCCGCTGCGGGTCGCGACCTACAACATCCACAAGGGTTTCTCGTTGTTCAAGCGCCGGATGGTGATCCATGAGCTGCGCGAGAAGCTGCGTACGCTCCATGCCGATCTCGTGTTCCTGCAGGAGGTGCTCGGCGACCACCAGCGGCATGCCGCGCGTCACCAGGATTGGCCGGCCGAACCGCAGTACGAGTTTCTCGCCGATGCGGTGTGGCCCGGTTACGCCTACGGCAGGAACGCGGTGTCCGACGCCGGCCATCACGGCAACGCCATCCTGTCGCGTTTTCCGATCGCGCGCTGGGACAATCAGGACGTTTCCGCTCACCGCTTCGAGCGCCGCGGCTTGTTGCACTGTGAAATCGAGGTTCCCCGCTGGCCGCAGCGTTTGCATTGCATTTGCGTGCACCTGGGCCTGTTTGCGCGCGGCCGCAGCCGCCAGATGGAGTGGCTGCGCCAGCGGATCGAGACGCTGGTGCCGGCGAGCTCACCGCTCATCGTGGCGGGAGATTTCAACGACTGGCACTGGCGGCACAAGGCGAGCCATGAACTCGCGCAGCCGCTCGACATGCATGAGGTTTTCGAGCTCATTCACGGCGTTCCGGCGCGCAGCTTCCCGGCGGCACTGCCGCTTTTCCGGCTCGACCGCATCTACGTGCGCGGCTTCCGCGTCACCTACGCGCATGCGCACCGCGGCGAGGCGTGGGCGCGCATGTCCGATCACGTGGCGCTCACCACCGTTCTTGAGCGGTTATGACCGAACTGGTCGAAGGCAACCGCATTACGCTGCTCAAAAGCGGGGCCGAGTATTTCCCGGCGCTGGAGGCGGCGTGCGACGAGGCGCAGCACGAAATCCATATCGAGACCTACATCTACGAGGACGATGTTGCGGGCCGGCGTATCGCGGCGGCGCTAAAGCGCGCGGCGCAACGCCGGGTTGTAACGCATGTGCTGTTGGACGGCTACGGTTCCAAGAAGCTCAATGCGGCGCTCGTCGGCGACCTGGAAAGCGCGGGGGTCAAGATTCTCGTCTATCGGCCCGATATCACGCCGCTCGTATTCCTGCGCCGGCGGCTGCGGCGCATGCACCGCAAGGTGGCGGTGATCGACGCGCGGATCGCGTTCGTCGGCGGTATCAACATCATCGATGACATGCACACCCCGCGTCATACGCCCCCACGCTTCGACTACGCGGTGCGCGTGGAGGGGCCGCTGCTCGCCAGGATCCATCCGGTCGTAAGGCGCCTGTGGACGCTGGTCGAATTCATGCAGTTCGGACGCAACTGGCACAACCGTCCCCTGCTGACGGCGCAGCAAGCGTGGCAAGGCGGGCAGCGCGCGGCGTTTCTGGTGCGCGACAACCTGCGCCACCGCCGCGATATCGAGGAGGCGTACCTGGCCGCGATCGCCGCGGCGCGCTCGGAGATCCTGGTCGCCAACGCCTATTTCTTCCCGGGTTTGAGCTTTCGCCGCGCACTGATGGACGCGGCGGCGCGCGGCGTGCGGGTCATGCTGCTACTGCAGGGGCGGGTCGAGTACACGCTGCTGCATTACGCCTCACGCGCGCTCTACGGCGCCTTTCTTGACGCCGGCATCGAGATCCACGAGTACCACAAGAGTTTCCTGCACGCCAAGGTGGCGGTCATCGACCGCCGCTGGGCGACCGTCGGTTCGTCGAATATCGATCCGTTCAGCCTGCTGCTCGCGCGCGAAGCCAACATCGTGGTCGAGGACAGGGGATTTGCCACGGACCTGCGTCAGAGCCTCATTGCGGCGATGGCGGCCGGCGCGCGGCAGGTGAAACGCGAGAGCTGGAAGCGGCAGCCCTTGCCGCGCAGGATGGCGACGTGGCTCGCGTACGGTGTGGCGCGGCTGTTGACGGGTGTCTTTGCCTATGGACGGGGGCAGGAGTAGGGCGTGAGGAGCGAGGAGTGAAGTGTGAGGCGAGAGGCGTAAGGAGTGAGGCGTGTTAAGATTAGAGCAGATTTTTCCCGCGTAGGCCAGGACGTCCGGTTGTATTCGAATCCATTCATTAAGCGATGATCGCGCATTCCGGTTCCATATCGGCGAGCGCCCCCGCCGGCCGCGGTCTCGCGCGGCGCCGCGAGTGGCGCGTGGTGCCGATGCTGCTGCCCTATCTGTGGGAGTACAGATGGCGCGTAGCGAGCGCGCTCGTGTTCCTGGTGACGGCCAAGCTCGCCAACGTCGGCGTGCCGCTGGTATTGAAGGAGGTCGTCGACGCGCTCGATGCCGACAAGGCGATGCTTGCCGTGCCGCTTGCATTGCTTGTTGCCTACGGCGCGCTGCGGCTTTCGACGACGTTGTTCGCCGAGTTGCGCGACGTGGTGTTCGTGCGCGTCACGCAGCGCGCCGCACGCCGCATCGCGCTCGCCGTGTTCCGGCATCTGCACAGCCTCTCGCTCAGGTTCCATCTCGAGCGCCAGACCGGCGGGATGTCGCGCGACATGGAACGCGGAACGCGCGGGATATCGACGCTGCTGTCCTACATGCTGTTCTCGATCCTGCCCGTGATCCTCGAGTTCGCGCTGGTGGCGGCGGTGCTGTTCGCCAAATTCGACTGGCGGTTCGTGGCGGTGACCTTCCTTGCCGTGCTCCTCTATATCGGCTTCACCATCGCGGTCACCGAGTGGCGCACCGCCATCCGCCGCCGCGCCAACGAGCTCGATTCCCGGGCCAACGCGCGCGCGATCGACAGCCTGCTCAACTACGAGACCGTCAAGTATTTCAACAACGAGGAATACGAAGCGCGGCGCTACGACGAGAACCTGCGGAGCTACGAATCGGCGGCGGTGCAAACCGAGGCTTCGCTCGGGATCCTCAACGCCGGCCAGAGCTTGATCATCGCCGTGGCGGCCACTGTGCTCATGATCCTTGCCGCGCAGGGCGTGGTGGCGCAGGCGTTGACGCTGGGCGATCTGGTGCTGATCAACGGGCTTCTGATCCAGCTCTACATTCCGCTCAACTTCCTCGGGATGGCATATCGGGAGATCAAGCAGTCGCTGATCGACATGGACCGCATGTTCGGACTGCTCGAGGAACACCGGGAGATCGAAGATCGGCCGGGCGCCGTGGCATTGCCGGCGGGTCGGGCCGCGATCCGTTTCGATTGTGTGGATTTCAGCTACGATCCCAAACGCCGGATCCTGTGGGAAGTCAGCTTCGAAGTGCCGGCGGGCAGCAAGGTCGCGGTGGCGGGCGCGAGCGGCGCCGGGAAATCGACGCTGGCGCGGCTGCTCTTTCGCTTTTACGACGTAAGCGGCGGCCGGATCCTGGTGAACGACTTGGACATCCGCGATCTCAAGCAGGCGAGCCTGCGCGCGGCGATCGGTATCGTGCCGCAGGACACGGTGCTGTTCAACGACACCATCTACTACAACATTCAGTATGGCCGGCCCGAAGCGGCGCGCGAGGAGGTGATCGCGGCGGCGCAGGCGGCGCACATTCACGACTTTATCGCGAGCCTGCCGGATGG
>MERG01000387.1:0-7803 GCA_001771985.1 Betaproteobacteria bacterium RIFCSPLOWO2_12_FULL_62_13 | reverse complement strand
ATGGTTACGAGTCGCGCGTGGGCGAACGCGGACTCAAGCTTTCGGGCGGGGAGAAGCAGCGGGTTGCGATCGCGCGCGCGATCCTCAAGAACCCGCGCATCCTGATTTTCGACGAGGCCACTTCGGCGCTCGATTCCAAATCGGAGAAAGCGATCCAGGCCGAGCTGAATCGCATCGCGGCCGGGCACACCACTCTGGTCATCGCGCACCGCCTGTCTACCATCATGGACGCCGACCAGATCCTGGTGATGGACCACGGCCGCATCATTGAGCGCGGCACACACCAGGCGCTGCTTGCGCGCGGCGCCGTATACGCACAGATGTGGGCTCTGCAGCAGCAGGAAGATGCCGAGCGCGAAACGAAGGAAGCCGCCGCGGGACGCGTGGCAATGGCGGTGTGAGGGCCATCGGCGCCGCGCGCGGCACACGGGCGACGCCGCAGTGAGCGGCGTCCCGACCACGACGCACGCTCACACCGGCTTGGGAAAGGAGACTTTCACCGTCGTGCCGGTTCCCACGGGGCCCGCATCGAGCGCGATTTCGGCCCCGTGGCTTAGAGCGATCTCGCGCACGATCGCCAGCCCCAGCCCGCAGCCTTCGGTGCCGGTGCCCAGCACGCGATAGAAGCGCTCGAACACCCGCTCGCGCTCACGTTCAGGAATTCCCGGACCGGTATCCTCGACCGACAGCGCGACTTGACGGCCATCCGGCACGACCCGCGCCGTGACCTGACCGCCGGGCTGGGTGTAGCGAATGCCGTTGTCGAGCAGGTTGTTGAGCATTTCTTTCAATAGAAACGCATTGCCTTCGATGTCGACAGCGGCATCCGGTCCCTCGAAGCCCAGGTCGATATTGCGCTCGAGTGCACGGGGTACCCATTCCGTGGCAGTGTCGCGCGCGAGCCTCGCGATGTCGAGCCGCTCGATCGCGTGTTCGCGCCTTGCGCCCGGTTCGGCGCGCGCCAGCGCCAGCAACTGATTGATAAGCCGCGTGGTCTGTTCGCTCGCGGTGTGCAATTGGCTCAACGTGGTGTGCACTTCATCCGACTGCGAGTTGCGCAGCGCGAGCTCGGTCTGGGTCTTGATGCCCGCGAGCGGCGTGCGCAATTGATGCGCGGCATCGGCGATGAAACGCTGCTGTGCGGCGAGTGCCGCGCTGAGCCGGGCGAGCAGATCATTCATGGCGCGGATGAGCGGCTGTACCTCGTTCGGCGCCTGTTCCTCGGGCAGGGCGGAGAGATCACGGTGCGACCGGTGCTCTATTTCCTTGCGCAGGTTGGCAAGGGGCGCGAGCCCGCGTCCCACGCCGTACCACACGATGAGCGCCGCGGCCAGGATCAGAAGTCCTTGCGGCAGCGCCATGCGCAGAATGATCTGCCGCGCGAAATCGCTGCGCGCGGTGACGCGCTCGGCGACCTGGATCAGTACTGCGCCCTTGGCGCTGCCCGGTTGCACCGGCACGCGCAGCGCCACGACGCGGATCAGCCGGCCGCGGTATTCGTCGTCGTAGTAGCTGACGCGATCGGGTCCCAAGTCATGCGCAGGCGGCAGGTCGGGTTCCCCGCTGATGAACTCACGATTCGGACCGGTGACGAGGTAGTGGACGCGGTCTGATTCGCGGGTTTGCAGCATTTGCAGGGCGATATCCGGAAGGTCGACGTAGATGCGGTTGTTGACGACTTTTACCTGGCGCCCGATGTCGAGTGCCGTATCGAGCAGCGCGCGGTCATAGGCGAGATTGACGAAGCGCTTGGCGATGTCGTAGTCGATCAGCGTGCTGACCGACCACAGCACGAGGAACGGGACCGCAAGCCAGACGATGAGCTGGCTGCGCAGAGTTCTAATCTTGCGCATTGCCCGGTTTGTCGAGCAGGTACCCCAGTCCGCGGATGGTGCGGATCGTTACGCCCGCCGGTTCGAGTTTCTTGCGCAGGCGGTGGACATAGACCTCGATCGCGTTCGGGCCCACCTCCTCATCCCACCCGTAGAGTTGTTCGGCGAGCTGTTCCTTGTTGACGACGCGTCCGCTCCGGTGCAGCAGCACCTCCAGGACACCGAGCTCGCGGGCGGAAAGATCGAGCGGCGCGCCGTTGAGCGTCGCGCGCCGGCCTGCGGTGTCGAGCTTGAGCGCACCATGGACGAGCGTCGAGCCGCCGCCGGACTGCCCGCGCCGGATCAACGCCCGCACCCGCGCTTCCAGCTCCGGCAGGTCGAAGGGTTTGGTGAGATAATCGTCGGCGCCGAGGTCCAGTCCCTTGACGCGGTCGTCGAGTGCGTCACGCGCGGTCAAAACCAGCACCGGCACTTTGGAGCCACGATGGCGCAGCCGGCGCAGGACTTCGAAGCCGTCGAGCCTGGGCAGTCCCAGATCGAGAATCACCAGATCGTAGCTTTGCGCGAGCAGCACGTGCTCGGCCTGGTCCCCCGCGCTGACGCAATCCACCGCATAATCGGCTTGGCGCAGCGAGCGCATCAAACCGTCGGCCAGCACCGGGTCGTCTTCAGCGATCAGTATGCGCATGCATATTCGACATGTGAACGGGTGATAGTTTACAGCAGCGGCCGGCAGTCTTACGCCACCAGAGCAGTTGAAAACGCGCCGATTGCGCCGTCAACCGGCTCCGGAACCGGCGAGCACCCTTGTAAGTTTCGTGTAAGCCCGCCTTGCTATCCTGTCTTGTCGAATAGCGCGGAAGCTGCACCGCAAGCAGCGGGCGGCTTCTTCGGTCTCTCCTCCTCGGAGGCCTGGCAGTTGCGATTGCCTGTGCTGAGCGGGTAGTTGCATGGCCTCTTTAAGCTCCGCCGGGGCAACCCACACTGTCCCGAGCGGAGTTTTTTTGAGCCCTAATTGACGTGTTTTGGGTCTCTCCAGGAAATCCCTGCACTCGTCTCGGGTAAATCCCGCAACCAAAAAATGTTGAAAATCCTGTAGTAACCCTGTATTTTTCGTGTTGTGAATGAGGGCGCGGGATTCGCGCCCGTCCATCAAACGGGGGAGGCTGCCTTGAAACGGCTAGTCGTCGTGCTGGTGCTCAGCGTCGGTGTCAGCACCAGCGCTGCAGCGGCACAAAGCGATCACCGCGCGCGTCCGCATCGCGTTCACGCCACCGCCGTCGAACAACCCCTCGACCTCGGTGTCGCCGCCAAAGCACGGGCCCTCGACGTCAAGTCGGCTGCGGCGCTGGTGGTGGGGCAGGAGGACGGCCAGGCGCTGTATGCCAAGAACACGGACGCCGTGCTGCCGATCGCCTCCATCACCAAGCTGATGACGGCGATGGTGGTCCTCGACTCCGAGCTTCCGCTTGCCGAACCGATCGCGATCACGCCCGAGGACATCGACGACATCAAGGGCACGCGCTCGCGGCTCAGGGTGGGAACCAGACTTGCCCGCGGTGAGCTGCTGCGGCTGGCGCTGATGTCTTCGGAGAACCGTGCAGCGGCGGCATTGGCGCGCGCTTATCCGGGCGGCGCCCGCGCTTTCGTGGCGGCAATGAATCAGAAGGCAGTCGAGCTCGGCATGTGGCGCTCGCGTTTCGTCGACGGCACGGGCCTTTCCAGCGACAACGTCTCGACCGCCGGCGAGGTCGCGAAAATGGTGGGCGCCGCCTATCGCTATCCGGTCATCCGCGAATACACCACCGACGCCTCCTACACCGTAAGACTGGCTAACGGCCGCACCCTGCGCTACCGCAATTCGAATCGGCTGGTCCAGGACCGGCAATGGCGGATCGGGCTCTCGAAAACCGGCTACATCAGCGAGGCCGGCCGCTGCCTGGTGATGCAGGCGAGGATCGCCGCGACGCCGGTGATCATCGTGCTCCTCGACTCGTGGGGCAGGCTCACGCGCATCGGCGACGCGAACCGTATCAAGAAGTGGATCGAGAGCAGCAGTGCGCCTCGGAGCGGCGGCCGTCCGTCCGAAGGCTAGTTGCTCTTTCGGCCGACCTCGGTTGCAGAGCGGCAGGCGTAGCGCGCCGGCCATCCCGGGCAACCTGCGACATTGCCGACACAACTCGAACTCGATACGACGCTTCCCGATACTCGTCATGGCGCCACATGCCCGCGTTTTTTTTCATGATCTGCAGCCCGATGCCGGGAGCTTTCTTGAGGACGTGATCGCCGGATTGTCGCAGCCGCAGAAAGCGCTCAACCCGAAGTACTTCTATGACGAGCGCGGTTGCGAACTGTTCGAAGCGATTTGCGAATTGCCCGAGTATTACCCGACGCGCACCGAGATGGCGATGATGCGGGCGCACGTGCACGAGATGACGCGGCGGCTTGGCCCGGGCTGCGCGCTGATCGAGTACGGCAGCGGCTCAAGCCTCAAGACGCGCGCGCTGATCGCCGAGCTCGGGCCCGCGGTCTACATGCCGATCGATATCGCGGCCGCGCAGCTCAGGAAGTCATCGATCCGGCTGGCGGAAATATTTCCCGATCTGCTTATCGCCGCCGTATGCGCCGATTACTCGCGTCCGCTCGCGCTGCCGGATATTGCGTGCCTGAAGACGCACCGCCGGGTCATCTATTTTCCCGGATCCACGATCGGGAATTTTACGGTGCCGGAAGCACGGCAATTTTTGCATGACGCGCGCAGGCTCGCCGGGGCGGGCGGCGCAATGCTGGTCGGCGTCGACCTCAAGAAGGACCACGGCGTGCTCCACGCCGCATACAACGACACGCAGGGCGTGACCGCAGCGTTCAACCTCAATCTGCTCGCCCGGATCAACCGTGAACTCGGAGCGGACTTCGATCTCGCCGCGTTCAGCCATCGTGCGTTTTACGATAGCGCCGCCGGCCGCATCGAGATGCACCTGGTCAGCCTCGCAGGGCAGTGGGTCAAGTTGGGCGGATATGTTTTCCCGTTTCGCGCCGGGGAGACCATCCACACCGAGAATTCCTACAAGTATTCGGTTGCGGAGTTTCAGGATCTGGCGCGCAGCGCGGGTTTCGAGCCGGAGGAGTGCTGGACCGACCCGCAACGGCTGTTTGCCGTCCATTACCTCGCTGTGCCGCGGTGAACGCGGCGTGCCGTAAGAGAGTGACGAGTGACCAGTGACGAGAAGAAGTGACGAAAGGAAGTGACGAACGGACGTGACGGGAGTGGGCCAAATGGGGCCCGGTCGTCAAGGCAACCGGCGCCAAGGTGGACTAATGCCGTTCCAACTTGTTTCGCCAAATTCCGGGGGTCAGCTTGGCGCGGACAGTCGGTCTCTGGAGACACAGTTAGATTGGGATGAATAGTTGGATCGGCACCAAGATGCACGACCGCGATCTGACGTGGCGGGAAGAGTCCGGCCGGCCTGGCCGCCGCTTGATTGCCGAAGCGATTCGGTGCAGGATAATAGCGTCGCGCCGAGCGCCACATTACGGTCTGCCGCCCGCATTACACCTGCTTCCATCATGCATCGCCGGGACTCGAAAAATGACGAAGTCGGAGTTGCTTGAAGCCCTCAAGGACCTTGAAGCCACCCGCGCGTCTGAAAAAGCGGCACTCGAGGCCATCGTGCACGAGCTGCACGTGCATCAGGCGGAACTGGAGATGCAGAACGTCGAACTGCGCGAGACCCAGCAGCTTCTTGAGGCATCCCGCGAGCGCTACGCCCAGCTCTATGACTTTTCCCCGGTCGGCTACCTGGGCTTCGACCGCGCGGGATGCGTCCAGGAGGTCAATCTCGCCGCCGCCGCACTGCTGGGAACGCCGCGGCTGGACCTGATCGGCAAGCCCTTCGTCCATTACGTCGCCCCGGCCGACCGGGGGAGCTTCCGCTCGCATTTGCGCCAGTGCTGGAGCGGGCCGTCCAAAGTGAATACCGAGCTCAGGCTGCAGGCAGCCAACAACCTGGTTGAGATCGAGCTTTGCAGCGTCAGACCTGCCGATGATGGAGGTCGCGACGTGCTGTGCCATACGGCGATGACCGATATCACCGAGCGCAGGAAAGCGGATCGGAAATTCAAGGAATTGCTCGAGGCGGCGCCCGATGCCATGGTGATTGCGAATCGCGAGGGCGAAATCGTGCTGGTTAATGCGCAGGCCGAGAAGCTGTTCGGCTACACGCGCGCGGAACTCCTCGGTCAGCCGGTGGAGATGCTGCTGCCGGCGCGATACCGCGGCAAGCATGCCGGCCAACGCACGGAGTTTTTCGCGGAGCCCAAGGCTCGTCCGATGGGCGCGCGCCCCAAGCTCTATGGTTTGCGCAAGGACGGCGTGGAGGTTCCCGTGGAAATCAGTTTGAGTCCGCTGGAAACGGCGGAGGGCACGCTGGTATCGGCGGCGATACGCGATATCACCGAGCGCATGGAGGCCGCGATGGCCCTGGAGTCCTCGCACCGGCAGTTGCGCGAGCTCTCGGCGCATCTCGAATCGGTGCGGGAAGAAGAGCGTACCCGCATTGCACGCGGGCTTCACGACGATCTGGGCGCGACCTTCCTCACCATCAAAATGGCCTTGAGCGCGTGTCTCGGGGAAATTTCGGCGGGGTTAACGCCCGGCCAGGCCGGCAAGCTTCGGGAGATCATGGACCAGGTCGATGCCGGGATGGACTCGGTGCGGCGCATCGCGACCGATCTGCGGCCCAGCATCCTCGACACCCTGGGGGTGCTCGCTGCCATCGAATGGTATGCGCAGGATATGGAGCGCAGGAGCGGGATCGAGTGCGAAGTGGTGACTAATGGAAGTGAGCGCGAGTGGAAGTTGGAGGGGGCACACGCGACCGCGCTTTTCCGCATCGTGCAGGAAGCGCTCACCAACGTGGTGCGTCACAGTGAGGCGACGCGCGTGTGCATCAGCGTGGGCGCGAACGCGCGCGGGGTGGAGCTGCGGATCGAGGACAACGGCAAGGGGTTCGTGCCGGACCGCCCTGCCGCAAGGCCGACATGGGGACTGGTGGGGATGTCTGAACGCGTCGCGGCGCTGAGTGGCGAGTTCAGCGTCGCGAGCGCCCCGCAACACGGAACGACAGTCAAGGTGCACCTTCCAAAAAAGCCGCGCCATGGCAGCGTCCAAGATCAAGATTCTGATGGTTGACGATCACGCCATGGTGCGTGACGGACTCAAGCGCATACTGGCCGATGCGCCGGAGACGCGGGTGGCCGGCGAGACGGGATCCGGAACCGAGGCGATCAAGCTCGCGTGCAGCGGAGACTGGGACTTGGTGTTGCTGGACGTCTCGTTGCCTGATACGAACGGGCTGGAGGTGCTCAAGGCCATCAAAGAGCATACTCCGGAGCTGCCGGTGCTGATTCTGAGCATGTACCCGGAAGACCAGTACGCGCTGCGGATGTTGAAGGCGGGTGCGGCCGGCTATCTGACGAAGGACGGCGCGTCCGCGCAGTTGGTCGCGGCCATCCGCAAGGTGGCGGCAGGGGGCAAATACGTCAGCCCGGCGGTGGCTGAAAAGCTGGCGTGGGAAGTCGAACGCCGGAAGAAACCGGCCACGCATGAAGACTTGTCCAACCGCGAATTCGAGATCCTCCGGTTCATTGCTTCGGGTAAAACCGTATCCCAGATCGCGGAAAAACTCCATTTGAGCGTGAAAACGGTGAGCACCTATCGCACGCGGCTGCTGGAAAAGATGAACATGAAGAGCAACGCGGAACTCACGCATTACGCGGTCAAGAGCGGCCTGGTCGATTGAATTCGGAGGGCGAGGGGAGACTTGTGGTGCACATGGTTTGTCACCCATTTGCAAGAATGGCAATGATGCGGCGGCTTCCTGCCCGCGTAGTCCAATCGCCTACAAGAAAATCAGCTTCTGTCCTGCATCATTCTCCCGGGTGCCACATTAGAGTAAAGAACCGGCGCAAA
>MERG01000386.1 GCA_001771985.1 Betaproteobacteria bacterium RIFCSPLOWO2_12_FULL_62_13 | reverse complement strand
GGTGATCATCGACAATCGGCCCGGCGCCGGCCAGATGATCGGCATTTCGCTCGCCGCCAAATCGCCGCCCGACGGCTACACGCTCGTGATGACCGCGACGCCGCTCGCAATCAACACCGTGCTCTACAAGAAAGTGCCGTACGATCCGATCCGCGACTTCGCGCCGGTGACACAGGTCGCGGCCATGCCCAACCTCCTTGTCATGCATCCGACGCTGCCGGTGCGCAACGTGAAGCAGATGCTCACGCTCGCCAAGTCGCGCCCCGGTGAGCTCGCCTATGCGTCAGCCGGCATCGGCACCGGGCCGCACCTTTCGATGGAGCTTTTCAACCACATGGCCGGCATCAAACTCCAGCACGTGCCGTATAAGGGCACTGGTCCCGCGCTGATCGACACGATGTCAGGTCACGTACAGTTGCTGATGTCGACGCTGCTGCCGCCTTTGCCGCATCTGAAGACCGGACGGTTGCGCGCGCTGGGCGTCACCAGCGCGAAGCGAGTCTCCAGCCTACCCGATGTTCCCACTTTGGCGGAAGGCGGCGTCGCAGGTTACGAGGTGGTCGGCTGGTACGGGATCGCCGTGCCCGCGGGCACGCCGCAGCCGATCGTCGTGAAGCTGCAGACCGAAATTTCGGCAATCCTCCATGCGCCCGAGATGCGCGACAAGCTCGCGGCCGAGGGCGGCGAAGTCGTGGGCTCGAAACCCGAGGAGTTCGGCGCGTTCCTCAAGTCCGAAATCGACAAATGGGGCAAGGTCGTCAAAGTGGCACGGATCCCGATGCAGTAATCCAGGGAGCCTCTGATCAAACGCCGCTTGTCATTGCGAGCCCGCGAGGGCGTGCCAGGTGGATGGTAGCGCTTCTCGCCGAGGACGGTGCGCAAGTATCTACCGAAACGACCGTCCGGAAGGACGCGCGGCGATCGCTACGATCGGTTGCGGGCGTTTCGGAGGGGGACCGACACATTGCGCGGCTCATCGGGCAGAGAATGGTCGTTTCGCGGATGATTCCAGCATAACCAATCGAGCCTTCATCAAATCGGTGCAGCCGTCAAGGAGTGTATGCATGAAGATGTCGGGAGGACGGGCAGCGGTAGAAGCGTTGAGAGCCGCAGGAGTGACCAGAATTTTCGGGCTCATGGGGTCCTCGACGCTCGATATGTATGACGCCTTGTACGACGCGCAAGACATCCGCCATATCGGCGTGCGCGACGAGAGAGCCGGCACTCACATGGCCGACGCGTACGGGCGGATCACGGGCCGGCCCGGAATCATGATTGCGGGGCAATCGGGACCTGGCGCTACGAACCTCGTCACCGGTTTGGCGCAAGCGTATCTTGCCTACTCGCCCGTTGTCGCGATTACCGGCCTGCCGCTCACGCAGCACATGGGCAAGGACTCGTTCCAGGAAATCGACCAGCACACGCTGTTCCTCCCCGTGACGAAGAAGGTTTTCGACGTCCCGACGGCCAAACGCATTCCCGAGCTCATACTCGAAGCGATGCGGATCGCGAACTCTGGACGCCGCGGCCCGGTGCTGCTCAATATCGCACGCGACCTTTTTGCCGAGCAGATCGATGGCGAGGTCCAATACAGCCGCGCAGCGCCGGTGAAGGCCGGTTATGTCGATGCGGCGACCGCAAGCGAGGTGAAGAAGCTGCTGCTCGGCGCGCGCGCGCCGGCATTGCTCGTCGGCGCCGGGGTGAAATGGGAGCGCGGTCATGAGAACGTCATGCGGCTCGCTGGGAAACTCAAGCTCCCGATTGCTGCATCATCCGGTCATGGTGACGTGGTGCCGAACGATCATGCGCTCTATTTCGGCTATGCCGGCCCGCCCCCCTACGGAAATCCTGTGGCACGCGAGCTTATTCACGAGGCGGACGTGATCCTTGCCCTCGGCACGCGCCTCGGATTTAATACGACGCTTTACGGAAATGACGTCGTGCCGAAGCACGCGAATATCGTTCAGGTTGACATTGATCCCGGCGCGATCGGCAAGTACTACCCCGTGCACCTGGGTATCGTGGGCGACGCCAGCAGTTTTGCGGCGTGCCTGGCGGAGGCGGTCAGCGAGGCTGAAGGAAAGG
Source organism: Betaproteobacteria bacterium RIFCSPLOWO2_12_FULL_62_13 (assembly GCA_001771985.1). GTDB lineage: Bacteria > Pseudomonadota > Gammaproteobacteria > Burkholderiales > SG8-41 > DSOT01. The sequence goes on along the minus strand of MERG01000386.1, from coordinate 5,419 downwards.
AAGTTGCCTGGCTGGAGCGCAATCAGGGGTTGCGCAAGATGTGGGATGCGCTGTGGGAGGAACGAGGTCGCCTGGCGCGGCGGTCCGTCACTCCGTTGACGCCCGAACAGGTGTTTGGAGAGGTGAGGAAGGTATTGCCGCGGAACGCCATCGTTGCACTGGACTCGGGCACGCTGTGCAGGCAGGCCGCCGACCAGTTGCGGTATTACGAGCCGCCTGCTTTGCTGACGCCGCTCGACTTCGCGCTCGTCGGGTTCGGCTACGCCGCAGGACTCGGCGCGAAAGTGGCAGCGCCGGAGCGGCCGGTCGTTTCGATGGCCGGCGATGGCGGTTTCGGCATGACCGTGATCGAGATCTGCACCGCCGTGCAGTCAGGCATCAACAGCGTCGGCATCGTTCTCGACAACGAATGCTGGGGATCCGAGAAAGCCTACCAGCGGGATTTTTACAACGAGCGTTATATTGCCGAGAGCATCGTCAGCCCCAGGTATGATGTTGTCGCCCGTTCCTGCGGCGCCGAAGGATACTTCGCGGCCCAACCTGGCGAGCTCGCCGAAGCGCTCAGTCAGGCGCTGAAGTTGGATAGACCCGCGGTCATCCACGTGAAGGTTGACCCGGATGCGATCGTGAGCTCCCGCAAGGACGCTTTGAAGCACCGCGTCTCAGTTTGAGCAACGAGCAGATGAGGCGTGCCGGCTTTCGTTTGCAAGCGCGTGATTGGTTCTCAAACCGTCGCGCGACATCGTAGCCGGTTTTTTGACCGTGAGGTCGCAATCGTGCGCACATGACGCCACGCAGATGAACAAGTTCGATCGAGGAAGGAAAAGCGCAACGGCGGCGATGGCGGCTTTCGCATCGGGTCTCGTGTTCGACGACATACCGGTCGATGTAATCGAGAAAGTGAAGCTGTGCCTGCTGGACACGATCGGCTGCTGCATCTACGGCTCGACGCTGCCTTTCATGAAGGCGCTCATCAGCATGGCGCTCACAGAAGGCGGCACGCCCGCGGCAGCGATACTCGGCACCTCGCATCGCACTTCCGCTTCGCAAGCGGCCCTTGTGAACGGTACGGCCGCGCATGCTTTCCAGCTCGACGAAGTCCACGCTGGCGCAACCCTTCATCCCGGCTCCGTCGTCGTGCCGGCTGTACTCGCACTTTCCAATGGCGCGCGACTCTCCGGACGCGACTTCCTCACGGCCATGATTGCCGGATACGAAGTCGGTATCCGGATTGGGCTGGCGGCCGATGGCGGCATGTTCAAGCGTGGATACCACAATCAGGGAACGACGGGGGCTTTGGCCGCGGCAGCGGCGGCCGCGCGGGCGCTCGGACTCGATCCGCGTGCCACTGCCCAGGCGCTCGGTATCGCTGCATCACAATCAGCGGGGCTGATGGCCGTGCAGGAAGGGGCGAACGCCAAAGCGTTTCATTCCGGGCGCGCCGCGCAGAGCGGCGTCTACGCTGCGCTGCTTGCCGGAGACGGCTTTACCGGCGCGGAGGACGTGCTGGATGTGGAATACGGCGGTTTCTTCAGCACGCTCGTAGACGGATTCAAGCCGGAAAGGTTGACGGAAGATCTGGGGCGTGAATGGGAAACCCGCAAGGTGGGATACAAGCTATCGCCCGCTTCGAACGGCAGCATCACGGCGATGGATACGTTGAGCCGGATCATGAAAGGCAACGTCGTGAAAGCCGAGGACATCGAGCACATCACGGCGTATGTCAGTACGAATACGCTGCACCACTGCGGCTGGGATTTCGATCCGCGGCGGGTAAAAGGCGTGCTGGGGGCGCAGATGAATCTGCGCTATGGACTTGCCGTCATGGCCCTGGATGGCCGCGCGACACCCGCTCAATACACCGAGAAGCGCGTCAGCGATCCGAAGATCGCCGAGTTTCTCGCAAAGATCGATGTACGCGTGTGCGACGAATTCGACAGGGACAGCGCATTGAGGCTGGCGAGCAGGCTCGAAGCCCGCTCCAGCGGCGGCGAGACCTATGTCGACCAGACGCTCTATAGAAAAGGGAGCGCGGAGGATCCGGTATCAGCCATGCAACTCGAGGACAAGTTTCTCACACTGACTGCTGAGATCCTGCCTGCACAGTCGGCCAGGACATGCATCGAGCAGATTCGGACGTTGGACGCGTTGCCTCGCGTTCCGGAATTCGGCTCAATATAGTGTGGCAACCCGTTATCGTACAAAAAAGAGGAGGGCAACATGAGACTGATGTGGCTTCGGACGCTTCTATTGATGATGGCGCTGTTTGCATGCCTGAACGGCGCGTGGGCGCAGACGTACCCCCTGCGGCCGGTGCGATTCATCGTTCCCTTCCCACCCGGGGGCGCGAACGACACGATCGCCCGTCTGCTCGCAATCCCGTTGACCGAGACGCTCGGGCAGCAGTTCGTGATCGACAACCGCGGCGGCGCGAATACGATTATTGGGACGGACCTTACTGCTAAAGCGAGTCCCGACGGCCACACCATCCTGATCGTGCCGGGGAGCTTCGCAATCAACGTAAGCCTCTACAAGAAGCTGCCTTACGACAGCGTGCGCGACTTCACGCCTGTCGTGATGATCGGAAACGGCGCCTACATGATCGTGGTCCATCCCTCGCTGCCGGTGAAGTCCGCGGCAGAGCTGATTGCGCTCGCCAAACAGAAGCCAGCGGAGATCCGCTACGCCTCTTCGGGCGTGGGCAACGTAACGCATCTCGCCGCCGAGCTGTTCAACATGATGGCCGGCACGAAGATGCTGCACGTGCCCTATAAAGGCGGCGGCCCGGTGATGGTCGATCTCCTGGCCGGAAGGGTCTCTGTCTTCTTCAGCACCGTTTCCACCGCCGCCTCACACGTCAGGTCTGGCAAGCTGCGCGCGATCGGCGCAACGACCGCCGAGCCGAGCGCGGCCTTCCCCGACGTGCCCCCCGTTGCCCGGACGGGGCTTCCTGGCTATGAAGTGAGCGGGTGGTACGGCATCCTCGCGCCGGCCGGAACGCCCAAGGCCGCGATCGATACGCTCAACAAGGCAACGCGTGCAGCGCTAAGTAAGCCCGAACTGAAAGGCAAGCTGCTGGCTGTGGGTGTTGAGTCTGTCGACACAACGACCGGGCAGTTCCGCCAATTCCTGCTGGTGGAAATGAAGAAGTGGGACAAGGTCGTCAAGACGCTGAACATCACGGCGCAATAAGGCGCAAGCACACGGAGCCAGGTTCGCGACCGTAGATCCCTTCACCGTCTCGATCGAGCGATGAGTAACATCCAGTCGAGGAGCGGGAAAGCGTTTGCATCGCTCTGGTGATTGGAATAGATTGCGCGGTAGTTGGCCATTAATCCCGATCAAGTCCCGCTCAATTCGCGGTCTTCTGCCGGGCAGGAGGAAGCAAGCATGAATATAAGGCCCCTTACAGGCAGCGTGGAACCCTCCTGCACTCCTGCTCCAGCACGGTAACGGCCGCTCCTCCCGTTTCTGGTACCGCTGGGTGCCATATCTCAGCCGCTTTTATAAAGTCGTACGTCCCGACGCGAGAGGGCTTGGCGTATCTTCGGCGGACTTCGACATCGAGCGCGAGATTACCATCGAGGCGCTGATAGAAGACCTCGTCGCCGTTATCGACGACATCGGCGCGCAGTCCGTGCACTTCTGCGGGGAGTCGATGGGCGGCATCCTGGGAATCGCGCTGGCGGCGCTGCATCCCGAACGCGTGCGCACCCTCACGCTCGTCGCGACACCGGTCTACATCAGCGACAAGATGAAGGAGACGTATTCGATGGGCCACAAGTCACGCGTCGACGCGATGAAGGAAATGGGGCGAGACGCCTGGCTCAAAGCCACCAACCGCAGCACGCGTTTCCCGCCCGAGACGGACCCGGGGCTACTCGAGTGGTACGAAACTGAGTTCGCCAAGAGTAACGTCGAGGTGCAACTCTCGATGGCACGGCTGGTCAATGAGGCAAACGCAGCGACCTATTTACCTCAAGTGAAAGTGCCTGTGCTCGGGCTTTATCCGACGGAGGGCCCGATCACGAACGCGGAGCAGGAGCAACTGCTGATCGCCAACCTGCGCGACTTTCGCCTGGTGCACCTGCCTACCCGCTTCCACATGGTGCATCACATCGCGCCCGCAGCGTGCGCAAGCCACGTCCTTCACTTCATCGCTCAACACGATGGAATCGCCTGTCATGAAAACTGAACACACAGTCTTTTTCTGCCTGTCTTTCCTTTTTGGCATTGCGGCAGCCGCTGCTGGTTATGACGCCCATGCGCAACTGGCGCCCTCGCGCTCATCCGATTATCCCAACCGCCCAGTCCGCATGATTGTGCCGTATCCACCGGGCGGCGGAACCGACATTCTTTCGCGCACCGTCGCGCAGAAGCTGAGCGAGGCATGGGGGCAGCAGGTCATCGTCGATAACCGCGCTGGCGCGAACGGCATCATCGGCACCGATCTTGCCGCAAAGTCCAAGCCCGACGGCTACACGCTGGGCGTCGTAATTGCCACCCACGCGATCAATCCGGCGCTGTATCCGAAACTGCCGTATAACACGACAACCGACTTCACGCCCGTGACGCTGATGGCGCAGTATCCGTTCATCCTGACCGCGCATCCTTCCGTGCCAGCGAAATCGCTGCGCGAGCTGATCGCGCTCGCGAAGGCGCGGCCCGGCGAGTTGAGTTACGCGTCGTCCGGAAACGGCAGCGGGCCGCACCTTGGCTTCGAGCTTTTCAAAAGCATGGCGAAGCTCGACATTGTGCATATTCCGTACAAGGGAGCGGGCCCGGCCAACAGGGAACTCATGGCCGGCCATGTGCAGCTCTTTTTCAACAATTTCCTGGCGGCGATGCCCTTAATTCGCGCGGGGAAGCTACGGGTGCTCGCGGTGACAAGCGCGAAGCGCTCCCCGGTCATGCCGGATCTGCCGACCATGGCCGAAGCCGGTCTGCCGGGCTTCGATGTCACGGGGTGGTATGGCGTCGTGGTGTCGGCCGGCACCCCGCTGGCCATCGTAGCCAAGGTCCAGTCCGACATCGCCGCGGCGCTCCGCGTTCCCGCGGTTAATTCGCGGCTTTCCTCGGAAGGCGCCGAACCGGTGGGGAGCACGGCCGATGAGTTCGCGAAGTTCCTGCAGGTCGAAACGCGGAAGTGGGCGGAGGTGATCAAGGACGCTCGCATTCGGCCCGAGGCCCTGTAAGGGCTGGCAGACATAGGCAGCCTTCCAGTGTTGACCGACAATTGCCGCCTGTCGCGGGATACCGGCGATGGGCCTATCACTTCGCGGCTTTGCTCGCGGGAACGGACCAAGAAAACAGGGGGAGCGGATTGCGACAGTTGTCGAGCGCATCGCCTCGTACGCCGAGGGACTACGCTACGAGGACATCGATCAGAAAACGAGGGATTGCGCAAAACGCGTGCTGC
>MERG01000385.1 GCA_001771985.1 Betaproteobacteria bacterium RIFCSPLOWO2_12_FULL_62_13 | reverse complement strand
AATTGCAGGTGATCGGGTATAACAGTGCAGTGGTAAGCGGTCGTCGCTAACGAGTTTCGAGACAATGCTTCAATCACGACACGTGGCCCGCGATAAACTCGACTAGATGTTTAACGCGTAGGAGGTTTTCCATAGACCCCTCCTTAAGAAGGGTAATCGGGGATTTGTCGCCAAGTGCGCGTTGGCGTTCGGACATCCACCGCGTCGCGGTAACTGCATCCCCAAACATAGTGGTGAGGATGCTCCAAATCACGTAGAGACTTGTGATGCGGTCCTTAGCATCCCTTCCTCGAAGAGTAGTTCGGCCTTCAAGGATACTGCGAACCAGGTTCTTGTCTGCTGGCTCGAATCCCAAGAAGACGGAAGCGTCATCATCGGACAAGTTCCATGACTCCACTAACTTTGCGAACACCTTAACTGGCCCAGTTAAGCGGCCCGGTTGGAAAGGTTCAACGTCGGCGACCATTTGCTGGTGCCGTTCGGTAAGCTGATAGGGGCTAGCTTTTCTTGCGCCGAGGGTCCCGGCTCGTTGCTGAAAAGGAGTTCTTGCGAACCGGATCTCCTGTTCGATTTCGGGCTGATAGGATGGTCGCGGTGGGCCGGGTTGTAGTCCTTTGCCGTTAGGACGTAGCATCAGGATAGCCTCGCAAAGTCATGCTGGTTGGTCACTGCTGGAGGTCAAGCCCGCGTCGGCCAGAAATCTTGCAATCCGCTTATTAATAAAGTCCACTTTTTCTTGTAGAGTACTATAGATGGTTCCATCCTGAAACGTAGCGTCAGCAATCAGGAGAAATCCCTTAGGGGCGACCCAAGAACGGACCAGGTCGAGACTTACCCGCCAGCTTTCCTCAGGATTTTCGAGTTCGATCCGCAAGGCCGGGTGAATTGACGCTGCTCCATAGCTTTCTGGCGTAAATCTCTCGTTGGCATTGATGCAAGCGTTAATAACGTCCGTCGAAGTTATATTGTCCTGTAGAAGATCGCCAAAAAAGGTTGCTTTTAGGATTTCCTGTCGAACCTTTAGCTCGGTATTCCAAGAGCGGAGGCCGTCCAATGCTAGGGAAACGCAATCCTTGATGATCTCGACGTCTTGCTGTCCTTGTGCACCGGTAAACTGTGCCGAGAACTTGTCGGCGGTGGTCTCCAATATGGCATTACCGTTAAAGAGCGAGACTCTCACTCTTACATCCGACACTAAATGCCCGCCGTGGACCTGTATATCCGTTGTCCGAATGGGAAAACGCGGGCTGATCGCATTGAAGAGGCTACTTATCAGAGCCATATTGGATGTCGCAATCGCAAAAAGGGGAGACGCGAACGAGGCCTCGTATGACGCGTTGAACGAGGTGAACTTGCATAACGTACTCGAGGGCGGCGACGGTCGCATAGGTGAGAGCTTGAGCGGGTGTCTCGTTGGTGTCAAGGTATTGCCGGCCTGCCATAGACGTGTAAGTAATGTCATCCGCGCGCTAACTCGTCGCCTCACGACGCGTAGCGGGAGGCGAAACGGGCGCCCCGGCAGTCTCAAGACCACTCCAGCGGTCGGGGAGGGGTTCGGCAACGCTTTCCGTGGGGACGCCAGCCACACCATAAGTAGCCATTTCGCCACTTACTTCTTGTAGATCACAGCTTTCTACAGGTCGATTTGCTGCACCGGCGTTAGAATCTCGACCATGAAGAAGGAAGAACGCAGAACCAAACGCGTCTATCCGCATTGGTTCTTCTGATGGCCGCCGAAACCAAGTAAGAAAAGGGAGCTGACATGCAGCTCGCATCACGCATCTTTGAGGCTCCGGACATCGAGGCGGCCGTCGAGTTTTGCTACCAGCAAAATTGGACGGACGGTCTGCCGGTCGTCGCGCCCACTCGCGGACCGATCGAACGCATCCTCGCTTACCTCCAGCGGGCCCCGGATGAAGTCGTCGGGATCATCCCGCCGCGCAACGGCGTTGCCACGATCGAGAAGATCGCGATCAACTGCGTCATGGCGGGCTGCAAGCCGGAGTATGTTCCGGTGGTAATAGCGGCGGTGGAGGCGATGCTGGAAGAGCGCTTCAATTTGAACGGGGTGCAGACCACCACGCATGCGTGCACGCCGTTGTGCATGGTGAGTGGTCCGGCGGTGAAGACGCTGGGGTTCAACACCAAGGAGGGCGCGCTTGGGCACGGCTGCCGCGCGAGCGCGACGATCGGGCGTGCGGTGCGGCTGATTTTGTGGAACATCGGCGGCGGTTATCCCGGCGAGCCGTGCAAGACGACGCTGGGCCACCCCGGGTATTTCAGCTTCTGCGTGGCCGAGGACGCGGATTCGAATCCGTGGGAAGCGCTGCAGGTGGAGCGCGGCTTCGGCGCCGAGGACACCATCGTCACAGTGACCGCGACCACCGCGCCGTACTCGGTCGCCACGGGCTCCGGCTACAGCCCCGTCGAAGACGTGCTTTATCTGCTCGCCGATTCGATCGCCACGCTGGGAAGCAACAACATCACGGGCGGCGATCTCGTTCTGGTGCTCGGACCGATGACCGCGAAGAATCTCGCCGGCGCCGGCCTCGCCAAGCTTCAGGTGAAGCAGGAGATCATGCGTTTGGCGAGGCGTCCCGTGCATGAAGTGAAGCGCCGCCGCTCGATATCCAAAACGCACCCGATGCATTGGAGCAAGTTGGTCGACCCGGACGATGACAATGCGCTGGTTCCTTTCGTGCGCAATCCCGAGAATCTGGTCTTGCTCGTCGCCGGCGGATGGGGTTCGGGCGCCGGATTTTGCGCGCTGTGCTCGGGCTGGGGCGCGCTTGGCGGATTCACGGTCAGCAAGCGCGTCGAATTTCCGGCCGGGGGCGCGGGAACTAATTCTGTAAGGGGCTGAAGATGAGCATCCAGTTGTTTGATCCGGTGGGGGAGGTGGAGACGGTGCAGCGGCAGGCGCAGCGTGTGCTGCACAGCCTCGAGGGGAAGCGGGTGGGCTGCGTCTTCAATCAGCACGTTTCGGCGCTCGCGTTCTGGAAGGCGTTCGAAAGCGAAATACGATCGACGCTGAAACCGTCGAACATATGCCGCGTGTACAAGGCAAACACGTGGGCGCCGGCGCCCAGGGCCGATGCCAACCGCGTGCTCGAGGAGACGGATTACGTATTGGTCGGTGTCGGAGCCTGAGGCTCCTGCACCTCCGGCGCCGTGCGCGACGGAATCTTTTTTGCGAAGTCGGGCCATCCAACAATAGTCTTCGTTCATGATTTCTTCGAGCATGCCGCACGGGCGCAGGCACAGGCGCTCGGTATGCCCGAATTGAATATCTACGTCTATCCGCAGCACAAGGCCGGCGATTTCGACGCTGACGAGGCGGCGAAGGGGGTCAAGGCTGCACGCGATCTTCCGCGGCTGCTGGAACACCGGCGCTGATGGTGCGCAGGCGGATGTAGCGCGACGCATACAACAAAGAAGGAGAGATGGTAGATTCCGGTAAATCAAACCTTGTTTGCGCGGCGGCCGCGGTGCTGTCGTTCGGCCTGCTGTGCACAGCGGCGTCGTCACCAACGCCGCCATTCGCCCGCAGAGTTGCGATCCGGTGCGCGATCTGCAACCGGTGACTATTCTCACTTCCGCGCCGTACCTCGTGCTTACGACGTCGTCCCTGCCGGTGAGCAACGTGCAGGAATTGATCTCAGTTGCGAAGTCGAAGCCGAGTTCGAGAAGTGGCATGGCCTGGTGAAAAAAACGGGGGTGAAGTTCTGAGCGTGAACCCTCGCTCAAGATCACTTTCGTACGTACACCGACACCCGGCCCTGCCGATCGAAAGCGAGCACATTGTACGGCTCGGGACGGTTGCCCTCCATTCCGGGTGATCCGCCGGGCATTCCCGGCACGGCCAACCCGATGACCGGCGGTTTTTCCTTCAATAACCTGGTAATCGCATCCGCGGGCACGTGTCCTTCGATCACATAGCCCTCAACGAGCGCCGTGTGACATGTCCTGAGTGCGGACGGCACGCCGTACTTCGCTTTCACCGCGTCCAGTTGAGAGTCCGTTGCAAACTTTTGCTCGACCTTGAAACCATTTTCTCGCAGGTAGCCTACCCACTTGGAGCAGCACCCTCAAGTCGGGCTTTCATACACGGTAACGACAGGGCTGCGCGGCACCTGCTGGGACAGGGCTGAAGTCGCCAATATCAAAAACGACACCACTGCCAGTAGGGGCGTCGATGTCCAGAATCGTTTAAGGGTCATGTATCGTCTCCGTCGTCGGGGATTTGCTTTCCTGACTCAAGCTCGCGTCAATATACACGGGGCTGACGGCGCCAAGCGTTGACGTAGATCAAACATCAAGCCGTTACGCGCCGGCACCGCGCATCGTCCAAGTGGCATGAAATGGCAGGCCGCACAGCCGAAAAAACACAAGACTTTGCGCTAGATCAAAGCGGCACGCCGCGCGGGGCGTAGTCTTTTCGCAAGGAGGGCAAATAAGGCAATACCCATTGGGAGAACAGGCGTTTTATCAGACCGGCTCCCCGCCCTCCGCACTTTCGAAGGCGTAGTCATGGATATCCTTGCTCCGGTGGTTCTGGTTGCAGCGCTTGCCACGTTTGCACCTTCCCGCTGGCTCGGAAAGGAACCGGAATGAACACCACAGCATTGAGTCAGGACCTGTTTGCCTACCAGGACACGATAGTGCGCGCCACGAAGGACATTCATCGCCATTGTGGAATCGATTTCAATATTCTTTGGGACAATGGGAAATTTGAAATGGTCACCGGAACCCATGCAGTGAAGGTCTGGAACGGCTTGGGGTCCGTCAATTTGCAGATTGAGCACGATGATCTTGTGGAACGCGGCGCCGCTTACCAGCTCTTTCTCGACAAGGTGGCATCAGCAGTCAAAGAGAAACTGACGCTGGAACCGTAGCCTCGGCGTCTTTGCCGGCGCCCGGCCGGGCTTGCCGGGCCGGGCGCCGGTTTTTTGGCTATGATAGAGGCATTGAACTCCCTTCGTGCAGGAGCCCACGATGCTTACCTGGCTTACCGGCAGCAAGCCCGACCATCCCATGGCCAACATGAAGAAGGCTCGGCAAATGGTGGCCGAGCTGTTGGGCCAAGACTCGTTGAGGGTGCTCGAGGAAATCACCTCCTGGCTCGATTCGATCATTCGCACCGAGGGCTTCAAGCTCGACCATCGGCTCGCGCTGATCGATCTGCTCGACCGGGGCGCGAAGAGCTTCCAGTCGAAGCTTGCGCAGGAATACGTTGACGCGCCCCGTTTACAGAAGTCATACGAGGGCCGGCTCTGGAACGCTTCCTTCGGATTCTGGAAGATGCTCGGTGCGGCCTATCTCTGTTGCATCGAGCAGTTCCAGGCGGGCGCCTCCGGTTCGCGCGCGGTGAAGAAGGACTTGCCGCTTGCGGTTGGGCGCGCGCTGCGGGTGCTGACGGTGCAGCTCAAGTGGATCCTGCTGCGCTACGGCCTGATCGAGGACCGCATCTGGCGCGACCTCGCACGCGCCTACGCCTTCGCCGAGGGCCAGGGCTTCGCGACCACACGCGCCACGATCTACTCCGGCCAGCACGGCGAGTCCAGCGCGCAGGAAGAATTCCTCAAGGCGCTGATGCTCGTGATGTCTTCGCCCGACAGTCTGGCGCCGGCCAAGCTGCACATCGCGGAGCGCACGGTGGCGCACTTCGGCAGCCGTTTCACGTTGCAAGGGAAGGCCGCGCCCGGCTGTGGCTTCTTTTTCGATCTGTCAATGCACCAGCCGCCCGCGCGTGCGCGCAAGGGCGCAGCAGCGGGTCCGATGGTGCGCTTCTTTGGCGCCGGCGATGCGGCGCAGGCGCTGCGCAATCTCATTGCGGAGATCGGAAAAAAAGGGACGCTGCCGAACGACGTCAACCTTGGCGGAAAGTTCGACGTGGACACGATCCTGTCGGCGCTCGCGCACCTCGATCAGTACTGGGCAGACAAGCCGCCGGCGCGCAGCGCGCAGCGCCGTGATCTGGCGACGCGGATTACCGTAGTGCCGGGCTTTCCCGAAATCCTGCGCTGGACCCAGGCCGTCACCGACGCGAGTTCACTCGAGTTCAGCGACCCCGCAGCCGCGGAGAGCTGGATTGTTTTCAACGTGAGCGACGGCGGCTATGGCGCGATCCTGCCGCGGGTCACGGGCGATTGGCTCAAGATAGGCAGTCTCGTTGCGCTCCGCCTCGAGACTTCGACGGTTTGCCGCGTCGGCATCGTCCGCCGCGTCACACGCGACAGGTACGAGCAGCGCCGCGTGGGCATCCAGGTTCTCGGCGCGATCGCGCTTCCAGTGAAGCTCTCGCCGGCCGGGACTGCAGCCTCAGGTGGCGCCGCTGGCCAGGATAGCCTCGCAGTGCTGCTTTCCCACAAGCCGGACAAGAACCGGGAGATTGCGGTGTTGATGCGCCTCGGGAGCTTCACGCAGAAGCGTAACCTCGAGATGCGCGTCCGGGACAAGGCGTATCTGGTGGCGCCCTCCGGGTTGATCGAGGGCGGAGAAGACTTCGACTGGGCGCGCTTCAAGGTGGTGAAGCAGCTCTACTGAGCTTCGTAGAAATGCCTGACTCCGCTCAGCCCTCACCCCCGCCCCTCCCAGAGGGCGAGGGTGCGCCGGAACGTGGAGCAGGGCCCCCGATTTTGGGGATGCGACCGTGAAGGCGCACATAAGCACGCGGGGAATTGCGGCGCTGCATCCCGCTGCGGGGTCGCATCCATCGGCCAAGGCCGACGGAACCTGCTCCGCCCGCCGCGGGCGCATTTGTGGTGCACATGGGCTGTCGCCCATTTGCACGAGGCTCAATAAGAAAAGCCCCGCCGGAGCGGGGCTTTGACTTTAGACCGGGACGGCGTCCGGCTGGGTCTCTGTTTCACGTTCCGGTTTCTGCGCTTTGTCCGGTTTCCGCGCCGGCGTCCGGGATTCAGTCTGCCGCTGCAACTCGTCAGACTTTTGCTTCGCGCGTTTCAAGCGTTCCGCAAGCAGTGCGTCTTCATACCATCCATAACACATGGCAAGCCTCCTTTCCGTGCATTGCTCTAGAGGGCCTCCCTGTGATTCTTCTGGCGTGTGATTTCATGCTACGCCTAAAACCGGCCGCGATCAACCGCCACGCCGCAACTCGGAACGGAAACCACGGATGATGGCCGTCCATTGCACGTAAGCTATTGATATATCGTTTGCGCCGGTTTATAAGGCCAAGTTCAAGGTCGAGACATGTCGGCGCTTGCCAGCCAGTCCATCATCCGAGGCCGCATCGGCAAGCTGGAGGTCGTTGCCTTCAGGGGCGTAATGGGCGCCGAAATCAAGGGGCTCAACTTGCGGCGGCTCGATGAATGCGAGCTTCAGGCTCCCGTATTCGAACTCGTAACTGAGACGGCCAGGACGTGAACGATACGAACACACCCACTTCCGGCCTGCCGGTTGAAGAACGCGCGGGCGCGGCGCGGCAACTCAGTGGATGGTGGTCGAAGGCGTTTTCAGCGCTCGCCATTCTCACTACGCTCTACCACATCGTTGCGCTCGCCGTCATTTCCATCGATCCCTGGCTGTTCCTGGGATTCAGCCTGGGGCTCTTCTGGATGCTGGCGTTCTTGCTGTTTCCCGCCACCGCTGCCGGCCGCGAGCGAGTCCAGCCGCTCGACATCGTCCTGTGCGCAGCCGCGCTCGCGGCCATGGTCTACCTGGGCGTCGAGTACGAGGGGATGTATCTGCGCACGGGTTATGAGCCCAACACGGCAGACTGGATTTTCGGACTGACCGCCGTTGCGCTCACGATCGAAATGTCGCGCCGCGTGCTGGGGTCGTCGTTTCCGATTCTGGCGCTCGTCTTCATCGCCTATGCGCTGTGGGGCGGCGAGCTGCCCGGCTTCCTGGGCCACCGCGGCTACGAGTTCGACCGCACGATGGCGACACTCGTCAGTACGGAGGGCATTTTTGGCTTTGCGATGGGAGCGGCCTCGACCTATATCGTGCTGTTCGTCACCTTCGGGGCGTTTCTGCGTGCTACCAACGTCGGGCACTTCTTCATCCAGCTTGCCACGGCGCTCGCGGGTGGCCGGCGCGGCGGCCCCGCGAAGGTCGCGATTTTTGCGAGCGCGATGTTCGGCACGATTTCGGGCAGCTCGATGAGCAACGTCGCGGCGGTGGGCACCTTCACCATTCCGCTCATGAAGCGCGTCGGCTACAGCCCCGCTTTCGCCGGCGCCGTGGAGGCGGCGGCCTCCACCGGCGGACAGATCATGCCGCCGGTCATGGGTTCGGTGGCATTCGTGCTCGCCGAAGCAACCGAGACGCCGTACCGCGAGGTCATGCTCGCCGCCCTGATTCCGGCGATCTGTTACTTCACGGCGATGTGGTTCGTGATCGATTTCGAAGCCATCAAGCTCGGCCTCAAGGCGACGCCCAGGGAGGACATGCCGCGACTCGGCAAGGTTTTGCGGGAAGGGTGGCTATTGCTGCTGCCGATCGTAACGCTGGTCGTGATGATCGTGATGGCCGGGCGCTCGGTTATGCAGTCGGCGATCGTCAGCATCCTGGCGGCACTGGCCGTCGATTTCATGCGCCGGCGCCGTTTCATGAGTTGGCAAACGATCAAGAGCGCGTTACGGGAAGGCGCGACCGGGTCGCTCGAGGCCGTCGCAGCCTGCGCTTGCGCGGGCATCCTGGTCGGTGTGTTCATTCTCACCGGACTCGGCAACCGCTTCGTCGACCTGGTGCTCGCCTATGGTCAGCAGCACCTGGTATTGACACTTATCATCGTCATGCTGGTGACTATCCTGCTCGGCTTTCCGCTGCCGACCGTTCCGGCCTACATCCTGACGGCGGCAGTTGGCGCCCCGGTCATGGTCAAACTCGGCGTGCCGATGCTCGCGGCGCACATGTTCATCATGTATTACGCCTGCGTGTCCACGCTTACACCCCCGGTCGCCCTCGCCGCATTCACAGCCGCCGGCATCGCCGGATCGGATCCTGATAAGACCGGATGGCTTGCCACCCGACTGTCAATTGCCGCGTATATCGTTCCGTTCGTCTTCATCTTCAACCCGGCCATCCTGTGGGCGGGCCCCTGGTACGATATCCTACGCGCAACGGCGATGGGCTTTGCCAGCGCCTACGGCCTGGCGGGCGCCGCCAACAGCAACTTCAACCCGCTTTGCCGGATAATCGTGTTTGCAGCCGCGATCGCAGTGCTGAACCGTGACTGGACGATAAATCTTGGCGGGATAGCGGTGATGGCCGCTGTGATAGCCTGGCAGAACTTGGTAGCACAGCGCGCCATTGGTTCGGCGGGCAGGTGAGGCGATGAATCGTAAATGGTGAAAAGAGGAGGCAATCATGATGTGCACACGCATTCTTGCAGTCCTGCTGGTGATCGCGGGCGCAGCTTTCAGTGCCGATCTGCCCGCGCAACCGACCGACAAATCGAAATGGCCGTCGCGTTTGACGTTCGTGACGGGGCCGGCCGGAGGATTCGGCTTTCCGACCGGAAGCGCATGGGCGTCCGCCGTCGGCGCCGAGGCGGGGATTCCGATTTCGGTGGAGGCCACTACCGGTCTTCAAGTGAACCCGCTCATGATCGAGGACAAGAAAGCGGAGGTGGGATTGTCCGCCGGCGACACGTCGCTCGAAGGGTGGAATGGCGCGGATTGGACCAAGGGCCGCCAGATCCGCGCTCAGCGCGCGCTGCTGGTGCTGGATCCGTGGGTGATGCAGTTCTATACCACTCGTAGGGCCGGGATCACTACGCTTGCCGGCATAAACGGCAAGTCGGTCAATCCCAGCCGCCGCCGGTCCTGGACCGACAACGTCCTGCGCGACATGGTCGAAGTCCTGGGCTTGAAACCCGGGCGCATCTCCAACGTTGGCCCTAACGACGCCAATACGTTGCTCGGCGACGGTCGGCTCGATATCGCGGCGGTCGCGGGAGCCATACCGCATCCGGCGGTGTCGGAGTTCGAGGTGAACCATGAAATGGTGTTGATCCCGATGACCAAAGAGGAGCGACAGAAATACCTGGCCAAGCACACCGCGCTGTTTGCCTACGACATTCCCGCCAACTCGTACAAGGGACAAACCCGGCCGATTCCCACCGTCGCTTCCTACAATATTTACATCGTGCACAAGGACCTGCCGGAGAGCCTGGTTTACGCTCTCGTCAAGGCGAGCTTCGCCAAGAAGGATCAGCTCGCCGCCGCGCACAGGGCGTTCGCGCGGATGGAGACGAAGAATATCGTGTATGCAACGGTGCCGCTGCACCCGGGCGCGATCCGTTACTTCGAAGAACAGGGCGTCAAGCTGCCGGACCGGTTGAAGGCTCAACCTTGAGCGGGGCGAGAGGACAGAGGCGGGAGGCGGGAAACGAAAGCAGAACAATGATCGGGACGGGGAGTACACGGATATGAAAGCAGCAGTACTCCACGGCGCAGCCGACCTCCGTTACGAAACGGTGGCCGATCCTGCTCCCGCGGCGAACGAGGTGATTGTCGAAGTTCACGCCTGCTCGATTTGCGGTTCCGACCTGCACGGGTTTTACGGCAAGCACCCTTGGCTCGTCTTCCCGCGCATCCTCGGACACGAGTTTGCGGGCGAGGTGGTGGCGCTCGGCTCCGGTGTGGAGGGCGTTCCGATCGGCCAACGGGTGTGCTGCGATATCGACATCAACTTCTCGCGCGGCAATTTCCAGGCGTTCGCCCCGTGCCTTGATCTCGTGGCCAAACGCGCGGTCGATCCCGACCTCTATATCAGTCACCGGCTGCCGCTCGCGCATGCGGCGGACGCACTGCATCTGCTTGAAGCGCGCAGCGTCGAAGCGCACAAGATCGCGCTGCATCCGCAGGAGGCTGCGTAGGCTGCCATCGATGCG
>MERG01000384.1 GCA_001771985.1 Betaproteobacteria bacterium RIFCSPLOWO2_12_FULL_62_13 | reverse complement strand
TCTGATCGCGC
This sequence comes from Betaproteobacteria bacterium RIFCSPLOWO2_12_FULL_62_13, assembly GCA_001771985.1. Lineage (GTDB taxonomy): Bacteria > Pseudomonadota > Gammaproteobacteria > Burkholderiales > SG8-41 > DSOT01. Next base: position 5,444 of record MERG01000384.1, on the reverse strand, counting down.
CGCTCTCCACCTCTGACACCTTTCCGTCGGTGCTCATGGGAATTCCCGGGACGGCGGCCTCGCAGTCAACGGTTGTCGACGGGTTTCCCATGGCCAAGAAAGGCGAAGGCGCGCGTGCTCTCGGCGCCGCGTTCAGTGCATCCATGTTAGGCGGCCTGATCGGGGCTGTGTGCCTCACCGGTGCCGTTTTCGCCGCCCGTCCGATCATCCTCGCCATGGGCTTCGGCGAACAGCTTCTCCTGATCATCCTGGCGCTCAGCATGATCGGCATGCTGACCGGCACCAGCGCCCTCAAGGGGCTTGCGACCTGCTGCGTCGGCCTGCTTCTGGGCACGATCGGCACCGCGCCGGCGACCGGTGAATTCCGGCTCGCGTTCGATTCGATTTACCTGAGCGACGGTATCCCCATCGTGATCGTCGGCCTGGGAATGTTCGCCATGCCGGAGATCATCGACTTATTGCGCCGAAGCACCCGCATCTCCGAAACGGCAGAACTCGGTCACGGCTGGCTCACGGGATTCAAGGACGTGTTGATCCACAGATGGATCGTGCTCCGCTGTAGCGTGCTCGGCTGCATCATCGGGGCCCTGCCGGGTCTCGGCGGTTCGGTCGTCGATTGGATCGCCTACGGTCACGTCATTCAGACGACCAAGAACCGCGAGACCTACGGCACGGGTGACATCCGCGGTGTGCTGGGGCCGGAATCGGCCAACAACGCCAAGGAGGGCGGTGCCCTCATCCCGACGCTGCTCTTCGGCATTCCGGGATCGGGAAGCATGGCGATTCTTCTCGGCGGGTTCATTCTGATCGGCATCGAGCCCGGTGTCACGATGCTGACGCAGCACCTCGATCTCACTTTCACGATGATCTGGTCGCTGGCGATCGGCAACGTGGCGGCAACCGCGCTGTGCCTGCTGCTCGCCAATCACGTCGCAAAGCTCACGACGATCCGTTACGCCTATCTCGCGCCGTTCATGCTGGTGCTGATTTTCTTCGCCGCGTTTCAGGCGACTCGCGAATGGGCGGATCTGTTCGCGCTCTTTGCGATGGGCACGCTCGGTATGTTCATGAAGCGCTTCGGATGGTCGCGCCCCGCGCTCCTCATCGGCTATTTCCTGGCGCCGCGCCTCGAGCCCACAACTTATCAGGCCTACCAGGTCTACGGGCTCGCGTTCTTCGAGCGGCCGATCGTCATCGGGCTCGTCATATTGACCGTCCTTTCAATATACGCTGCCTTGCGCTTTTCGCCCAACCGGGGCAAGACTTATCCGGCGGATGGCCCGCATGGCGCTTCCGGCAAGACGCCGCAACTACTGTTCGCCCTGGCGCTTTTCGCCTTCACCCTCTACGCCTTGATCGACAGCTTCAATTACACATGGTACGGCGGCGTTTTCATGCAGATCGTCGCGGTGATCGGATTACTGCTTTTCCTGCCGCTGCTTGTCCAGATGCTGCGCGCCCGTTCCGCGGCCGGCATCCTCTGCGATGAGGAGAAAACCATCACCGCCGATTACAGCGATTACCACTATCTCGGCTGGATTCTCGGCATGTTCGCGCTGGTTGCGCTGGTCGGCTTTCCATTCGGCTGCGCCTTGTTCATCTATCTCTTCATCCAAAAGAAGGTAGGCAGCTCGCATTTAAGACACGCGGGCATGGGCATTGCCGGCGTTGCATTTCTCGGGGTCATGTCGCACTTCCTCACCTTGCGGTATCCAGGAGGTCTGTCGCAACAGCTCATCGATATGCCCTGGTGGTTGGGCGGCTAGCTGTTGGCTGGCGCTTGCACGGCGGAGCGTGTGGGATCGGCACGGATCGTGCCGGTGATCAACATGGTCGACGACGCGCAACGCGAGCGGCTGGCGTGGGAAGCCGCGCAAGCGGCGCTCGCGCTGACCACACGCTTCGACCGCATCCTGCTCTGTTCCATGCGCGCTTCGGAGCCCATCGTGCGGGCGGTCGAGCGCGCGCCGCCCGGCCGGGCCGCCTCTGAGCGTGACGGACACGCGTTGTTGGCGTTTTGCAAAGACAATTTCGCAGAAGGAGAACACCATGAGCGATTACGTACATCCTGAGGCGCTGGTACCGACCGAGTGGGCCGACGCTCACCAAGGCGATACCAACGTGCGCATCGTCGAAGTGGACGTGCACACGAAAGCCTACGAAGAGGGTCACATCGAAGGAGCTCTCGAGGTGGAACTGGCAAAGCCAGCTCTGCGTCAAGCTTCCTCGGGCAGGGTCGAAAGCGCTCAGCCCTCCGCCTCCAAGATGGATTCCAGGAACTTGCGCGTCCGCTCGTGTCTGGGATTCCTGAAGATGACCTCGGGCGGTTCGTCTTCGAGGATGATGCCGTTGTCGAAGAACACTACCCGGTCGGAGCAGCGCTCGGCAAAGCGCATGTGGTGCGTGACGATGATCATGGTCATGGTGCCTTGTTCGGAAAGCTCGCGGAGCAAGCGCAGGATACCGCTCACCAATTCGGGATCGAGGGCAGAGGTGATTTCGTCGAACAGCATGATCTTTGGCTGCATGGCCAGAGCCCTGGCGATCGCCACCCGCTGCTTCTGTCCGCCCGAGAGCTGAGCCGGGTACGCGTCCACCTTATCGGCCAACCCGACCCTCTCGAGGAATCGCCGCGCGTGCCCGGCCGCCTCGGCGTGGGGCATGCCGAGCACGCGTATCGGACCTTCCATGACGTTGCCACGCGCGGTCATGTGCGGGAATAGGTTGAAATGCTGGAACACCATGCCCACCTTCCTGCGCACCCGGCGCAGATGGCGACTGTCCGCCGGAATCCGCTTGCCGTTCCTTTCCATTGTCCATAAGGATTCGCCGTCGATTTCGATGGTGCCGCCATCGGGCCGCTCCAGGGTCATGAGGAGGCGCAGCAGGGTCGATTTGCCCGACCCGCTTGGCCCGATCACGCTCACTGTTTCTGCGGCTCGCACGTCGAGGTCGATGCCGCGCAACACCGGAAGGTCGCCATAATACTTGCGCAAGCCGCGCAGCCGGATGATCGGATCCATGGTTCAGGCTCCCCTGACCTTGAGCCACTTTTCCACTCGCCGGATCAACGTCGCGGAACCCAGGCTCAATACAAGAAACAGCGCGCCGGTGATTGTGAGTGGTTCGACATAGCGAAAAGTTTCGGAACCGATGATTTTGGCCGTTTGCAGAACTTCCAGTACGGTGATCGCCGAGAGTAGCGGCGTGTCCTTGAACATCGCGACCAGGTAATTGCCCAGCGCGGGGACGACCGGCGGGATGGCCTGTGGCACGACGATGTCTCGCCACAGATGCCACCGGCTCAGGTTGAGCGCAGTCGCCGCTTCCCACTGACCCTTGGGGATGCCTTCGATCCCGGCGCGATAGACCTCGGAACAGTAAGCGCTGTAGTGCACCCCGAGGGCAACGATTCCGGTCGCCAGCGGCGAGAACCGTACACCCGCTGCGGGCAGCACGTAGAAGAGGAAATAGATCTGGACCAGCAGCGGCGTGCTCCGGGTGAATTCGATGAACAGTGCGATCGGCCACGAGACGAGGCGGCTGCGCGAACGCCGGGCGACGGCGAGCGCCAAGCCCAGGCTCATGGCGATCAGCATGCCGAGCACAGTTGCCTGCACCGTCACGACCAGTGCCTCGCCGAGCGTCGGCGCGATCTGCCAGGCGAATTTCCAGTCGAATATCACCTGATGCCTCCATGATCGAGCCCGCCGGACACTTTGCGTTCAAGCAACCGCATTGACACGGTGATCAGAAGCGCGACCAGGAAGTACATGATCAGCACCATCGTGAAAATCTCCTCAGTGCGCAGCGTGTCCGCCCGCAGAATCTGGGCGATGAACGTGAGATCGGTGATGGTGATCAGCGACACCAGCGCCGTGTTCTTCAGCGTCTCGATCATCAGATTGCCCGCCGGGGGCAGCATGGCAACGACCGCCTGTGGCAGGACGATTCGCTGCATCGTCTGGGCGGGCGAGAGGCTGAGGGCGGCCGCCGCCTCGCACTGACCAGGGGGCACCGCTTGAATGGCACCCCGCACCACCTCGGCCCCGTAGGCGCCGGTGTTGAGCCCAAGCACCAGGATGCCTGCGGTCATAGCGCTCAACTCCAACCCGAAGAACGGCAGGACGAAGTAGAACCAGAACAGTTGGACCAGCGCCGAGGTGCCGCGGAACACTTCGATGTAAGCAACCGCGGGCCAGCGAATGGCACGGTAAGGGGAGAGCTTCCCCAAGCCTGCGAGCAGCGCCGCGCCGGCAGCAACGAGCGCCGCGCCCACGGCAATCTGCAGCGTTACCCACAGACCGCCGAGCAGAGGCGGGATCAGGTCGAAGGGCGCAGACATCAGCCGCTTTCACTCCTTCGGTCAGCGGCGGTCAGCTCTTGCCGCGGGGCGCGGGAATCAGCCGCGGCAGGCCTGCTCCGCGGTGACCTCGCCGGGCAGTTCGTTCCGCGTGAAGCCGAACGGTCGCACCAGATCCAGGTGCCGTTCCGTCCCGATGAACTTCCCCAGCCGCATGTTGAAGGCATCGATGAAATCCTTATCGGACTTACGGAAGGCGAATGCGCCATACCCGCGCACTGATTTGCCGTCGATGACCGGGTCGGTGAAGGGATGAGCGCGTTCGACATCGCCGGACGTGGACTTGTCGACGAGGTTCTGGATTGTGAGGCTGGTGCCGCCAAAGGCGTCCACCCGTTCCGCCTGAACGCCGGCCAGGGCGCTGGGAGCGCTGGGGAAGACGATCACGCGATCGTCGGGAATGCCAACCGCCCGCGCGTACGTTCGTTCGACCGTTCCTGCCACCACGCCTAACGTGGCATCCGGATTCTTGGCTACGTCTTCGTAGCTGTGGAGATTCCTGGGGTTGCCGGCTTTCACCACGAACCCTTCTCCAATGCTATAGGTGGGATTCGAAAAGGTCACTTGCTTGCAGCGCTCCGGGAGGATATACATGCCGGCGGCAATGATGTCGAACCGCTTCGCGTTCAGGCCAGGAATGAGCGAGCCAAACTCAGTCAGAACTGCCTCCACGCCCCGAATGCCAATGTCCGCCAGGATTACCCGGGCGATTTCCGGCGCCTCTCCGGTCACGCGGTCCTTGGCGCTGTCGTGGTAAGCGTAGGGTGCTTCATTGGCGTAGCCGATACGCGCCGATCCCGCAGCGACGACCCGCTCCAGGGTGGTCTTGCCGGAGGGCGCGGCTTCCGGCTCCGACGGACCGGAGCAGCCTCCGAGGAAGGCGGCCACGGCGAGCGCCGTTGCCGTGGCAGGCCATGCCGCCCGGCTTGGGAGGCATTGAACGATCCGGCCCATGGATGTACGGGCGGTCTTCGGAGCCCTCAGGCAGCAACCGCCAGGTAGGTTTCGGGCTCGATTGGCGTCACAGGCGTGAAGTCGTGTCGGGTTGCGATGAATTCGGGCCTGGGCTTGAGGCCGCCGT
>MERG01000383.1 GCA_001771985.1 Betaproteobacteria bacterium RIFCSPLOWO2_12_FULL_62_13 | reverse complement strand
CGCCGACAGCGAGGCCACGGTAACGTCACTACTTTCAGACTTGCCAAGTCTTCCCTCCGACGCAAGAACCGGCGCTGATGGACTGACGCGTTTGTTGCGGAGCCGCTCGGTGCGCGTGGTGAGCTATATGGACTGGCAAAAGATGGATGCCGCAGAGATACGGCGCGGCGAAACCGCCGGCAAACCGAGAGAAAAGTTTACTCGGGTGAAAGAGATGTTGGAGGTGCTCGAATCTGAGTCAGATTTCCAGATGACGCAACAGCTCTTTCCCAATATGGCGTGAGTCTGAAGTGGAGGACGAAAACAACCCAATGGAGGAGGCGCATCATGTCAAAGACTTTCTGGAACGCGGCGGCCGCAGCCGCCATCGGCCTGACGGTCCTGGCAGCAACAGGGGCCGTTGCGCAGGATTATCCCAGCCGCCCGATACGAATCATTGTGCCTTTCTCCGCTGGCGGCGTCGGCGCCAGCGGTCTTGCGCGCCTGCTCGGCCAGCGCATTCAAGAGTCCTACGGGCAGAACGTCGTCGTGGACAATCGCCCGGGAGCGGGCGGCAATATCGGTGCGGAACTGGCGGTCAAGAGTCGCGCGGACGGCTATACCTTGCTGGTATCCACGGCGTCTATCGCGGTGAATCGCACTTTGTACCCGAAACTACCCTTCGATGTGCGCACGGACCTGATCGCGGTCACCCACATCGCAACGGCGCCCCTTGTGCTCGTCACGCACCCCTCAGTGCCGGCGCGCACCGTGAAGGAACTCGCGGCGCTGTCCGCAAGAACCAAGGACGGGTTGAACTTCGGCTCCAACGGCACCGGGACCACTAGCCACTTGGCCGGGGTGCTGCTGAACCAGATGGCACGCATCTCGCTGACCCACATCCCCTACAAGGGCGCAGCTCCGGCGATGACTGCGCTCTTGGGGGGTGAGGTCGACATCGCACTCCCTGGCATACTTAATGGACTGCCCCACATTCGCAGCGGCAAGCTGCGCGGACTGGCGGTGACGACCATGCATAGATCCCTCGCGCTTCCGGAATTGCCTACGCTCGACTCGATGTATCCCGGCTTCGATTTGTACAACTGGTACGTCTTGTTTGCGCCGGCCAAAACCCCGCAGACCATCGTTGATCGTCTGCATGCCGAAGTCGTTAAGACCTTGCAGGATCCGAAGGTCAAGCCCTTTCTGAGCGGCGAGGGCGCTGACGTGGTCGGAAACTCACCGGCGGAGGCTGCGGCTTTTATCAATCAAGAGGTCGAGAAGTTCGCGAAGATCATCAAGCGCGCCGGCATTAAGATCGAGTAGCACCGAAAAGCGTGATCTGTAATCCGGAGCGACAGCGATAAGGAAAGATAGCGTTAGGAAAATAATCCGCCCTGCCCATCCCACGCGACCATGACTGGAAATCCCGCATGTGGGGCATCAAAGCCCGCATCGGCCTTTGATTGCGGCGTCGTGCTCGCGTTTGTGTGGCCTGCACGAAACGAGGATCAAGGAGGACAAATGCGACACGTAATTGAACGAAGGAGCACTGGCAGGCACCGGACAGCAACTTGCCATAATTTTTCGATGAGAGTGCTGTGGCACGGGCTGTTTCCGGTAATTGCTCTGGCCGCGGTCATCGCACTCATGAAAGCGGCGCTAGCATCGGACTCGGATACGGTTTGGTTTCCTACGAAAAACATTGAAATTATCGTTCCAGCCAGTCCTGGCGGCGGATTCGACCGGGCGGCGCGCACTATCCAGCGGATTTGGCAGGACAAGCAAATCATAGTTACGCCGATCAATGTGTTAAACAAGCCGGGAGGTGGGGGTGCGATTAGCTGGGCTTACCTGAAAGAGCGGAAGGAAGATGGGAACGTCCTGTGTATAAGCACACCAAACATTCTTACCAACCATATCAGCGGCAAGAGCTCTCTCACCTATACGGACTTTACGCCGATAGCTCAGCTTTATAACGAGTACCCCGTTTTCGCGGTTCGTGCTGATTCACCGCTGAAGACGGGTCAGGATCTCGTACGCAGGCTGAAGGAAGCTCCGAATTCGCTGGCTGTGTCGGTGGGCAGCGGTTATGGAAACGCAAACCATCTCGCTATGGTTCTTATTGCAAAGTCGGCTGGTCTGGCTACGAAAAAGTTGAGAGTAGTAGTCTTTAAAGGTTCCAGCGAGGCCATGGTGGCACTATTGGGGCGCCACATAGACGTGGCAATAGTCGGCGCAAGCGTATCACTACCTCACTTGGAATTCGGGCAGATCCGAATACTCGGGATTTCTGCCCCACAACGCCTGAGCGGCATGCTTGTGAGCGTGCCAACCTGGAAAGAGCAAGGCATCAATTCGGTCATGGGCAATTGGCGAGGAATCATTGGTGCTCCGCATATGAGGCCCGCCCAAGTGTCGTACTGGGATAATGCATTAAATCAATTGACCAATGCTCCAGAGTGGAAGGAAGCCGCCGACGACAGCCTCTGGATACTCGAGTACATGGATAGCAAAAAGAGCTGGAGCCATCTTGAATCGGAGTACTCGCGACTGCGCGCACTACTTGAGGAACTGGGCCTAGCAAGATGAGAGCGGCTGATGAAATGGAGGTTCATAAAGGGCGGCCGTAGACTAATGCGCTTCTTTTGCAGCTCTCGTGCAGCGGCGCTCGATGTATACCTGCTTGGTTCCGGCTATGCCAGCTTGGGCTGTTGAGAAACGGGGCGTCGCGCAGGCGCAGAAGCGTGAAAATCGTAACATCGGAGGGCAGAGACATGAATATGCTCGCGTGCTTGTTGACCACCGCCGGCGCTGTTGCCATGCTGCACGGGGCCGGTGCCGATGCGGCGCAGACCTATCCCAGCAAACCGATACGCTTGGTGGTGCCGTATCCAGCGGGCGGGGGGAGTGATATCGTCGCGCGGCTCGTGGGCCACAAGCTGGGCGAGGACCTCGGGCAGCAGGTCATTGCGGAAAATCGACCGGGCGCGAGCGGCATTATCGGTGCCGAGATCGCTGTCCAGGCCTTGCCCGACGGCTACACGCTGTTTTTCGGCTCGTCCGGCAACCTTTCTGCAAACCCCAGCCTTTACGCCAAACTTCCATACAAGCCGCTCAGGGATTTCCAGCCGATTTCATTGACCACCCGCGGGCCACAGATCCTTGTTGTGCATCCGTCGGTGCCCGCGAAATCAGTGAAAGAGTTGATCGCACTTGCAAAAGCAAGACCCGGGCACCTCAATTTTGCGTCGGGAGGGATGGGAACCGGGAACCACCTCGCTATGGAACTGTTCAAGATGTCCGCGGGCATCAACATCGTGCACGTCCCGTACAAGGGTGCCGGCCAAGCGATGGTCGACCTTAGCAGCGGACAGATGGAAATGATGATCAGCAGCCCGCTGCCGGCAATGCCGTATGTGAGAGCGGGCAGGCTGCGCACGCTCGCGGTCACAAGCCTGAAGCGCACACCTTTGCTGCCGGACCTGCCGACCATAGCGGAATCGGGGCTCGACGGCTTCGAGACCACGTCCTGGCACGGCATCCTGGTGCCGATCAGAACGCCCAAGGCGATCAGCGCAAGGCTTCAAAGCGCAATTGTGAAGGTGATGAACCGGACTGACACGAAAAAACAACTTGCCAGTCAGGGCATAGACGCGATCGGCAGCTCGTCTGAGCAATTCGCAGCCTATATCAAATCAGAAACCGAAAAATTCGCCAATATCATCAAGCACGCCGGGATCCCGGCACAGTGAACGCCTACAGCGCGCCTCCTCGGGTAAGCGGCATGGCACTTCAGAGACAAGAGGACCATAGCATCCTGGCCGGCATCTACTAACTGCGGTGAATTACCGCGATATCATGCATTCCAGTTCACGCAGTGGCGCGACCTTGTCTGTCTGCTGGCAGTGATCCGCATCACCGTTCATCAGCGCAGTCTCGCCCACGTGTCGGCACTTGCTATTGATATCGGTGTTAAGTTGACGGAACCGATTAACGCCTGCGGCCTTTAATGGGCGACCTCAAGGAGGATCTTGCCGATTTGCACGCTCGACTCCATGCGGGCGTGGGCGTCTGAGGCCTGCGCGAGCGGAAAGATCGAGTCGATGATCGGCATGACCTTCGTTCCCAGATGGGGCCAGACGCGCTCCATGATCTGATGCGCAATCTCGACTTTGCGCGAGAGCGGGGAGACCCGCAAGCGCGAGCCGGTCACGATCGCGCGCTTGGTTAGGATCAAAGCGAGCGGCGCGCAGAATTCGGCCTCATAATTGGGGCCGGGGCTGAGGTGAACTATACGGCCGTCGGTGGCCAGCGCCTCGAGGTTTTTCCTGGCATAGACTCCCTGAACCATGTCCAGGACGACATCGGCGCCGTGTCCGTCCGTGATCCGTTGCACACCCGCGACGAAATCCTCCTCGCGGTAGTTGATCGCGGTTGCCGCCCCGAGCTTCAGGCACACATTGCACTTGGCGGCGCTTCCCGCGGTTGCAATCACGTTGGCGCCCTCCAGACGGGCGAGCTGAATTGCCATCGTGCCCACCCCGCTCGAGCCGCCGTGCACCAGCAGCCATTCGCCCGACCTGAGCCGCCCCACCATGAACACGTTGTGCCAGGCGGTAAAGAGCGCCTCGGGCAGTGCGGCCGCCTGCTTCAAGTCGAACCCCGCAGGAATCGGCAGCGTGATCGGCTCGGCCGTGACGCAGTATTGGGCATAGCCGCCGCCGTTAACGAGCGCGCAGACGCGCTCACCCGCTTTCCAGCGTGTTACCCCGGGGCCCGTTGCAACGATTTCGCCCGCCACTTCCAGCCCGGGAATGTCAGTGCCTCCAGCGGGAGCGGATCCGCGAATGCGCTGATCACAGTCGGCCCGGTTGACCCCCGCGAACGCGACTTTGATGAGCACCTCCCCCGCTTCGGGTTGCGGTATCGGACGGATATCGAGTTTCAGCACCTCCGGGCCGCCTGCGCGGGTGATCGAGACCGCATTCATGGTCTTAGGCAACATAGGGCGCTCCTCTATCTGCTGGCCTGACGTTCAAGGTTTGTCCTGTAAGAGAAAATCGCCCCGGTCAATCAATGCGCAGCTTGGTCGCCTTCACCACCTTTGCCCACTTGCCGATCTCGGCACGCACGAATGCGGCAAACTCCTCCGGCGAACTTGCGACGGGCTCGTTGCCGGTCTTCGCCAGCTTCTCTTTCACGTCCGGGCTCATCAGCGCGCGCTTCGTCTCCGCGTGCAGGCGGCGCACGATGTCCGCGGGTGTGCCGGCCGGCGCGTAGAAGCCATACCAGCCCGTCACGTTGTAACCCGGAACGCCCGATTCGGAAATGGTCGGCACATCCGGAAGCTCCGCGAAGCGCTTGGGTCCGGTCACCGCTACTGGCCGCACCTGGCCCGCTCTCACCGGCCCGACCAGAGTAATGGTGCCGGCAAAGACGAACTCGATCTCACCACCCATCAGCGCTTGCCTAGCGGGGCCAGTGCCCTTGAATGGCACGTGCACCCAGCGAATGCCCGTCATCAACTGAAACAGTTGACCGGACAGGTGAAGGATGCCGCCCGAGCCCGAGGATCCGTAGTTAAGCTGACCCGGTCGGGCTTTCGCCAGGGCGATTACGTCCTTGACCGTCTTTACCGGCACGGAGGGATGGCTTACGAGCATGTACTGCCCGGAAGTCAACTGCGAGATGTAGGTAAAGTCTTGGAACGGATCGTACGGCAGCTTCGAGCGCACGCTGGGATTGATGGAGAATTCGGGCGCCGATGTGAGCAGAGTGTAGCCGTCCGGCTCCGCCCTCGCCACGAACGCAGCGCCGATGGTGGCGGCGGCGCCCGGGCGGTTGTCGACCACGAATGAGCCGCCCATCTGCTCGGTGAGCTTGTGCACGAGGAGGCGCGTCACGGTGTCGACACCGCCGCCCGGCGGGAACGGCACGATGATCCGCACCGGATGTGCGGGATAGGTCTGCGCTCCGGCCCCAGCGCCGAGCGCAAGGGTGGCGAAAGCCGCGCATGCCGCGGCGCGAGCGAATGATCGAGTCATGTTTTCCTCCGGCCGTCTATGCGGGACAAACGGAACACTTAACACATTGCCGGTTTGCTGTCTTGAGCGACTTCGGCAACGGCAAAGTAGAAAAGAATTTCCTGTCCGTTTTCGTCAAATAAGGCGTAATTGTGTTTACGCTCCGTCGAACGTGAGCCTGGCCAGCCGTTCCTTCCCCTCACCAGGCCGCCTCATAGACGGCCAGGATTAGCTTGGCCGAGGTGATTGGCTTCGGATTGAAGTATAGGCCGCGGTCGTGGAGGACATCCTCAGCGGCAGCCGGTAACTGGTCGCGCGGCACCCCAAGGTCCCGCAAGCGCCCCGGCGCCCCGATCCGCTTGGCGAAGCCGGCAACAGCGTCGGCGGCGCGAGCGGCAGCCGTCTCGTCGGACTGGTCTGCCACGCCCATCGCCCAAGCGATCTGGGCCTGCTCGGGCGCCGTCACGTCGAGGTTGAAGCGCATGGCGTGGGGGAGCATGACGGCGTTGGCGTCGCCGTGGCCGACGCGGAAGCGACCGCCGAGGGCATGGCAGAGGGTATGGTGGAGGGCGGTGCGGGCGTTGCTGATCACCATGCCACCGAGTGCGGCCGCTGCCTGGATCTTGCCGCGGGCAGCCCGGTCCGCTGGATCGGCGACAAGGCGCGGCACGGCGCCGGCGAAGAGTCGAACAGCCTGGAGCGCGAGGGCGTCGGTGACCGGGTTTTTGCCAAGGGAATAGAGGCCCTCGACGCAGTGGGCAAAGCCGTTCATCGACGTCGAGATGGTGATCGCGAGGGGCACATCAGCGGTTGCCTCCGGGTCGAGCAGAACGACCCGCGCGGCAAGCTTGTGATCCCAGAACTTGAGCTTGATCCCGTCAGGGGTCGTCGCGCCGCAGCCCGGCGTCATCTCGGCGCCGGAGGCGGTGGTTGGCACGGCGATGAGCGGTACTTTCGGGCGCCGCAGATCGCGATGAACGAGTCGATCGGGAGGCGTAAAAACGTCACAATGTTCGGCGAGGGCGCCGCCCTCGGCGAGGAGGATGGCGATGCCCTTGGCGGAATCGCTCGCGCTGCCGCCGCCGACGCTGACGAGCAGGTCGACGGCGAGGTTGCGGGCCTCGACCGCCACGCGCTCGGTATCGGGAACCAGAGAATGAGGCTGCACACCGGTGAACTCGCCGACGCAGCGCGTGCCGAGCGACCGGCGCACCCGGTCATAGAGGAGGGTGCGACTCGTATTCGGTCCGGCGACCAGGAACGCCCGGCGGCAGCCAAGCTGGTCCGCCTCTTGGCCAACGGCATCGACGGTGCCGGGCCCAAACACAACACGCTGGAGCGGAACGGCAACCTGAAACGGCCTCAGTTCCTCTTTTTCCTTTGATGCCAAGGTCCTAATTTCTCAATTGTGAATGTTCAGGGCGACAGGTTTCTTGAGCGCACCCGCGGTAGCGCCGATTGAATCTTCTACGCCGCCTCGACGATCCTGATATCCCGCTCGGCGCCGTCGCCAAGAACTTTCAACGCCGCCTGGTAACCTTCGCTGTCATGCGCGGCAATTGCCTTCTCGACGCTCTCGAACTCGAGCACGACGACCCGCTGGTTAAGCCCCGCCTCGTAAATCTTCGCGGGGGAGCCGCGAACGAGAAACCGCCCCCCTGCGGCGTGCATTGCCGGCCCCGCCAGCTTGGCGTAGGCGGCCAGCGCCTCGGGATTCTTGATCGAGCGATAAACCGCAACCCAGTATGTCTTTGCCATGGTAGACCTCGGTGGTTGGTTGGAATTTTCCGGAATGGAACGAGTGCTCGGGTAATCGAAGTCGAAATTCAATCCACGCGTGCGCCGGAGAACTTGACGACTTTTTCAAACTTTGCAATTTCCGATTCCACGAAGGCTGAAAATTCCCGCGGCGGCGTGCCGCCCGTCTCGACGCCTTGGTTAAAAAAGCGCTGCTTGGTCTCGGGCAGGCGCAGGATCTTCAGGGTCTCGGCGTGCGTGCGCGTCACGATCGCGGGCGGCGTGCCGGCGGGGGCGAAAATACCGACCCAGCTACTGAATGCATAACCCGGCACGCCCGCCTCGGCGACGGTTGGTAATTCCGGCACGCTCGGCGAGCGGTTGCCGCTGGTCACCGCGAGCGCACGCAACCGGCCTGCCTTTGCATGCGTCAGCGCTGATGGCATGCTCGCAAATATCACGCTGATCTGGCCAGCGAGGAGGTCAACGATCGACGGTCCGGCGCCCCGGTACGGAACGTGGACCATGTCGACGCCGGTCATCTGCTTGAACAGTTCCACTGACAGGTGAGTCGAGGTGCCGCTGCCGGCGGAACCATAGTTGATCTCGCCCGGCCGTGATTTGGCGAGCGCGATCAGCCCCTTGACCGAGCGTGCCGGCAACGAAGGATGCACGACAACCAGGTTCGGGGCGCTGAGAATATCGGTTATGGGCGCGAAATCGCGCAGCACGTTATACGGCAGCTTCTTGTAGAGGCTCTGGCTGATCGCATGGGTCGCAACGCTGCCGACGGAAAGAGTGTAACCGTCGGGCGCGGATCGGGCCGCCAGCTCGGTCCCGATGGTGCCGCCTGCGCCGGGGCGATTATCAACCACCACCGATTGACCGAATGCTTCGCCCAATTTAATCGAAACACTGCGTGCGGCAAAATCGTTGATGCCGCCTGGAGGGAAGGGCACGATCATGCGGATGGACCTGGCAGGGTAACCGGTTTGCGAGTATCCCGGCGGTGAACTCAGCGCGGCCACCGCTGCCAGCAGCGCGGCCGACAGGGCAAAGAATCTGGACATGCGAAATCTCCAGAAGAATATGCAGAAGTGTTGTGCCGAATAGTTACAACGCGAATTTCGTCCAGGAATTTGGCCGACCCAAGTCCGACAAATTCCTAAACCTCGATTCCGAAAAGTTCGCAGGCGTTCTTGTAAAAATATCTCTCCGCTACCGCCGGGTCCAGCTTCCAGTTCTTCTGATGCCACTCCAGGGAAGCCCGGATCCCGATACCATACGGCAACGCCGACCCGTAAAGTGTTCGATCCGTCCACCTCGGCCCGCTTGCCATGAACATGTAGTGCTCCCAGGCATGGCCCCGCACATACGTATCCGGCTGGCACCAGATGTTCTTGAACCGGGTCATCAAGGCCAGCATGTCCTCGAAGTACGGATACGCTCCATGAAACAGCACGATCTGAAGCTTCGGGAAGTCGATCGCCACCTGCTCCACCTGCAACGGCGAGCTGAAGGCCGCCGTCGGCCCTGAATAGGGCCCGATTTGCAGCCCGACGAAAAGCCCCAAATCATTGCATTGCGCCCATATAGGATACAACCGGCGGTCATCCGCCAGCATCGGGGGATCCAGAAACCCGGGCTCGATTGCCACTCCCTTCAGTTTCAACACCTTCGCGATCCGCTCGATCTCATCCTGCGCGGCCCTTCTGTTCGAAGGACTCGGATCGGCTCCCCCAACCGCCAGAAACCGATTCGGAAACTCGTCTGCCAGCTTCTTCACGTAGTCACTGGATACCGTCGTCGCCGGGATACTCCGGGCGGCCACTACCCCTACGTAATCCAATTCCTCCATCTCCTTCACGCACTCTTCCAAGGTCTGGTCTTGCCAAGCCGCATATTGCGCCGCACGAATCGGAAAGCGGGAGGCAATATAAGCCTCATGCTCTTTATGTTGTTTCTTGAACTCCGGCGTCGGCGGGCGCAGGCGCATGTCAATTACTTTCATCGCGTTCTCCCGTGTGTAGTCACGTTCAAACTAGCATTTGTTGGCTATTTCGAAAACTAATAAAATGTGATGCCCTATAGCGATTTGGAATAGGAATGAATCTTCGGCAGTTGCGGTACATCAGCGAGATCGCCAAGCGCGGCCTGAACATCTCGGCAGTTGCGTCTGCCCTCCACACCTCGCAGCCGGGCATCAGCAAGCAGATAAAGCTGCTTGAAGCAGAGCTGGGCGCCGAGATCTTTGTCCGCTCCAGCAACCGGCTTTCCGGTATCACGCCGCTTGGGCAGAAGATTCTGGGGATGGCGCAGAACGTTATTGCCGAAATCTCCAACATCAAAGCCGCGAGCGGAGATCTCAAGCAGGAAACAAGCGGTCCGTTGGTAATCGCCACGACTCACACCCAGGCGCGTTACGTGCTTCCGGAGATCATGAAGCGCTTCACCTTGCGCTACCCCAAGGTGCAGTTGACGCTTCGACACGGAGATCCCTCCCGCATCTCGGAGCTGCTGCTTTCGGGTGAGGCTGATATTGGTGTTACCACCGAGACGGCACAGCGCCTGCGGGAACTTCTGGTATTGCCGTGTCGGCGATTTCAGCGAGTGGTGATCGTGCCGCGTGGGCACGAGTTATTGACCAAAAAGCGCCTCACCTTAAAACTCCTTGCAGAGTATCCGCTTGTAACGTACGAACCGGCGTTTACGGGGCGCCGTCAAATGGTGAGGGCTTTTGAACGGGAGGGCTTGAAGCCGGAGCTGGTGTTGAGCGCCATCGATGCAGATGTAATCAAGAGCTGCGTTGAGCACGGTCTGGGTATCGCGGTCCTATCCGACGTTACCTACGACAAAAATGCGGATTCCGGGCTATGTGCGATACCGGCTGGACACCTGTTTGAGCCTTCAATCACCAGTATCGTAATACATCGACACCGTTATTTGAGGCGTTATGCCTACGACTTCGTTGAGATGTGCGCGCCGCCCTGGAGCCGCGCAAACGTCCAGCGCGCTAGTGCGCTACCGCGATCACGATGAGTGCCTGATACCATACGGACACGCAAGCGCGGGCGCCGTTGAGGCACACCACGGGGAACGCACGGAGACGTTGAACCAGCCCGGCGTCAATCTTGCATCCCGGCGCCGGCTACGGCGTTCGGCTCAAGAACCGGGTAAAAGACATGAGTCTTACTGAAACCACAGCCCGTTTCATCCACGACAAAACGCTGGCGGACTGCCCGTCCGCGGGCTGGGCAAGCCGTGGGTGATCGTCGATCCAGGCATCGCGCTGAAAAAGTTCCCGTGCTGCTACGCGTCGCACCGCGCCATGGACGGGGTGCTCGCGCTGAAAGCGAAGCACGGGTTTGCCGCTGAGGATATCGCCAGCCTCGAATGCCGCATGCCGCCCGGAGGAATGCAAGTGCTCACCTACCCGGACCCTGCGACCGGGCTGGAGGCGAAATTCAGCCTGCAGTATTCGCTCGCGGCGGGCGCGCTGGACGGGAAATATACGCCGTGGTCGTTCACCGATGAAGCGGTAAACCGGCCCGCGGTGCGCGGGTTGTTGGAGCGTGTCGCCGCGTTCGAGGATGAACGGTGCCGAGGCGACGATCCTTTGTTCGAAAAGCGCAGTTCCGGCAGCCGCGGCTTCGTCGAGGTCGAGGTGCGCCTGCGCAACGGTGTCACCGACATGCTGCGCATCGACAAAGCGCCGGGGCACCCATCGCGCGAACTTTCATGGGATGAGATCGAAAGGAAGTTCATGGACTGCGCCGCATACTGCGGCGTGCCCGAGGCGGCGGCGGTTACGGTGTACGCAAAACTGCGCGACCTCGAACGCTGCTCGGACGCGAGCGAGATCACGCGCTTGCTTCGACCCGCGGATTGACACGCCACCAGATGCCTCTCTGGCCTCCCCGCTTACCGCGGAGAGAGTGGAATAAGGGCTGCGCCTTTCACCATTCACTATTCACCGGTCTTTGGCTTCTTGGCGCGCGCGAACAACTCGTCGAGCTTGCGCTCGTAGGCGTGGTAATCGAGATAGTCATACAGGTCGTCTCGCGTCTGCATCAATTCCACCACGGCTTTTTGCGACCCCTCATTGCGAATCGCCTGATAGACACGCAGCGCCGCCGCGTTCATCGCACGGAACGCCGCGAGCGGATAGAGCGCGAGCGCGACGTTGGCCGCACGCAGCTCGTCCACGGTAAACAGCGGCGTCTTGCCGAACTCGGTGATGTTTGCGAGGATCGGCACCTTGACCGCGTCGGCGAAATTCCTGTACATCGCGAGTTCCGTGATCGCCTCCGGAAAAATCATGTCGGCGCCGGCCTCCGCACAGGCGCACGCGCGATCGATCGCCGCTTGCAGCCCCTCGACCGCGAGCGCGTCGGTGCGCGCCATCACCACAAAATCGGGATCGGTCTTGGCGTCGACCGCGGCCTTGATGCGGTCCACCATTTCCTGTTGCGTGACGAGCTCCTTCCCGGGGCGGTGGCCGCAGCGCTTGGCGCCGACCTGATCCTCGATATGCATCGCGGCTGCGCCGAATTTGGTGAGCGACTTCACGGTACGCGCGATGTTGAAGGCGCTCGCGCCAAACCCCGTGTCCACGTCCACCAGAAGCGGCAAGGAGCACGCGTCGGTGATGCGCCGCACGTCGGTGAGGACATCGTCGAGCCCGCTGATGCCGAGGTCGGGCACGCCCAGCGAGCCCGCCGCCACCCCCCCGCCCGAGAGATAGATCGCGCGGTAGCCGACGCGCTCGGCCATGCGGGCGTGATACGCGTTGATGGCGCCGATCACCTGCAGCGGCTTTTCTTCGGCAAGCGCCGCGCGCAGGCGCGCGCCCGCGGAAGCGGGTCGGCTGCCGATCCTGGAAGAGAGGTCGTTCATGGTGCTGCGCTCCTGAATGATGGCCCCGGGAGAGCGGCCGGGCGGCGCGGAATCGGAGCCGTAATATGGACTCTTTAGCCCGACAACAGAAGAAAAATCGAGTGTTACGATAGCACAGGGGGAGATATTCCGCTAGAGCCGCGTCGGTGGCATAATGATACGCTAATCTCACGATTCGGACTTCAGCGATGGCCAGAAAATCCACTACGGCGCTAGGCAAACTCTCCGGCACACAAAGCATAGAACGCTCGCTGTCGCTGCTGCGCGAGATTGCCGCGCACAACCGCGGCGGCTCGCGGCTGCTCGATCTCGCCAGCCGCACCGGGCTCCAACGCCCGACCGTGCATCGCATGCTCAAATGCCTCGCTGCCGAGAACATGGTGCAGCAGGATCCCGATTCGCACCGTTACTTTCTCGGTTCAATGCTGTTCGAGCTGGGGCTGACCGCCGCCCTGCGTTTCAACCTGCGCGAGATCTGCCACCCGGCGCTCGCGCGCGTCGCGGAGGCAACCGGCGACACCGTGTTCCTGACCCAGCGCAGCGGGCTTGACGCAGTATGCCTCGACCGGCACGAGGGCGCATTTCCGATCAAGACTTTCACGCTTGAAATCGGCATGCGCCGGCCGCTCGGGGTCGGTATCGGGACCTTGGCGATCC
Source organism: Betaproteobacteria bacterium RIFCSPLOWO2_12_FULL_62_13 (assembly GCA_001771985.1). GTDB lineage: Bacteria > Pseudomonadota > Gammaproteobacteria > Burkholderiales > SG8-41 > DSOT01. The sequence continues at coordinate 607 of MERG01000383.1, read as the reverse complement.
TCGCCGAACTGCAGGAGGAAGAAATCCGCCACATCATTGCCAGCAATGCCCCGCGCCTGTCGGAACACGGGTTGACGCCGAACAGCCTGCTCTCGCAGATCAAGAAAGCGCAAAAACTCGGTTACGCCGTGCGTGAAACACCGACGCTGGCCGGGGTGCGTTCAATCGGGCAGGCGCTGCATAACCGCAGTGGCGTTCCGTTCGCGGCGCTGTCGGTGTCGGCGATCTCCAGCCGCATGACGGAGAAGCGTGTTGCGGAACTCGCCATTCTCCTGAAGAACGAAGCGCGGCTGATTGAAAGGCAGCTCGCCGCCGGCAGCAACTCGCGCTAGTACCGCGCTTCTCGGCATTTTGATTGCCCCGGCGCATGAAACAGTTCGATCACAACGCAAAGTGTCCGCTCGACGGCGTGCGCGTGCTGGATTTGTCGCGCGTGGTGGCGGGAAACATGGTGAGCCTTCTGCTTGCCGATTTCGGCGCGGAGGTGCTCAAGATCGAGACCCCGGAAGGCGACCCCCTGCGCGACTGGCTGGTGAACGGCATCGCTACCAACTGGAAGGTCTATGCCCGCAACAAGAAGAGCGTATGTCTGAACTTGCGCAAGCCG
>MERG01000382.1 GCA_001771985.1 Betaproteobacteria bacterium RIFCSPLOWO2_12_FULL_62_13 | reverse complement strand
TTTTGCTCAGCCCCGAGCGCCCGCCGGTAATACTGCTTGCCGGTCCCGCCGACGCGGCGAGCATGCTGCCGCTGACCGGCCCGTCCCTTACTCCCCGTGAACCCGAACCTCCCCCGGTGTGGATATCGGAGGTCACGGCCGACCTCTACCAGTTCCGGGTCGGAGACCGGGTGCGCCTGCCAATCGGCGATCCCGCGCCGCTGTTCACCGTGGCCGGCGTATGGCGGGATTACGCGCGTCAGGCCGGCGCCATCGCCATGGCCCGGGACCTTTATACCCGGATTACCGGCGACCTCCTCGCCAATGACGTCGCAGTCTGGGTCGGCAAGACCACGTCCATCATGGAGGCGCAGCGCGCTTTGCGCGAGCGGCTTCCCGATGGCACGACCGTCGAAATCGCCACCACGCGCGAGGTGCGCGCGATTTCTCTCGCCCTCTTCGACCGCACTTTCGCGATCACTTACGCGCTCGAATTTGCGGCAGTGGTGATCGGGTTGTTCGGCGTGAGCGTGAGCTTCAGTGCGCAGGCCCTGGCGCGGCGGCGCGAGTTCGGCGTGCTGCGTCATATCGGCATGAGGCGGCGCGAGATCGCTGTCATGCTGGGCATCGAGGGATCGCTCGTCGCCGCCCTTGGCGCCGCATTCGGCCTCGCGGTGGGATGGATTGCGAGTCTGATCCTGATCCACGTGGTCAACCGCCAGTCCTTCCACTGGAGCATGGACGTGCATATGCCCTGGCTGCCGCTCCTGGGGCTCGCGGCGCTCATCGTCGCCGCGGCGGTGGCAACGGCGGTGTGGAGCGGACGCGCGGCAATGAATAGCGACGTCGTTCGCGCGGTGCGCGAAGATTGGTAAGGCGTGACTGGTGACTCGTGACTGAGGATGCGTGACTGATGAAACGTGACTGGTGTGGCGTGACTGGTAGAGCGCCAAAACCCGTTTCCAGCAGAAGGCGGATGGTAGCAGCGCTGGCAGGTCTGCTGGCTGCGCCGAAAGTGTTTTCACAAATCACGCCTGATCAGTCACGCCTGATCAGTCACGCCTCATCGGTCACGCAGTTCGCGCCGGTGGTGCCGGGATATGTCATACGTTTTCCGCACGATGAGGGCAGCCATCCCGATTTCCGTCTCGAGTGGTGGTACGTCACCGGATGGTTGAATCCCGCTGCGGCGCGGCCGTTCGGCTTTCAGATCACTTTCTTTCGTGCGCGACCTGAGCTGAAACAGGACAACCCGAGCGCTTTTACGCCGCGCCAGATCATGATCGCGCATGCCGCGCTCTCGGATCCCGATCACGGCCGGCTGATCCACGCCCAGCGCGCGGCCCGCGCCGGTTTTGAGCTGGCCGGCAGCGACGAAGGCCGCACCCGCGTCTGGATCGACGATTGGTCGCTGGAGCAGGGGGGAAACGCCTATTACGCGCGGATGCGGGCACACGAGTTCCAGTTCGAATTCACCTTCACGCCGACGCAACCGCCCTTGCTTCAGGGCGACAACGGTCTGAGTCGCAAGGGCCCCGCGCCGCAGTCGGCGAGTTATTACTACAGCCTGCCCCATCTCAAGGTGAGCGGCACGCTCACGCGCGACGGTAAACCGCGGGCCGTCACCGGCAGCGCCTGGCTCGACCACGAGTGGTCGTCGAGCTACATGGCCAAAGAAGCGGTGGGCTGGGACTGGACCGGCATCAATCTCGCCGACGGTGCTGCGCTGATGGCTTTTCGAATGCGCGACAAGAACGGCGGAAGTTTCTGGGCCGGCGGCGCCTACCGCCGCCCCGATGGCAGCATCAGGGTGTTCTCGCCAGATGAAGTACGTTTCACGCCGCGCCGCGAGTGGCGCTCGGCCCGCACCGGGACAAGCTATCCGGTGTCATGGCTGGTGAATGCAGGCGATCTGGAACTTGCGATCGACCCACTGATGGAGGACCAGGAAAACGACACCCGAGGCTCCACCGGCACCATCTATTGGGAAGGGGCGGTGCGCGCCCTACGCGGCGGGAAACCGGTCGGGCAAGGCTACCTCGAGCTCACCGGTTATTGGCGGCGGCTGAGTCTTTAGTTGAACCTCCGGGGAGCTGGCGCCTCCGCTGTGGGCGTCTCCCCGGCGGTGTGGAGCATGACAAGTTTGATGTCCCAGTCGGCGCGCGCGACGGCGTCGGACAACAGTTTGGAGACAAGATGAAGGAGTTTCGTGTCGAGCGCGATATCGATTTTCTTCCCGTCCTGCGTATGCAGGCCGAGAACATAGGCGCCGTCATCGCGCTGTTTTCCCTCGCCCTGGGCCAGCAGCACCGGCTCCTTGCCCAGCGGCAAATGATACGGGCGCTCCTCAAAATCCCTGGAAAAGTCGCCCTGCTGCACGAAGCCCTCGTGCTGGATTCCGAGCACCGTGCGCCGCGTGTCCTCGTCGATCTGCTGGCGCACTGCCTTGTCCTGCTCCAGCAGCTTGACCAGCAGGCCCCATAGCCGCTTCACGAACCGCCGCGTGAGCCAGAACCGGAACTCGCACTCGTCAGTGGTCGACATGCGCAGAAGCACGCGATCCTGCAGCTTGTCGTAACCGACCTGAATCTGCCGGATCTCCATGGGGTCATTACTCTACGGCATCAGGTGACTAGAAGCCATCTCAAAAATCATTTGGGCTCGTTCACCCCTCGACTTCCTCGCTTTGCTCGTACGCTCGGGACGAACGGGTACGGAGCGAGGGGCTCGGGGCGAACGGTATTTTTGAGATGGTTTGTCGCATCAGCCCTGCCGGTCAGGGCATCCCGCGCCGCGCAATGGTGAGGCGTTTACGCCGCAGCGGTGGTGGCAGTATGCGCCTTCTCCAACACGATTGCGCCCTTTTTCGCGTCCACGCGGACCCTGTCCTTGGGTCCGAAGCGCCCTTCCAGGATGGCCTTGGCGAGCGGATTCTCGATTCTCGCCTGGATCGCGCGCTTCAGAGGCCTTGCGCCATAAAGCGCATCGAAACCGGCCGCAGCGATTTCCGCGAGCGCGGCATCGCTCACCTCGAGCTTCATCTCCATGCCCGCGAGACGTTTCTCGAGATAGCCGAGCTGGATACTCGCGATCGACCTGATATCCTTCTCGTCGAGCGCGTGGAACACCACCATCTCGTCGATGCGGTTGACGAATTCGGGGCGGAAATGCGTTTTCACTTCACCCAGCACGGCGAGTTTCACCACCTGGTAATCGTCGCCCGCCATCTGCTGGATCATCTGCGAACCGAGGTTTGACGTCATCACCACCACCGTGTTCTTGAAGTCCACGGTGCGGCCTTGTCCGTCGGTCATGCGCCCGTCGTCGAGCACCTGCAGCAGCACGTTGAACACGTCGTGGTGCGCCTTTTCGACCTCATCGAGCAGGATCACCGAGTACGGCTTGCGGCGCACCGCTTCCGTGAGATAACCGCCTTCTTCATAGCCGACGTATCCGGGCGGCGCGCCGATCAGCCGCGCGACCGAATGTTTCTCCATGAATTCCGACATGTCGATGCGGATGAGATGGTCCTCCGAATCGAACAGGAATTCCGCGAGCGCCTTGCACAGCTCCGTCTTGCCCACGCCCGTCGGCCCCAGGAACAGGAACGAGCCATAGGGGCGCTTGGGATCCGACAGCCCCGCGCGCGAGCGGCGGATGGCGTCCGACACCAGCTTCACGGCTTCATCCTGGCCGACGACGCGCCGGTGCAGGCGGTCCTCCATCAGGAGCAGTTTCTCGCGCTCACCCTGCATCATCTTGGATACGGGAATCCCGGTCGCGCGTGAGACGACCTCGGCGATTTCCTCCGCACCCACCTGTGTGCGCAGCAGCCGCGGCTTTTCCTTCTTGCCGGGCTTGTCGGCCTGCTTCACTTGCGCCTCGAGCTGCGGAATCCTGCCGTACTGGATTTCGGAAACCTTCTGCCAGTCACCGTTGCGCTTTGCGGCTTCCATCTCGATCTTGAGCCGGTCGAGTTCTTCCTTGATGTGTTGTGAGCCCTGGACCTGGGCCTTTTCCGCTTTCCAGATCTCTTCGAGGTCGGCGTACTCGCGTTCGAGCGTTTTGATCTCGTCCTCGAGGAGTTTGAGCCGTTTCTGCGAGGCTTCGTCCTTTTCCTTCTTCACCGCCTCGCGCTCGATCTTGAGCTGGATCAGCCGCCGGTCGAGCCGGTCCATCTCCTCGGGCTTGGAGTCGATCTCCATCTTGATGCGGGAAGCCGCTTCGTCGATCAAGTCGATCGCCTTGTCGGGCAGAAAGCGGTCGGTGATGTAGCGGTGCGAGAGTTCGGCCGCCGCAACGATTGCCGGGTCGGTGATATCCACGCCGTGATGCACTTCGTATTTTTCCTGCAATCCGCGCAGGATTGCGATGGTGGCTTCCACCGACGGCTCGTTCACCAGCACTTTCTGGAAGCGCCGTTCGAGCGCGGCGTCCTTCTCGACGTACTTGCGGTACTCGTCGAGCGTGGTGGCGCCCACACAGTGCAGTTCGCCGCGCGCGAGCGCCGGCTTCAGCATGTTGCCGGCGTCGATCGCGCCTTCGGCCTTGCCGGCGCCGACCATGGTGTGCAATTCGTCTATGAACACGATGGTCTGCCCCGCATCCTGCGCGATTTCCTTGAGCACGGATTTCAACCGTTCCTCGAACTCGCCGCGGTACTTGGCCCCGGCCAGCATTGCCGCCATGTCGAGGGAGAGCACGCGCTTGCTCTTGAGCGACTCGGGCACTTCGCCGTTCACGATACGCTGGGCGAGGCCTTCGACGATAGCGGTCTTGCCCACCCCGGGTTCACCGATCAGCACCGGGTTGTTCTTGGTGCGCCGTTGCAGGATCTGGATGACGCGCCGGATCTCATCATCGCGCCCGATCACCGGGTCGAGTTTGCCGGCGCGCGCGCGTTCGGTGAGATCGAGCGTGTATTTCTTGAGTGATTCGCGCTGCCCTTCGGCTTCCGGACTCTGCACCGTTTCGCTGCCACGGACAGCCTGGATCGCTTTTTCCAGCGCTTCGCGACTGCCGCCGTGCTGCTTCAGGAGTTTTCCAGTCTCGCCTTTATCATTGGCGAGGGCGAGTACAAAAAGCTCGGATGCAATGAACTGGTCGCCGCGCTTTTGTGCTTCCTTGTCAGTGAGATTCAGCAGATTGCCAAGCTCACGCGAAACGTTGACTTCGCCGCCCGTTCCCTCCACCTTGGGCAATCGGTCGAGCGCGTTCTTCAGCGCCCCGCGCAAGCCCTGAACATTGACGCCGGCGCGCGCGAGCAATGACGCCGTTCCACCGTCCTGTTGATTGATCAGCGCATAAAGCAGGTGCTGGGGCTCGATACATGGATTGTCGTTGCCCACCGCCAGACTCTGGGCGTCGGCAAAAGCCTGTTGAAACTTGGTGGTAAATTTGTCGAAACGCATAAGGGTCTGAAAATGTGAGTTAAAGGAGATATTGGGGACGGGACACAGGAGATATTGGGGACGGGACACGGTTTTCAAGTAGCGCTCTTTCATGATCCTATGGGGTGCCGCCGCAGCGGCGTCCAGCCGCGCTATGGGCTCGACACCGGCAGACTCTGGACCAAGGTTTAGCGCTCACCTTCGCCATGGGAGTCGTTTCCGGGGTGTTGATGTCGTTCCAGTTCGGCACCAACTGGCCGGGCGTCATGAACTATGTGGGCAACGTTGCCGGGCCGCGAACGTTGCGCACGGGCGTGGCGCTTGTGGCGGTGCTCGCGCCGGTGCAGGCTTTCCTCGGGGATTTGCACGGTCTGAACACGCTCGAGCATCAACCGGCTAAGATCGCCGCGGTGGAAGCGATCTGGCATACCGGGAAAGGCGTGCCGCTGGTGCAGTTCGCGATTCCCAACGAAAAGGCGCGGCGCAGCGAATTCACGAGCCAAACCGTGCGTGAGAACTGGTTCGGCTTCCCACGCACGCTCGGCCTCATGCCGCTGCCGCTGGCGAGTGCGGCGGTATGGCTCTGGTTACTGCACCAGACCTGGCGTCTGAAACATGGCAAGCGAGCAGCGGAGCGGGGACCGCTGGCCGGCGCCATCGTGATCTACGTGCTCGCCTTCGCCGGCCTTGCGTACAGCCTCTTCCCTTACGTCGTCATGGACCGGATCACTATCTGGGATGCGGCGGCGCGTCCCTCGTCGCTGAAAGTCGTGCTCGCCGGTGCGCTGATCGTGCTGCCGTTCATCATCGCGTATACGGTGTATGCTTACCGCGTGTTCCGCGGCAAGGCCTCGGCGAAGGTCTATGAGTGATCCAGTGCGTTGCGCTACGCCTGTGACGCGCTCGGGATTGCGCCCGACACCATGGTGGCAAAGCTCACCCAATTGCCCGAACTCCTTGCACCCTGATCTCCCGATTTGCTGCCATGCTGCATCAGTATAATAGAGGCACCCATTGAAAAAATTTATGTCTGCCCAGCACCACGCGGATCGTTGGCCCGCATGCGGTGGGTGCCAAACGAACACTTGACAATGTCCTAGGGCCGACTAAAACTATCGGCGTTTGCGTTGCCGCTCTTGCGGCTTGACGGCACGGCGGTGGCTGAGGCCGGACGCACAAGAAGAAAGGTGCAGGCTTGCGCGTGAATAGAACGATCATTACTGGGTAGCAGCCGTCTGCGGCTGCGTGTCGCCCGCGATTCAACGTTGCAAAACAAGGAGGAGCACATGGTCTACACCCAAAAAAGCCCCTGGACACTGATCATTGGCGTCGTCATGGTCGCCTACGCCTATGCCGTGCAAAGCGGCCTGATGGAGCCCGTGATCAAATACCTCAACACCGGGCGCTATGCCGGGGAAATGCAGATCCTCGGCTATGCCTTTGGCGCCGTGGCGATCCTGGTTGGCCTGTGGCAACTGCTCGCCACGCCCAAGGAGGGCCACACCGACTACTACCTCTCCACCGTTGCCGGCGTGATGTTCATCATGCTGGTGGCGTTTATCGTCAAATGGGGACTCGATCCGCAGATGGCGAAATGGGGCCGCGCGGCTCAGCCCGCGCTCGGCTTCAATTTCGCGAGTGTTCTCAACCTGAACTACGTGGTGATGGGCATTCTGGCCGGCATCATCGTCGTAAACGTGTTCAAGGTGCCCGGTTGGGCGGAAAACGGTGTGCGGCTCTCGCGCCTGGGGCTGAAAACGGGCGTTATCATGCTGGGCGCGCTCTATAGCTTCGCCGAGCTGGCGCAACTCGGCCGACTGTCGGTTGTCCTGATCGGAGTCTTCGTGTTGGGATCGGTAGGGCTCGTGCTGTGGTGGGGAACGCGGCGCAATCTGCCCAATTCGATGACCGGCGTGCTGTCCTCCGGCGTCGGCGTGTGCGGCGTGTCGGCGGCGGTCGCGGCAGCCCCGGTAGTGCAAGCCAAGTCGCTCGAGATCGCCTACACCATCGGCACCATCCTGCTCTTCGGCGTGCTGTGCATGTTCCTGTTCCCGATCGTCGGCAAGCAGCTCGGCATGGGTTACATCCAGTTCGGCGCGTGGGCCGGCACCGGCATCCTCAACTCCGCTCAGGTGGCGGGCGCGGCGCTCGCCTTTCAGCCCGGCGGCATCGAAACGCTGAAGGTCGCCGAGATTTTCAATATCACGCGCGTGCTGTTCCTGCCGATCATCGTGGTGTGGCTCGCAATCTGGTACGTGCGGCGTGAGGAGGCGGCTGCACGCCATGTCGAAAAGGTCGACGTCATGTCCGTGATCGTCGGCAAGTTCCCGGTGTTCGTGCTGGGATTCATCCTCATGTTCCTGCTCTCCTCGACCGGTATCTTTGCACCGGCGCGCCATTACCAAGGCGCATTTTTCGACAACAGCGATAAAGTCATGGTCAGGAAGGATCGTGCCGGCAAGGAAATCAACCATTACCTGAAGGGCCCGGAGATCGAAGCGCTCAAGAAGGACCTCGAGAAGGTCAAACGCGAAGACCAGCGCGCGGCGCTCCAGCGTCTCATCGAGGGCAAGAAGATCATGTCGGAGAACGACGACGCGACAGTGCGGGGTGTGATCAATGCCAAGATCATGTCGAAGGAAAGCAGCGCCGCGCTCAATCGCGCGCACCGCGCAGTGCGGCATACGGCGCCGAAGATCGCGAAGTTCCGCGACCTGATCGCGTGGTTCTTCACCTTCGGGCTGGTCGGCCTCGGGATGCAGATCACCATGGCCTCGATCCGGCAGGCCGGCGGCCAACCGCTGGTAGTCGGCTCGATTGTCGGCGTGATCAAGGCAGTGGGCTCGCTCATTGTCGTCATGCTGCTGGTAAGCGAAACCATTTGACGGGAGGATACCACCATGGAAGAGAAATTTGACCGCGGCTCCGCTCTGACCATCTTCAAGAACGACCGTTCCGAGGATTTCGTGGCGCTTGGCCTGGCGTTCGGCATCGCCGTGCTGATATTGATATTTGTCTGACCTGTTTTCGGAGCGCTCCCGATGATCGGCACGCGCGATCATCGGGATTTTTTTGTTCGCCGTACGATGTTTGAACCCCAACGTATTCTGCTCGCCAGCCACGGCACGCCCGGGGCGTGCGCCGCGGAGCGCGCAGCGCTGGCGCTGTGCGGAAGCGGCCGTGCGCTGTTTCACCTTGTGGTGGTCCCGGACTTCTGGAAAGGCATGATGGGCGATGACTGGCTCAACAACGTCGCGACCCGGGACGCCTACTGCAAGCACGTCGAAGCGCAGCTCGGAAAGGAGATCGAGGAGCAGCGGCAGGCACTTGAGCCCCAGGTGACAGCCCGGGGCACCCGCTACCAGATTGCGGTGGTCATCGGGAAACCCGCGGAGTGCCTGCTCGGCTTCGCCGCGGAAGTCAGCCCGGATCTGGTCGTGATCGGATCGCCCAGGCCACCGGGAGCACCGGGGGTGCGCTCCCGCATGCGGCTGGAACAACTCCTCAAGACACTTGCGGCACCGCTGCTGATCGTTCCGTACCCTCGATGAGCGACATCGAGCCCGCAGGCGCCGACGCGGCATGGGTCGTTCTCGACACGCCGCTCGACCCGGAGAGGCTCGTGAATTTCTGCCGCGATCTGGAGCGGCTCTACAGGATCAACCCCTATCTGGAATTTCGCCATTGGTATAACCGCGACGAGAGCCGTTTCGATGTGGCGTTCCGAAACCTGAGCAATGCCCGCGAGTTCGAACTGCAGCTCACGCTTGATCGCAGGTCAGAACTTGAGTTCGTCGTGTATTACGATCGTGGCACCAAGCGCCATACGCGCTTTCAGATTGAGCCGGGCCCGGTCGGGAGCCGGCTGAAGATCACCGATGACTACGGGGCAGCCGCTCCCGGCATGGCCGTCGACACAGGCGAGGTGGACAGGAGCCTGCATGCATGGGGCGTCGCGTTGCACGAGTACCTGCGGCGCGAAGCCCGCTGGGGTCGTTTTGCGGCGTGGCGCTGGTACATGCGCCGGGTCTGGGTGCCGATGAAGCCCGCGGCGCGACGCATCACCTTCATCATCCTGATGGTGACGCTCGCGGAAATCGCGCTGATCGCGCTGGTGATCGCGATTTACTGGGCTGAGCATCGCAATTGAACCTGGAAAAAGCGAACCGCAAAGACGCCGTCTTTAAGGTTAGAATTGCCGCCTATTGAGTCTCGTGCAAATGGGTGACAACCCCTGTGCACCAAAAATCTCCCCTCGCCCCCCGCGAGAGGGGCGGGGGTGAGGGCTGAGCGGTGTCTGGGATTTGCACGACGCTCAGTAGATGCGGGGTAATTCCATGGACCTGGTATCCGAAATCGAGCGCAACGTGAGCGCGGCCCTGAGCGAAGACGTGGGCAGCGGCGATTTGACCGCTTTGCTCACACCCGCTGACTGCACCGCCCGCGCTATCCTCATATGCCGCAGTGAAGCGGTGTTGTGCGGCGGTGCGTGGTTCGAGGCTTGCTTCCGCAGATTCGACCCCGCTGTCGCCATCACCTGGCACGCCGCCGAAGGCGAGAAGATCGCGGCGGGCGCCAAGGTATGCGCGATAAGCGGTCGCGCGCGCGCGCTGCTTACCGCCGAACGAACCGCGCTTAACTTCCTGCAGTTGCTTTCGGCGGTGGCGACGACCACCCGCCGCTACGTCGATGCCGTAAAGGGAACCCGCGCAGCGATCGTCGATACCCGCAAGACATTGCCGGGGTTGCGGATCGCACAGAAGTACGCGGTGAGAACCGGCGGCGGCGTGAATCACCGTCTGGGGCTCTACGATGGCATACTGATCAAGGAAAACCACATCGCCGCCGCCGGCGGCGTCAGGGCGGCGCTTGCCGCGGCAAGCGAGATCGCGCCGCCCGGCGTGTGGATTCAGATCGAAGTCGAAAATCTCGATCAGTTGCGTGAAGCGCTGGCCGCCGGTGCGCGCATGATTCTGCTGGACAACATGGATCTCGATGCGATGCGTGCCGCCGTCAAGATTGCCGCCGGACGCGCCGAGCTCGAAGCCTCGGGAGGCATTACTCTGGACAACGTGCGCGCGATCGCCGAAACCGGCGTCGACCGCATCTCGATCGGCAGCCTCACGAAGGATATCAAGGCGGTCGATCTCTCGATGCGGTTTGAATTACGCGAAACGATTGCACCACAAAAGGGAAAGCACGGCCGCTACGAGCAATAGCACCGCTCCAATCGCAGCAAGCAGCGCGGTGATCTCGGTTTCCTTCCTCTCAAGGACTACTCGCCTGGTCAGCTTGCTGTAAATCTTCGCCAGCTTGCCCGCAGTGCTCGCGTGGAAGTACTCGCCCTGTGTGACAGCCGCGATCTCCTTGAGGATCTCCTCCTCAAACTCCGCGTGTATGGCTGGCCATCCCTCGACGTTTGCTACGCCGCCGTAAGGCGTCCCGACACCTACGGTGTAGACCCGGACGCCGTGGTCTGCGGCCATCTTCGCCGCCTTAATTGGAGGAACGCCCATTGTTCCTCGCCCATCGCTGACAAGGACAATGGCAGTGGACAAATCAGCGGCGGGCGGAACCCGCCCGGGTGGTTCCTTTTCCGCGTTATGCGCGTGATGCAACGAAATATGCTCCGGTTCGGTCGGCTGCCGCCCGCGGCCAAAGATATCGTACTCGCCACCGATGTTTGCCGTCGGATAAATTGTACGGAGGGCCGCCATCAAACCAGTGCCGATCGCGGTGTATTGCTGCAACTCGAGCCGCGCGAGCGCCGCCAGTGCGCCTCCCCGGTTCAAGGTGGGGGACTGGACGACGTCAGCGTGGCCACCGAATGCGACGATGCCTATGCGTACGTCCGGCGGCTGTGCTTTGATGAAAGCCGCTGCGGCGGCCTGCGCGGCTGCAAGGCGGGTCGGCGCAACGTCGGTTGCCGCCATGCTCAGGGACACGTCTATCGTAAGGATGACCATCCCCTGTCCGGACGGCACCACAACGAAGGCCGCAGGACGTGCGACTGCGAGGAGGAGCGCGGTAATTCCCAACAGGAACAGAAGCGGGGGAATGTGGCGCCGCACCCGTAGGGTGACACCAATTGCTTCGCGCACCACGCTGAGGCTGGCATACCGCAGCGCCTGGTTGCTGCGCCGCTGCAGCAACCGGACGTATGCGCCGACCAGTACCGGTAGACCAAACAACAGCCAAAGAGCGTGAGGCCAGAGGAAAGTCATGCCGTACTTCCATTCGCCTAGTCAGCGTGCCACCATAGTACGCAATCTTCACTTTATAGTGCTATCCAGCTTGTCAGCAAAGATACCCATGAACAGAGTGAGGGATTAGCGGCGATATCGGAATGCGATATAAGGAAGGCTTGTGCATTTCGTTCACGTTTTCATCTGCTTGGGCCGCTCATGAAAAGACCCGCGCTCTACAGCCGGTCCGTGCGTTCACGGATGGCCGATCGACAGGAAGCCCCTGAGCCGGTCCGTGCCGACGCGTCCGGTTACTTGCGCGAAGTCGTCGAGATGCCAACAGCGGGCGCGCCACTTCGTTCCCGCTTCCAAACGTTCTTGCGGCACCGCGATCGGGTGCTCTGGATAGTTGTCGGCACGTCGATTGCGCTCCTCGTCGTCTTTGGGCAACAGGCGATGTCGCCACCCGCGGGCAGGATCACGCAAGCCGACATCGACGCGGCAGTGCTTCGCGCGCTGGAGACCAAGCTTCTGCCCTCGCTCGCGGCGAAGGCGTACGAGATCGTTCGGCCATCCGTCGTCGGCGTATATGGGTTCAGGCCAGAACAGAAGCCGAAGAAACTGCCCGAGCAAAGCGTCGGCACGGGTGTCGTCATCGTCGACAAGGGACTCATTCTCACCAACCTCCACGTCGTGAACGAAGCCGAGCGGGTGAACGTGATCTTCGCCGATGGGCACGAATCGGAGGCGACGCTCGTCGGTTTGCGGCCGGAGCACGATCTCGCCGTGCTTCAGGCAAACAGTATCCCCAAGGGGCTTACCGCAGCCACCATCCGATCCACGACGGACTTGGCGTTGGGTCAAGAAGTGATCGCGGTCGGATTCCCATTCGGCATCGGCCCGTCGGTGTCGGCGGGCGTGGTCTCCGGACTCGAGCGCGAATATCTGTCCCCGGAGGGCCAGCGGATCTTCACCAATCTTATCCAGTTCGACGCGGCGGTCAATCCTGGAAGTTCTGGCGGGCCGCTGGTGACTACAGATGGCCACGTGGTCGGGATCGTCACTGCCATTCTCAACCCGACCAACCAAGGCGTGTTTATCGGCATCGGATTCGCGGTTCCAATCGAGAATGCCGCGGCAGCCGTGGGCATCCCGCCATTCTAGGAGCTTGTCGGACTTGCGATGCGACAAGCACCTTATGCAAAACCGGCCGCTCAAATGAGTTCAAGAAGCGATCGTCAATGGCCAGAAGCGCGTAGAATTTTGCGTGCTTACGCCCTTTCGAGGTTGTTTGAAGCGGCATTTTGTCGAATTCCGGCCGGTTTTGCTTTTAGCAGCCTGTCCGGTCCGGTAAGTCCGACAGGCTGCTAGGAGGATAACCAACATGGACATGGCAGTCAGGAAGTTCGAGGAAGTCTCCACGCTGATGGAGCAAATCCTCTATGAGGTCAAGAAGGTTGTCGTGGGGCAGGACTACTTCTTGGAACGCGTGCTGGTTGCCATCCTGGCGCAGGGACACCTGCTCGTGGAAGGCGTACCGGGACTTGCCAAGACGCTGACCGTCAAGACCCTCGCCCGCACGATTCGCGGCACGTTTCGCCGGATCCAGTTCACGCCGGACCTCGTCCCGGCAGACTTGGTGGGCACGCGCGTCTACAACCAGAAGACGGGGGAATTCACCACCGCGCTCGGCCCGGTCTTCACCAACCTGCTCCTCGCCGACGAGATCAATCGTGCCCCTGCAAAGGTGCAGAGCGCGCTGCTCGAGGTGATGCAGGAGAGCCAGGTGACGATCGGCGGCGAAACGCACGTCGTCCCCAAGCCCTTCCTGGTCATGGCCACGCAAAATCCGATCGAGACCGAGGGTACCTACCCGCTGCCCGAGGCGCAGGTGGACCGCTTCATGATGAAAGTGCTGGTCGGGTATCCGAGCGAGCAAGAGGAGTTCGTCATCGTTGAGCGCGTCACGGGTCCCGAGACGAAAGTCGCCCCGGTCGCCACGACCGATCAACTGGGCGCGCTCCAACGCGAGTGCCGGACAGCGTATGTAGATCCGGCGCTGATGCAATACGCGGTGCGGCTCACATCCGCGACGCGATATCCGGAACGCTACGGCATCGCGGACCTGGCCCGCTACCTTTCGTACGGCGCCAGCCCGCGCGCGACCATCCACCTGATCGAGTGCGCGCGGGCGCTCGCATGCCTGCGCGGTCGTGATTATGTCCTGCCGGAGGATGTGACCGATCTCGCACCCGACGTGCTTCGGCACCGGCTGGTGCTCACTTATGAGGCGCTCTCCGACGCGCTTACCGCCGATGAGTTGATCCGGCGGATCATGGCAATGGTACCCGCGCCAGAAAAGCCCCTGGAAACCCATGTCAGAGTCGGCGCGGGATCCTGAGCGCATACTGCGCCGCCTGGAGTGGACCGTGATCCGTCGGCTCGACGGGCTGCTGCACGGCGACTACCGGACGCTCATTCGCGGCTGCGGCCTCGACCTCGCCGATTTGCGCGAGTACCAGTATCACGACGATGTCCGGTATATCGACTGGAACGTGACCGCGCGCCTCCAAACGCCCTACGTGAGGGAATACAACGAGGACCGTGATGCAACCGCGTGGTTTCTGCTCGACCTCAGCCCGTCGGTCGACTTCGGCTCGCACCATGTAAGAAAGCGGTCGGTGTCCAGCGAGTTTGTGACCGTACTCGCGCGGATCCTGACCCGCCAGGGCAATCGCATTGGGGCGCTTTTGTATGGCGACCGCGTGGACGCGGTAATCCCGCCCCGCAGCGGCCGCCGGCACGTGCTCCACATCCTGCACCGGATCCTTTCCCGGCCCGAACTCACGCATTCGGCGCCCACGGACTTGAATGAACTGCTGCAGACCGCGCTCCGGGTGATCCTCAGACGGTCGACCGTTTTCGTCGTCTCCGATTTCATCAGCCTGCCGGGCTGGGCGAAACCCTTGGCGCAATTAGCGCAGCGCCACGACGTTGTCGCGGTGCGGCTCTACGATCCGCTGGAGATCGAGCTGCCTGACCTCGGGTTGCTGCTAGTTCAGGACGCGGAGAGCGGAGAGCAGCTACTCGTTGACACGTCCGACAAGGCGCTCAGAAAGCGCTTCGCAGCGGTGGCTGAGCAGCGCGAGGCGGCGCTGCGCATGGCCTTGGGTCAAGCCGGCGTGGATGCGCTGGAGCTGTCGACACACGACGATGTGGTCGACGCAATTCTCCGCTTTGCGGATCTGCGCAAGCGGTACAGCCGGCTGGGGACGGCTGGAAGCCGGCAAGGCCACACTGAGAGTGCTGCGTGATATTCCTCTGGCCCGAGGCCTTGTGGCTGTTGCTTGCGGTGCCGGCATTCATCGGCTTTTACGTCTCCCTACTGCGACGCAATAAAAGGAAAGCGCTCCGGTATGCAAACTTGGCTGCGGTAAATGCGGCTGCGGGCGCCGGCCGCAGCTTACGGCGACACGTTCCGCCGATTCTGTTCGTGCTGGGTCTCGTCGCGATCGCCCTCGCTATTGCGCGCCCTCAAGCGGTGGTGACGCTGCCATCGCGGCATCAGACGGTCATTCTTGCGGTGGATGTCTCCGGCAGCATGCGCGCCGCAGACGTCGCGCCCAATCGGCTTGAAGCGGCAAAAGCTGCAGCCAGGACCTTCGCCGCCGAGCAGCCGCAAGGCGTGCGCATCGGTGTGGTGTCGTTCGCCGGGAACGCCACGGTGGTGCAGGCGCCGACAGGGAGCCGGGACGACGTTATTGCGGCAATTGACCGGCTCTCATTCCAGCGCAGCACCGCAGTCGGCAGCGGCATCATCGCATGCCTCGCGACGATCTTCCCGGATGCTGGCGTCGTGACCGACGACACCCACGAGAAGGAAAAGCCGCTGCGCAAGCCAGTCCCGCCGGGCTCCGACACCTCAGCCGCGATCATCCTGCTCAGCGACGGCCAGAGCGCGACTGGCCCTCACCCGCTCGACGCGGCCCGCATGTCTGCCGATCGGGGCATTCGTATCTTCACTGTCGGTGTGGGCACCGCGAACGGCGAGGTCCTTCGCTCCGAGGGCTGGTCGATGCGCGTGCGCCTGGATGAGGAGAGGCTGAAGAAGATCGCGCAGATGACAGGCGGCGAGTACTTCCATGCCAGCACGGCGCCGGGCCTGAAAAAGATATACCAGTCGCTGAACGCGCGGTTCGTGCTCGAGAAACAGCACGTGGAGATCGGCGCGCTGTTTGCGGCTGCAGCGATCCTCATGGCGCTCGTTTCGGCGCTTCTGTCGCTCGCGTGGTTCAAGCGAATCCTGTAGCCGCCCACTGGGCTTCGAGAGGAAGTTCCGTCTCCCTTCTCGCTTAGTCGCCTAATTCTCCACAATCTCGCTAACCAGTTCGTTTATCTTCTCCTTGACCTCGGCCAGCATGCGACGCCCCTTTGCAGTGGCTTTGTAGTACTTGCGCATCTTCCCGCCAACCACTTTCCCGCTGGAGCTCAAAAAGCCCGACTTCTCCAGGCCGTGAAGAATCGGATACAGCGTGCCGGGACTTAACGTATAGCCGTGCCGACGCAATTCCTGAATCATCTCGAGCCCAAAGATCGAATCCTTGGCGGCGTGATGCAAAATGTGAACTCGCACGAATGCAAGAAATACGTCCCTGACTATGGTATTGTCCATCGTTATCGTGATACGATATAAGTGAACGTTGGGAAGGGCAGGCCCGCGTATGCGCTGACCATATCGCAACAACTCACCGTACCAATTCTAAAGTGTTGCGATTCGATGCAACAGAGGGGACGAGAAATGCCGCATTCTGAAGTGCTGCCACAAGCCAAGGCAACCAAGCGGGAGTCGGCGTTCACTGTATTCAAGATCTTCCTGAAGCTCGGCTGCACGTCGTTCGGCGGCCCGATCGCGCACCTCGGGTACTTTCGCGAGGAGTTCGTCAACCGGCGCAAGTGGATCACTGACCAGGCCTATGCAGACCTCGTCGCCCTGTGTCAGTTCACGCCGGGCCCGGCGAGCAGCAAAGTCGGCATCGGCATCGGCCTGTCGCAGGCCGGTTTGCCGGGCGCTTTTGCCGCATGGCTTGCCTTCACTGCCCCTTCCGCATTGGCTCTTATCCTGTTTGGATTCGGCATCATCGCGCTGGGCGACCGCGTCGACCTGGGCTGGCTGCACGGCCTTTTGGTCGTTGCGGTGCCGGTGGTGGCGCAGGCGGTCTGGGGCATGGCCCGCAACCTGACGCCGGATGCGCCGCGCGTCACGCTGGCGGCGCTCGCCGCGATCATCGTCCTGATCTGGCCCACGCCCCTGGGCTTTATCGGCGCTATTGTCGCGGGGGGCATCGCGGGCCTGCTGCTGCTCAAGACGAATGTGGACGAGCAACACGTTGCGATCGGCGCGAATGTCAGCCGTACGGCAGGCATCACAGCGCTGGCCTTGTTTTTCGGGCTGCTGGTCGCACTGCCCGCGCTTCGGACTGCGTTTCCTTCTTCCCAGACGATTGCATTGCTGGACAGTTTCTACCGCGCCGGATCGCTGGTGTTTGGCGGCGGTAACGTCGTGTTGCCGCTGTTGCAGGCCGAGGTAGGGCCTCCGGGTTGGGTATCCAACGAAGCTTTTTTCGCGGGCTACGGTGCGGCGCAGGCCGTCCCAGGCCCTCTTTTCACTTTTGCGGCCTATCTCGGAACTGTGTCGACGGTGACACCTAGCGGCTGGATCGGTGCCGTCATTTGTCTGGTGGGCATCTTCGCCTCATCGTTCCTGCTCGTGATCGGGCCGCTGCCGTTCTGGGACGCTCTGAGGCGTTTTCGTCCCATGCGTTCGGCACTGGTCGGAGTCAACGCGGCGGTCGTGGGCATGCTTCTCGCCTTTCTATATGACCCGGTCTGGACGAACGCGATCCGCTCTGCCGCCGATTTCGGGCTTGCGCTCGCTGCTTTCGTGCTGCTCATGTTCTGGAAGCTGCCACCGTGGCTCGTGGTCGTGCTGACCGCCGCCGGGGGCGCCGTGGTCAGAGCTGTTTCGCAGGGTCTATTGCCAATGTGAGTTATCCGCAAAGACTGATTTACCGAGTCACGGGCGCGGTCTTGGCTCCCTCGCCGTACTTTTTCTTTGCCGCTTTTTCGCCTTGATATTGGCCTGGTTTTTTCTTGTCCCTCCTTGTTTTTCCTTTGCGTCCTTCGCGTCCTTCGCGGTTCAGCTTTTTTGAAGGTGTTCGCGGATGACGCGTTCGATCGCCCCGGGTTCGGCCTCGACCGTCAGCGGCTTCACGCTTTGTGCGATCGCGGTATCGGGGTCCTTGAGGCCGTGGCCAGTCAACGTACAG